>NZ_CP066832.1 GCF_016598615.1 Streptomyces liliifuscus
GGTACAGAGGGCGCAGAGCGCCCTCTGACAGACCGTCAGCGCAGAGCGCTGACCGGCCCGCCAAGGGGCCGGCCGTGGAGCCGGCCCGCGGGGCGGGCCGGAGGCCGGCGGATGGTTCGGCCTCGAATTCGGGTCCTCTTTCCGGGGGTTGGGGTCAGAGATTGGCTGGCTAGGTGGGAGGGGGTTCCCTCGTGGTCCTGGCGGGCCTTTTCTGTGGTTTCTCGACGGGTTTTCAGGTTGTCCCGGTGGTGTTTCTCTGCGGGTGGTCCTGATTTCTCGTGCGGCCTGATCATTCTAAGGGCTCGGGGCCCCGGAATTCAAGTTGTGGGGCGGGAATTGACGGGGTTTCCGTTTCCCCGGCCCCGGGGGTGACTCCGGTCCGGCCGGGCGGCCCCTGTGCGGCTCTGGCGGCAGCCTACAGGGGTGTTGGCAGTCGGGGAAGGGGATAGCGGGGGCGAGGCTCCAGGGGGCCGTGTGCGGCGATCCGGGGCGTGCGTGAGGGTGGCGTTAGATTCACGTTCCGGGAATTGGCGGGTTGTTAGATTCGGCGGACCGGGGTGTTAGATCCGGGGCCGCTCCAATCGTCGCGTGTGGGGCGGGCGTTAGATTCGCCGGTTGGGTTGGTGGGGGGTTCCCGGGGTGTCGTTAGATTCGGGGCGGGGGTCGGTGGGGGTGTTAGATCCGGGGTTGCGCGGGGGTGGGGTCGGGTGGCTCCGGTGGGTTCGGGGCGGGTTGGCGGTGTGGGCTCGGGTGGGGGTGGGGGTGGGGGTGGTCGTTGGGGGTGGGGGGAGGGGGTGAGGTTTCTAGTTGGGGCTGGGTTTGGTTGAGCGTGTGGGGGTGATCCCGTTCCGGTGTTGCGTATTCGTGGTTCGGTGTGTACTGTAGTTATCACGAGGTCGGGGGAACGAAGAACCGGCCGAGAAACCACCTACTGACCCTGTTGGAGGGGATCTTCATGTCCGGTACCCAGACGTTCACCACCCCGGCCGGTAACACCTACTCGTACGCGGTCGAGACGGGCGAGAACGGCGAGGCGGTCTACGACCTGTCCCGCGTCCTCCAGGACGGCGTGTTCCCGATCGGCACGGTCGTGGTCCACCCGAACTGGGAGCTGTTCCCGAAGGTCGCGGGTCTGCTGAACGTCCAGTTCGGCAAGGGCAGCGCGACCGACCGCCACGAGCGGACCGACGCCCCGAAGCTGGGCGACATGGACCTGCCGTACGTGGTCGGCAGCCACCTGGTCAACCCGGCCGACCTGACCGCCGAGACGGACAACGGGGCCGCGCCGCTGCTGACGTTCCGCAAGCGGATCATGGGTGCGGCCTTCGAGACCAACTCCCCGGCCGAGAACGCCAGCCAGGACACCTTCGAGAAGGTCCGCGACCTCGTCACCGGCCTGGTCACCACCTACCAGGCCGACAAGAACACCCCCAAGCGCGAGGCCACGTACACCAAGTTCCTCAACGGCAAGCGCGCCGAGGCCGTCCAGGCCGAGATCAACAAGCTCGACGACAAGGCACAGGCACTCGCCTTCATGCGCGCCGAGCTGGTCGAGAAGCTCAACGGCTACAAGACCGCCTGACCCCCCACCCACCCCCCGGCGGCCCCAACCCCCAACACGGGGCCGCCGAACCCCCACACCCCCCACCCCCGCCCGTGTCCGGGCCCCCACGGGGCCCGGGCACCCACCCGCACCGCACGGGCCTTCGCGCGCCCGCGCCGACGGAAGCGGAAGACCCAGACCAGGGCAGGATCGGTCTCAACCCCCAGGCCCCGCCCGCGTCCACCCTTGGCCCGGCCCCCGGCCCCACCAACCCCCTCCACCCAGGACCCGGGGCCGGGCCACCAACCACGAGCACAGAAAGGCCGCAAGCATGAAATTCGACGAGTGGGCCGAGCGCCTGGACCAGGTCTACATGGACGGAACCCAGCACGACTGGCGTGATGAGGACAAGACGGCGTGGGAGGATGCCATCCGCGAAATGGCGGCCGAGTTTCCCCACATCACCATCACGTGGATGGATCCGAAGTGTGGCTGCTGCACCTTGGACGACCCGGCGCTGCTCGCCTTCGACGACCCGCGGGGCCCGGGTGCATTCGAATTGCTCTACCCGACCTTTCGCCCGACACACACCTACTACCTGGGCTGACGACGCCCCCGCGAGGTCTGCTCGACCTTGATCAAGTCCCTATGCGAGGACGCGGTGGGGAATCGGCCGGCGGGGGCTTCATGTCGCGGCGCGCAGGGTGGTGCGGCGGGCGAAGGCTGTGACGCCGGGTAGGTCCGGCCGGCGCGCGGCGACCTCGGCCGTGAGCGCGCGGACTGAGGGGCGGCGGGCCTCCTGTGGCGCGGCTCGTTCCACGAGTTGTAGCTGGACGAACGCGGTCGCCACGTCTCCGGCGGTCAGCAGGGCGCGGGCGGTGTCGGTCGCCGCTCGGGCTCGGCGCTCCGGTGTGGTCAGCGCGGCCGGCTCCAGGCCTGCGGCGTACGCCAGGGCTCGGTCGACGTCGCCGAGCTTCTGGTGGATGCCGACCCGGTACAGCGCGCACTGCGCTGGCGACAGCTCTGCGCCCGCCGGTACCCGTCCGCGGTCGCGGAGGAGGCGGGCCGCGGTCTGTTCGGCCAGGGACGCGAACTGCTCGGCGACGGAGGGCATTCGGGCCTGGGCGGCGGTGTAGGCCGCGGTCAGGGCCACCATGCCGGAGGCGTCGAGGTCGGCCGCGGACGGCCGGGGAGCGGTGCCCAGCTCATCGTGCGCTTCCCCGAGTAGTTGCAGGGCCGTGTCCGCGCGGCCCGTGCGGCGCAGCGGTGTCGCGGCCGCGCGCGCGGCGGCCGCGAGGAGTTCCGGTCGGCCCGAGCGGCGGGCCGCCGTCCCGGCCCGGACCGCGAAGGCGGCCGCGGTGCCCATCTCGGCTTTCTTGACTGCTAGTTGAGAGACGAGTACCCATACCCCCGCCGCGCGGCTGGCGCCGACTGGGCCCGTTCGCTCGCTCTCGCTCGCGCGGGCGATCATCCCTGGGAGCATCTGGTGGAGCCGGTCGTATCTGCCGGCGGCGAACAGCCTGCGCGCAGCCGGCAGATCCCCCTCGGCCAGGTGCTGGCCGCGTTCGCCGGCCAGCACCGCTGTCGTGCCGCCCTTCCAAAGCACCGCCGCGCAGAGCGCGGTGCCCAGTACCCTCCTGCGCTCCATGACCACGCCACCGTCCTCCCCGGCCGCTGTGTCCCGAGCGTCCCCCGGCGTATTCGGCCCGATGTTGCGACGGTACGGGTCTGGCCGTGCCTCGGGCAGGGCGCACGTCTGTCGGCTCCGTGCGCCTCTTGCGTCCCTGGCGCGCCCGGGCCGTGGGCGAAGGGCGGGTAGCCGGCTGTGCGTAGGCGAGGCCCTGGGGGCATGGCACGGTCTAGGGACGGCGGCGATCGGGTTGGCCCTCTCGCGCCTTCCGGCACCTGGTCCGGGCATTGAGGCAGACGGACTCTTTTTGTTGTTGCATCTTTAGATTCCAATATGTATTGTTGTTCTTGCGGGGCTGGGGAGCGAAGACCGGCGGCCGAGAAGCCACCCGACCAGCGGACCGCCGCCCGCGGCCTCGTCGGGGAAGAAGACCCGACCGAGGTCACCAACTGGATGTCCCTGGAACGGCCCCGCGCCAGAACGGCCCTTCCCATGGGGCCGTCTGCTGATCACACCTACCGCCTGACTGACTTTCCAGCCCTCCGGGGCCCATGCACGAACCCCATCCGACCCCGCTTGTCGGGGCGCGCAAGCAGGAGGACCGCGCCTTGAGCACCAAACTAAGCCCCTCCGACCTGGCCGAGGTCGAAGAACTTCTCGCCCGTTGGAACGAGGCCGTCGATGGCGACAGTAACGACGCCGAGCACGAGATCGGCGTCGACATGTCGGAGTTCCTGTGGAGGCTCCACGGCGGTCTGCCCGAGCGTGAGCTCTGATGGCCATCTACCGTCCCGGCGAGGTCAACTGCGGCCACTGCAACGAACCGACTGGGATCCCGGCTGACGACTGGGTCGGAGAAACCCGTACCGAAGACGGCGACTACGTCGCCTCCGTCGACCCCTGTGTGCGCTGTGAGGTTCACACCTACGGCACCCAAGACCGCTGCCCCGACGACTGCCCCGACTGCGCCGAGAACGACGCCGCGTAAGGCATCGGGGCAAACAGATGCGGAGTTGATCTCAACATGAGCACCCCCGTCCCGGGGACCGGGGCGAGTAAGCGTCCCGCGAGGCGTCGCAAGGTCAAGAACGCTCGGACCGGCTCCGTGGGGAGCAAGATCCTGCCGGGCCGGTACAGCGATGAGGGCGAAAAGGGGCCCTGGTTCCGCCGTCTGGTTCGCCGCGCCGAGACGCGCAGCTGGCGGCGTGAGGCATCGCGGTTCTGACGGCTGCCCTCAACCAGGCCTTGGCGTAACTCCGGACGGCCGAAGAGCCGCACACAGCCAAACGCCTACGGCCCCACTCCTTCCGCCGGTGCGAGGGCGCCGGCCGAGCGACCGAAGCCCCTCTACTTCACCGCTGCCGACAACGCCCGCGGTGCTGTCCCTCTTCATGCGCGCCCGCCGTGGCGCTCGATCGTAGGAAGAATCGTGTCTGCTGATCTGCAGCTCCGCATCCATTCGATTCCCGCTGGCGAGGTCGTCGCGCTTCTCGACCTCATGCGGGAGCACAGGCTTCGCGGCGAGTATGAGCGTGGTCCCTCCGAGACCCTCACGCTGGGACAGGTCTACCGCGCCCGGGACGCCGCATTGGGCCTCTGCGAGGAAGTAGCCGCGCGGCTGGAGGAGGACGCTCCGAACGCTGTGTTCGAGCTGTGGCAGGACCCTCACTGGAGCGCCGACGGGCACTACCACGCGTATGCCCCCGACTTCGGGCACTTCGAGGCTGGTTGCGATGCCGAGGGCGTTCCGCATGTCGGCGTGCACGAACTCATCCAGCGGCTCAGCAGCAGCCCGGAAGCGACACTCGGCGACTGGATGGCGGGTGAGGGTGCCGACCTGCTCGGCACCGCCGTGCTCGCCGTGGTGGGCAAGTATCGGGCCCAGCAGTCGTCAGCCTCCTGATCCGGGCAGGCTCCTCCCTCCTCTCACTCCGTCGGGGCCGGCTGGCCCGTGATGCGCGCTGAGGCGCAGCGTCGCTACTCCGCGATCGCCTCAGAGGCGACGCACGCCCTCAGCCAGGCCCTCCTCGGCTCCCCACCCACGATTCACTGGAGAACTGATCATGGCGGACATCCGCATGCGCGTCCTCGGGCACCCCTGGGAGCGAACCACCGTCTCTACCGACGCCGGAAGCCGGGAAGAACTGTTCATCGCCCTCTTCCTCAGGGCGATGGAGACAGTCCCCGAACTGCTCGCTTTGCCCGGTGACCTGGAGGCGTACACCGTGCGCTGGGACGGCGAGGAGGTGTCGATCTTTCACCCGGATGTGGAGCAGGCCATCTTCCGCGCCCAGCCCGACGCCGAGGGCTCTGCGCAGGGGGGCGCTCCGGTCGGGACGCGGCCGCCCGAGCTGTGGCGCGAGGAGCGCGGCCACGGCTTCTACCCGGCTCCGGAGGTGCTGGCCGAGATCCCGGCTCTGTGGGCAACGGTCCTGGAGCCGCATGAGCACAGGGTGGTCGGCCTCCGGTACTACTCCGCCGAGGGTGAGTGGTACGTCGTGGAGGTCGACGACGCGAGCGGCCGGGCTTACGGGTGGTCGTGCCTGGGGGGTGACCTGTCGCAAGGCGGGTGGGGCCTGATCGATCTCCCGGCTCTGGAGTCACTTGGTCCGGACGATGACCCGTCCCAGCTGGTCGTCCGCGATCTCGATTTCACACCCGATGCCGCGGCCAGTGTCTTGCCGAAGGGCCGCCCTCACGATTCCTGCGGAGATGCGGATTGCCCGGTGTGTCCGCCCGACTTCATGACGGCGTACGTTGCTCGGCTGCGGGGCGTAATCGCGGAGCACGGGTTCGCTATCCAGCCAGTTCTTGGTGATGAGAGTTCTGCTGCCTATTGCTACACCATCGGTCTGCACGAATCTCTGGGGTGCGAGTTCGTGATGGCTGGCCTGGACGTCCGGGTGATGCAGGGCCTGCTTCACTCCCTCATCGAGCGGTTCGCCGGATCGTCTGGTCCAGTTGACGGTGAGGCGCTGGACGGGGTTCTTGCGAACGGATTCCAGCTGCTCATGCGCCCCGTGACGTCCCTGGAGCCCTTCTCGATGCTGCGGGCGGTGTACGGCCAGGAGATTGCCGTGCCGTATTGGCAGGCCGTGTGGCCCGATAGTGCCGGCATCTTTCCGACGGACGCTTCCTGCTCGCTTTCTCCTGGAACCCAGCCGCTTCTTTAGCCCAATTTCGAGTTTCCGACTCTTTATGTCTAGGAGATTCTTCTGTGCGCCAGCCTGAACCATTGAATGCCATTGATGAGCTGCGGCTCTTCCTGGATTTCGCAGTTCCGCTGTGCGGTGCTGACATCGCGTACAAGCTCAGGCAATGGGGCCATTCGCGCGAGCAGGCCAAGGCCTGGCTACGAGGCGAGGCCGAGCGCGCTGGTGGCAGCCTGGGCGAGAACGGTGACGCGATCCAGTTCAGCGATGGTCGTCCTCGGTCGGGACGCGCGCAGAACCGTGTGGCCCGGACCGCGAGCGAACTGGCGCGCGGCGTGGCAGCGGCGGCGCTGCTCGCCCAACTGGAAGGGAAGAGCGGCGTCGAGGCCTTCGGCGGCTTCTACGGTGTCACCGCCAGGCCCGCCGAGGCCGACACGCCGCGCGTTCAGGACAGTGGCGACGATGCCGTCGGTGTCGCCGCTCGCGGTACCTGTCCTGTGCGGAAGCCGACGGCGTGATGCCTTGTGGCAGTCCCCTCGCCGTGCTTGTCCTCGTGCTTCGTCCCGGGCCGGTGGAAATCGGTGCAGGGGCTCTTGGGTCATTCGTTAGGCTCGCCGTGGCCCGTGCCGGAATGGAGTGTGCGGGACAGGCCCCGGTCCCCGTGACGGGACGCAGTACGGCCGGGGCCGCCACTCCCCGGGCGTAGGTCGTACGCCCGCCGGCGGCTCAGTCCAAGCGGGAGAAGTCGAGATCCACCAGAATCTCCTTGAGGTCCACCTTCTCGTCGCGGCAGAAGCCCCGAAGCTCGTCCCACATTTCGGGGACTCCCTCCAGAGCGCCACTGAGCAGGGACAGTTGTCCGCGGTCCTCGTCGTACTCCTCGGCGTGGAGGTAGACCATCTCCGCCTTCTGGAGTTCGCGTACGACGCTGAGCAGCGTCGTACGGTCCGCCGAGAAGCGCCTCAGCACCAGTTCGAAGTCCGTGGTCTCCTCGTGCACCACGAGGGCGAGCACCTGTCGGGCCATCCGCGTGAGGCCGCCGACCCGCCCCGCGAAGCGGTTGACCAGCTGAAGGAAGTCCTGTTCGTCCGACGGGTCCTGGTTGGCGTCCTCCCAGGCGAAGAAGCGGCGCATGGTGGTGGCGGGGCGGACCAGGGAGCCGTTGACCGTGTCGCGGAACTCGGCCTCGATGTCGTCGACCGTGTACCGGTACTTGGCCTCGTGCTTCTGTTTGACTGCCCGCAGGTACTCGACGGTGTAGTCGTGCCGGGTGACGCTGCTGTCGATCAGGTCGTGGTGCACCCCGCACAGCAGCATCAGATTGTCGAAGTCCCGTAGCTGGTCGACGTCCGTGCCGTCCCATGCCTCGTGACGGGCGCTGCCGGGCTCGGCGCCGATGATGTGGGCGATCTTGCCGACCCAGGCGCCTTCCTCTGTGACCAGCCGGGTTGAGCAGTGCGGGTCGCCCCAGGCGCATTCGTTGCCGGAGAACGCCCACAGCCGGCGTGCGACGCCGGCCAGCGGCTCCTTGCGGTTCTTCTCGGAGCCGTTCGTCCGCTTGGCCACAGGCCGCCCTTCCTTCGCCCTGACGACAACGCGCAGCGTAGTCCAGCTGATTGAGGTGCGGCGGGCGTGCTGATTGTCCGGCTGCTACCAGCGCAGGGTCGGCCGGGGGCGGGGGACGAGTTCGGCCTGCTCGGCGACGGCGACGAGGCGGTCGGCGGTCTCTTGGCCGACCGCCTCGACGAGGCAGTCGAGGTTCGAGGCGATCAGGAGCCAGGAGCGCCGCGGCAGCAGGCTCAGGCGGGCGACGGCATCCGCGAGTGCTCCCGCCTCCAGGGCCATCATGGTCTGGACTTCGGCGGGGTCCGGCTTCAGCGGCACGGTGGCCTCGCGCACCAGGTCGACGGAGAGGGTCAGATCGTCGATGACCGTGACGGCGGTGGTGTTCTCGATCATGCTGGGCTCGTAGTTGCGCCCGAGATCGTGGGCCTGGTGGACGGTGATGTGCTCTTCGCGGTAGCCGGCGGAGAGTAGCTGGCGCAGCCCGGCGTAGGCGGCGTGGGACTTGCCGGACCAGTGCGGTCCCAGGAGGAGCAGGCGGGCGGTGTCGCCGGCCAGGATGGTGGAGCACCACTGGGCGATGGCGGGGTGGTCGGTCTCGGCATCGCTGAAGAGCGGGGGTACGACGGGCATCGGGACAGCGTATGTGGCCGCGTAGCTGGCGGTTGTGCTGGGTCTGATGGCGGGCGCTGCTGGCTGTCCGGGGTGTGGAGCGAGCGTGTTCTGGTGTGGGTGAACTTCGGGCGTTGTCGCCCGCTTCCGTGTCATGGCCGGGATGATGTGGCGCGTGCGGGGCCGCGGCGGCCGCGGGAGTGAGGTCAGGGTGAGCAGGTGGGGTAAGCAGCAGGACCGGCTGGTGGTTCGTGCTGTCGGGCGTGCTGAGCGGCGCGGCGCCGGAGCCGGCCCGCCGTGTCATCGCCTCCCGGGCACTGCTAGCCGTCGAGGAGTTGGTGTTCCCGCTGCACGAGGAACTGGTGCTGGCGGAAAACACGGACGATGCGGCTCGGGAGGCTACCGACGAGCAGTGGGCGGACGACGCTGCGGTGCGCCGTTGGCTGACCGAGACGCTCGCCGAGCACGCCTTTTCCTACAACGAGCTCCATGAGGTGTGGGAAGACGATCCGGATCACGTCGAGCCCCAGGGGGAGCACCCGGTGTGGGCGCTGCTGGGGCTGTCTCCCTTCGCGCGGCGCCTGCGGCTGCTGCAGGAGGCGGCCGCGAAGACCGCGGTCGGCCTGGGAGGCGACGTCGGCGTCGGCGCGCACCAGATCGGGCACTGGGCGGCGGGCCGCTCCCGGCCCGGGGACCATGAGCGGGAGGCGCTGGCTCGGGCGCTGGGTGTTCATCCGGCGTGGCTGCACGCGGCGCGCGACGAGCAGCCCGATGTGGAGCTGTACCGGTTCGCGTCCTGCCCGTGCGAGAAGCCGACCGCTATGGCGCGCCTCGGGCTGGGCTGGGAGGAGCCGGACTGGTACGACAGCCCCGCCGAGCAGGCTGCCGCCGTGCACTGGTGCGGCTGCGGGCAGTCGTGGGTGAAGGACGTGGCCGGGTGGCTGCTGCCGCTTCCGCCAGGGGAGGAGCCGACCCCGTCCTACGGGGACCGGGTCGACCTCGGCCATCCCCTCAGCCGCAGCCCCTCTGTGACACTCGACGAGCCGTGGCCGCGGGCACTGTGGCAGCCTCCGGCCGGCAGGAAGAGCCGCGCCCGCACCGCCTACCGGGTCCCCGAACTGCTCACCCTGGAGCCGCAGGCCCTGCCCGTACGGTCGGCGGTCGCGCGCATCGTCGTGCCAGAGCCGGTGTGGGGTGCCGGTTCGGCGGAGCGGCTTGCCGCGAACGCGTCGTGGTGCCGCACGTGCCGGGCCCTGGCCGACTCGCCTACGGGGCCAGCCGGCGGGCCCTGGGTGCTGCTGCACCGCAGCGAGCCGGAACGCGAGCTGAGCACCTGGACCTACCCCACCGAGAAAGACGCTCTGCACCACGGCGCCCATCTGGCCATGACCTACCTCCAGTTGGACGACGGTCCCCTCGACCACGTGGCACTGGACCTGTTCACCGGCCAGGCGCACGCCCAGGTCATCGACCGTTTCCTCGAACTACACCCGGAGACGACCCAGTTCGAGGTCGCCGAGCTCGTCCCGATGCGCGCCGACGAGTTCTAAGCGCCGACGTGCTCGCGCCGGGTCGGGTGGTCAGGCGTCAGCCGTCGTCAGCCAGGCGATCCACGCGCCGTCCTGTGCCCGGCCCAGGTGAAGGTCCGGCGTGTGATCGGCCATGCGGGCGCAGATCCGGCCGTAGGCGCCGTGGCGGGCGGGGCACAGTCGGACCAGTTCCTCGGGGGTGAGCGCCGCGAGGTCATCGGGGAGGTTCTGGCCGGCCGCGGTCGCGCGTGCCTGGGCGCCTCGGCGACGCTCGACGGCGTCCCGGCGCGCGGCGAGCAGGCGCAACCAGCGCAGGTCGCTGTCGTCCTTGTCGCCAGCGGGGGTGTAGAGACACTGGCGCGCACCGTGCTCGTCGAGCTCGTCGACGACGGTCATGCCGATCGCCTCCAGCATGCGGCACGAGGCGCTGTTGGCCTTCTGCGTAACCGCGACCAGCGGGCCACCGCCGGGGACGGCGTCCGTCCACCAGCTAACGGCCGCCGCGACGGCCTCCCTCCCCAGCCCTTCGCCCCAGGCGGCGGGGAGCAGTTGATAGGAGAGTTCGGCGCGTCCCTCGCACCTGTGGTCGACGGCGATGGTCACCAGGCCGATCGGCCGCTGGTCGGCGACGCGGACGACGGTGAAGGCGCCGGCCGTCGTCGGGTAGGCGGCCTGCCGGGCGGCGACGCGATCCTCCGTGACAGGGCCACCGAGGTGTGCGCGGACGCGGTCGTCGGTCAGCAGCTCGTGTACGAGGAGGCCGTCTTCGGTGGTGACCGGTCGTAGGAGGAGCCGGTCGGTGCGCAGTTCGGAGGGCCAGATGCGGTCCAGGGCGGTGGCGACGGAGTCCATGGAGGTCAACCTTGTCAGCAGGGGGCTCCGCGTGGGTCGGCTCCAGGCTCAAACCGGGTCAGGCCGCTGGACGGACGTCGTCCTGCTCAAGGAGCGTGCCCTCCGGGACGGCGCCCTTCGCGTGCTTGAGGGCCTGGCGGGTGACGACCATGTCCGCGCCTTTGATGCCTTCCTGCTTGCAGCGCTCCCACCACGTGTGGCACTGCACCCGTGCCGTGGCAGCGCGCAGCTGCTCCATGAGCCGGTCGAACTCGGCGGCCTCGTCGGGTGTCCAGCCGGGCGATGCGGGTCGGCCGCCCCGTTCCCTCCCCCGCTCCGGCTCGTCAGGCCAGCCGGGGTGAGGCTCACGGGACCAGGGGAGCATCGCCTGGTGGGCGCGAAGGGCGGCGTACAGATCCGCCACCTGGCGCTGGGCTGCGACCAGGTCGGCAGGGAAGTCTTGCGGGTCGAACGGGTCCGGTTCTGGGGCGGGGGTGCTCATGCTTCGGAGCTTAGTTCGACCGACTGACAAACCTGCGCCAGCGTCGTGGCGTGAACGAGTATCGACCGGCCGGAGCGAGGTGGAGGGCGTGTCCTGCGCCGACCAACTTGCCCATGCGGAACGTCGATTGCCGGGGCCGTAGAGTCGCGGGGTGGAATCCTGTCCCGCTCACTACTCCTTTGTCTCACGGTGCTTCGACTGCTGTCAGCGGGCACTGAGCGCGTGCCCCGGAGATGTCGAAGACCTCACCCGGCGCCAGCCGGACGCCTTCGCTGAGTTCGCCCGGGAGCACCGAGCGTGGGTTGAGAGCCTTCTGCTCGGCGAGTGCTCTCATCGGCCGCTGATCGAGTGGTCCTACCCTGGTGGGCCGCCGCCTGTGGTGCGCTGGGCCGTCTGTGCAACACCCGCGGTCGCCGACGTGCTGCCGGTTCCCTGCGCGGTCGCCGTCGGGCTCGCCCGGGCGCATCAGCAGCGTGAGGGTCCTCGCAACCGGCATGAGATGTGGACCTCCCGGCTTCTGGACCGTCTCGATTCCCACGTTGACCAGCGGCTGGCGCAGCTGTGGCGTGACCTGGCGCTCCTGGCCGGGGAGCGTGACCCGGTCGCGGCATCTGGACTGCGTCGCATGCTGGAGAAGCAGGCGCGGCCGGTGTTGTGGGCGCGATCGCTGGAGTGGCTGCTGCTCCTGGGGCGGCATCTGGAGGACCTGGACGTGGCACTCACCGTTCCACTCGCCGACAAGCACCGGATAGTCCGGCAGGCGGTCAACCGCAGCAGCCGCAGCACGATCCTTCCCGTACAGCTGCGCGCCGCCGGGCTACTGGCCGCCCTTGAGGGCACAAGGCCGTTCGAAGAGCGGCTGCTGGACGTCCTTTCCGCATCGGTCGACGCCCACCGTGACCAGTTCCCGCGCCCTTTGGCGGCACCAGCATCCACCTGGCTTGCCGACCACGATCTGGAAGGCCTCGTGCGGGGTGCCACCCGTCGTGCCGCAGCGGAATTCGCAAGCACCATGCACGACCTCGGGGCCGCAGAGGAAGAACAAGAGACCGCGACGCTGCTGGCCGGTCTCGCCGGCGAGTTCACCGCCCTGCCCGCCCACACCCGGGTAGCCGGCGTGGCCGGCCCGCACCTGCGGGTCGGCCACCGCACCGTGACCAAGAAGGAGGAACGGGCCAACGGAGCCGACATCGGCGTCGTCGTCGACGTACGCGTTCCCGGCCGTCTCCAACTGCGTACGGGAGACCTCATCCAGGTCAAGAAGTCCGCCGCGCTGGCGCCTGGACGCGCCGGACGCGAGGACAGCTGGACCGTCAAGCGCCGCCAACTGCACGACCTGCTGGAACACAGCGCGAGCTCCGTGTACTGGCTGATCTGCGGTACCGGTGACGTTCTGGTGGTCCCGGCCAAGTTCCTCGCCGCCGTCGAGGGCGCCACCGCCCGCCCCTCCTCCCAGCAATTCACCGTCGGCTACACAGCCGTCCGGCACACCGCGGTGGCGATTGAGCAGTACCTGACCGACCTGCTCGTGGGCCTGTGGCTCGGCAGCAGCAGCGAGCGCACCCTCAAGGCGGCACAAGGCACTGGCCGCACAACCCGGCCCCGGTTCGCCCTCACCATTGACGTCGTTCTCGAGCAGCACATGGAGGGCTGAGCGGCGGCCCTCATCGCGTGCTCCGGCGGCGCCGGTGACGTTGTGGAACATTGCGTAGGCAGCCGAAACTCCGGTGGATACTGCCGGGGTGGTGAAGGATCTGAAGAGCGCGCTGGCCGCGCTGAACGCCCATGAGCCGGTCTCCTTGCTTGGACTGCGCGAGACGCAGTGGATCGACGCGAAGGGGCGCCCGTACCAGCTGGCTGACCCCAAGGCGGTCGAGGAACTCGCCAAGGATGTAGCCGGGTTCGCCAACGGGGGCGGCGGGGTCATCGTCATCGGCATAGCCACCCGCCTGGAGCATGACGAAGAGGTCCTGGACCACATCGTCGGTGTCGACCCGGCGACGGTGAACATGGACCAGATCCGCAAGCTGATCCGTCAATGGATTACTCCGGCACCTCGGGGCGTGCGCGTCGGATGGTCCGGCGCGAACGGCGAGCGGGTGGCGTTCATCGACGTTCCCGCGCAGGCTGGCGACACGCTCTTCGTCGTGCCGGCACCGGTGGGCAAGCCTGGTTCTCCGCGCACGGACACCGTCGCCGTGCCGAGGCGGGACGGCGACAGCACGCACTGGCTGCCGCGGACCGAGATCCAGCAGCTGCTCTCCGCCGGTGTCCGAGCCTCCGGCTTGACCACCGCCCAGGCCCTCACCGACCTCGTACGGCAGGCCACGTCGAAAGCCGGGCCGGACAGCGGGCTGCGGGTCGGGCAGGGCGTGCCTGAGCGCGAGCGGGAGATGCGTGCGGCCTACGAGCAGCTGGCCGACGCAGGGCTGGGCCAGCCGGCCGGAGAGGCGTGGGCGCAGGGCTCAGCTGCTCTGCAGGATCTGCACCACGAACAGGACGGCGTGCCGGGCTGGGTGCTGTGTCTGGTGGCCGGGCGCCCTCCGGCGGCCGTCGCCGCGCCCGTCTGGCAGGCGATCGTCGAAGCCGGTCGGCATGCACCGGGCCAGGACCCGCTCGCGGCCATCGGTTTGCCCTGTCCGCCGAAGGACACGGACACGGCGTGGGTGATCTCGGCCGACGCCCGAAGTGTGGACCTTGACGGCGGATCGTGGGGCGCGGGCCGCCTGACACGTTCGGAGCGCGGCGTGTGGCGGTGGCAGCCGCTCCCCCGCTTCAGCCTCAACCAGGGCCGGTCGGCCGAGATCGGGACCTCCGGCCAGACACCGGCGCTGCGCCTGCGCGCCCTGGTGAACCTGCCCTGGGCCGACGCGGGCCCGCTGGAGGTCAGCAAACCCCGACGTACGCTGCTCGAACAGCAGCTTCCGCACAGCGCGGTGGCCGGCGCGCTGACGATGCTGTCCCGGCGCCGGGGCGCGGATCTGCCCGCCGCTCGCTGGGAGCGGGGGCCCTTTGGCAACTCGGCCCGTTCCGTCGGCTACGTGTGCACGATCGCCGGGCCGGACGGCGGTCCGGCCGTGAAGGCCTCCGTCATGCTCGCCCTGCCCACCACGATGAAGTCCACCGTGGTCGCCTGCGCGGACGTCCTGATCGAGAACCCGGAGGCGTGGGCCGCGGTCCTCGGTGCCGGCGGGGACACGCAGCTGGGACTCGACGAGGTCCAGGCCGTGCTGCTCGCCGCGTGGGAGACGGCCGCGGAGGTGCTGCCCGATGTCATCGGCGACCCTGCCGGGTTGTCGTGGGCCGCCCCGCCCACCACCGAACTGCGGATGACGTGCGAACAGCCTGCCGACAACGGCGTCCTGCCGGATCTGGACACGCGCGTCGACCTGACGTCGCTCGGCTCCAACGACGGCGGCCCCAGGTCGCGGATGGCCGTCACGATCACCGCGGCGCCGGCCATGGTCCGCGCAGAGCGCCAGCGCCTGCTGCGGGAGGCGCTGGCGTACATGGTCGGCCAGTTCGGGTACGTCGACGCGGAGATGGACCTGCTGTAGGACCAGGCCATCTCACGGGTCGGGACCCACCGCTGTCACGGCCCTCTCGCCCGCCGCCGGGGACGCAGACAGGACCTCGACGGTGGCCGGAGGGTTACCCAGTTGCTTCCCAGGCACGTGCTTCATCGGGTCGGGCGAGTCGGTCGTGTTCCGAACGCGCGGTCTCAAGCAGGCGGCGCCAGGACGTGACCAGGGGGCGCCGTCGCAGGAGAGCCCGCCGTTCACGTTCGGTCATGCCGCCCCAGATTCCGTGCTCGATCCGGTGATCGAGGGCGTAGGCCAGGCACTCGGTACGCACCGGGCAGCCGGTGCACAGGGCCTTGGCTCTGTTCTGGGCCGCGCCCTCGACGAAAAGCTCGTCCGGATCAGCGGTTCTGCAGACCGCTCGCTCACCCCAGGTCTCCTGGTCTTCCCCGTCCACCCCGATGCCGCCCTCTCCCAGGTCCGGCCCGCCGCACTCCCCTGGGCAGGCGCAGTCCGAGAACGGTACGGCAAACGCCCGCGGCATGGGACATCGTCGTATTGGGGCAATCCCTTCGGGTGAAGGGGCCTTGACGAAGGCCCCAACGCCTCGTGACCAGCCTCATCCGGTTCCCGGGCAACCGGGCATGGCGGGCAGCGAGGCCTCGCCCGTCAGGGCACTGGTGCGTCGCCTGATCGCCGCGAACATGTCGGCGCGGTCCTTCCTGATCGGGTAGTCGATCCGGTCGTAGCGCAGTTGGAGAGCGGCGCTGCGATCCGGAGACTTGAGGAGGACCAGACCGAGGCTGCCCCCGGGCGTCAGGTCGCGGTGACCGCAGAGTTCCAGCGGCAGACCGTGGTGCGGGTCGGTCAGGGCCTGCACCAGCTCGGCGCGGCGCAAGCCGGTATCGGAGTCGTGCTCGAGCTGAAGGATCCACCACTCCCCCAGGCGCGCCTCGTGTCCGGTGACGACCTGGGGGACGGCGACGGTGTGGAGGAGTCCGAGGCGGCGGAGGAGTCCGCTGGGGAGCCAGGCGGCGTCGCGCCAAGTGGACTCGTAAGCGATCGGCTGGCGTTCGGTGTCCCACTGCTTCTCGTAGGGGGTCCAGGCGTCGCCGGCCAGCCAGCAGGCCTCACCGCCGTTGCGCTGGATCCGCTGCGCGAGTGCCGTCTCGGCCTTCTGGAAGGCGCGGCGCGAGGGGCCGGTGAGCCGGATGCTGGTCGGCTGCCCGAGACGGCGGAGCTCTATGCCGCGATCGGTGCGTGCGCAGATTCTCACCCCGTTGAGCCCGTAGATCTCGTCTCGCCCGGCGCGCATCGGCGAGCGGCAGGGCAGCAGTCCGCTCAGCAGGCTGTCGAGGCTCGAGTTGCTCTCCAGGTGGAGCCGGATGCCGCGCGAGGTGGGCTGTACGTACCGGATGCCGAAGGGGTACTCGAAGAAGTGCCGCTGTGTGTTGAGGATCCAGTAGAACACCTCCGATTCCAGCAGGAGTTGTTCGTGCTGGGCCGGTGCCGGGATGAGTGGAGCGTCGGGCTCCAAGGCAGCGACGGCCTCACATGCGGCCTGGTAGGGGGCGCCGGTGTAGAGGGCGTAGGTCCGGGCGCGGCTGCTGATCTGGTTCGCCGGCATGGCGGGTACCTTTCGCTCCGCTCCGTCGGCCCGCGGAGCGTGAGGAACAGGCACTGGTGTGCGGTGGTGCGGTCGGTGAGACGGCTCTGGTCGAAGCCGAGCTTCTTCGCCTCCGCCTTGAACCAGTGGGCCGAGGTTCGCGTGAGGAGCAGCAGACCGATGCCGCAAGGCGCCACCGTATCCATCGGGCTCGGCTCGATGGGCGCGCCACGCCGTTCGTCGGTTCGGGGCGCCGACTACAGCGGGAACGCGACCGGCTGGGGATCGCTCTGTTCGGCGAGTTCTTCTGCATCCCCGTGCGTCACGATCGCCATCGTTCACCGTGGGGGCTGTTCTCGTGGCAGGAACGGAGGATCGGTTGCTCTCGGATCAGACCGTGGCATGGGGTGCGAGGGGTGCCACAGGCGGCGAAGTGCGGGCAGGGGCATGCCGCGGCGCAGGGCCTCGCGGGTGAGGGCGTCGAGCTGGGCGCCAGCCGCTGTGTAGGCGTCGGCGGCGTGCGCGAGGCGCTGCTCGGCGGCGGCCAGGTCTGCGGCGAGTTCTTCATCGGTTCGTGGCTGGGCCCGAGAGCCGGGCTGTGCTGCCGCCTTCTCACCAAGGCGCGGCTCGTCCTGTCGTACGGAGCGGCGGACGAACACGCCCTTGCCCTTGATCGCGTAGACGAGGCCCTCGCGTTTGAGCACGCGCACCGCGTTCTGTGCCGTCGAGTTGGCGATGCCGAAGCTGTCTTGGAGTTCCCGCGCGGAGGGAAGCCGGCTACCCGGTTCGAGGTTGCCGGACCGTATCTCTTGCCTGAGCAGGTCGGCCGTACGGACGTAGGGGGGCCTGGGGTCGTGTTCGTTGTCGACCACGTTGTTGGTGGCGGGAGAGGGCGCTGTCCGGTCCGCCAGCGGGAGGCCGGGGTGTGCGCTGCTGACGTAGCTGCCCCGGCCGAGCACGGAGTAGACCATGCCCTCCCGCTTCAGCACTCTCAGTGCGTTCTGCACGGTCGAACTGGACACCCCGAAGTGCGCTTGGAGTATCCGTGCCGACGGCAGCCGGCTCCCGGCCGGGTACTCGCCGGTGCGGATCCTGTCGCGCAGCACCTCGGCGGCTTGGAGGTAGGGCGGCCTCGAGTCGTCTTCCAGCGGCAGGATCATGGTCGTACCGTACGCAGAGCCCTCTCCGGTCCTGGCCGTGGACCCGAGCACGGGTGGAGCGGGAGACGGCTGTCCCTGTGCCATCACGAGGATCGTCAGAGGGCGCGCATGACGGCGACGACCTTGCCCAGGATGACAGCCTCGTCGGCCGCGAGCGGCTGGAACCCGGGGTTGTGCGCGACGAGCCAGGCGTGGCCGGCCGCGTCGCGCTGGAACCTCTTCACCGTCGCTTCGCCGTCGAGCATGGCGGCGACAATGTCGCCTGGCTCGGCGACCTGCTGCCGCCGGACGGTGACCACGTCGCCGTCGCAGATGGCTGCCTCGATCATGCTTTCCCCGGACACCTTCAGGGCGAAGAGTTCACCTTCACCGACCAGCTGGCGAGGCAGAACATACGTGTCCTCGACCATCTCCTCGGCGAGGATCGGTGTGCCCGCCGCGATCCGGCCGACCAGAGGCACCTCCGCCGCCGCGGGCTCGCTCTCCGGCCCCTCGTACTCTCCCGCAGAGAACTTGAGGGGGAGGCAGTAGGCGCGGGGACGGTGCGGGTCGCGGCGGAGTGCTCCCTTGCGCTCTAGGGCAAGGAGCTGGTGGGCGACGCTGGAGGTGCTCGTCAGGCCGACCGCCTGACCGATCTCGCGCATCGAGGGCGGGTACCCGCGGTCAGCGACCGAACGGGCGATGCAGTCGACGATGGCCCGCTGCCTGTCGGTGAGCCCGTCGGGGCCCCGGCGGATGCCCGGAGGCCGGCCCGGTCCAGCGTGGGTGATGGTCATGTGCCCCCCCTTGCGATCTTGCGTCTCTGGACAGTAGCCCCACGCGCCGACAAATGGAACAACGTTTCGACACGGCGAGCGGATCCAATGGAACGAGGACGCGGAGGCCCGAAGCTGCACGGCCGAGGCCGGGCGTCCCGCCGGTCGGTGCCGATCCGGTAGTCAGGGTCGAAGTACTGCTGCCTTGGGCCCCGGTTCGATCACCAACGCGTTCAGCGGGCGCGTCCGCGTGGGCTGGACTACTTCCAACCAGCCATGGGCGCCGGTGACGCAGTACGGGATGCTCTGGTAGCCCTGCCACTTCCAGTTGATCCACCAACGGGGTTCACTCCGGTGCCCCGCGAGGCGCCGCGGTGTGGGCAGCCGTTGACCGGCCAGCTCGACGTCGTCGAGCTCGACCGCGAGTTCCTTCATGAGGGCCAGACCAGCCAGTGCCGCCCGGCGCAGCGGGCTGTCGTCGTTCCACCGGCGGAAGGCCCAGCGCATGTCCGGGGTCGCCAGCAGCTCAGCATCATCCGGCGGGTCGGAGAGCGTGATGCGGGAGATGGTGATGGCCTCTTGCTGCTGCCACCCGATTAGTTCTGCCCGGACAAGGCGGGGGATGTGCCGGTCGAGGCCTTCGAAGGCCTCGATCATGTCGTGGCGCTCGGCCCGGCCGGCTTCGGGGTCCTCGGCGATCGCGTGGAGCACGCCGAGTGCTTCGGTGAGCGAGTCACCTCGTTGCCACAGCGGGAGCATGAAGGTGCCTTCGGCCTCCAGCTGCTCGCGGGCCGCGTCCTCGAACTGGAACTGCAGCCCGCGGGACGACCCGGCGAGCGCGCGGCGCAGCGGCGCGTAGGGGTTGCCGCCGGAGAAGATGGCCTGGACGACGGCCTGGTTCATCCGTTCGTCGCGCTCGAACCGGACGGCGACGTCGACGTCGTGGGGCTCGGTGGCGCCGCGTGCGAAGCTGCCGAACAGCCACACCTGCCGGACCAGGTGGAGGGGCCATTCCTGGGGGCCGTCGAGCCGGTGAAGCATCGCTTCGACCAGTGCGACAGCTCGCGTGCGCTTCATGTGGCTCCCTCGATCCCGCTGGCCACCAGGGTAGTGGCCGGACCATGACGTGGATCCGCCGATGGCCATCCCGCGGGAGGTGAGTCGTCCTGGCGAGGCGCGCGGTCGAGGGCCGTGAATGTCGTGGCGGGCGGGCGGCAACCGATGATCAGCCCGGACCGGGCGGAAGGCCCCCGGACGCAGCGCACGGGGGACGCGGCGTCCAGGGGAACTGCTGCTCAACTTACCGCGCCAACTGGCGTCCTATCGCACATATCGGGGAATCGGATCGCAGGTCGGGGCAGGACGTACCCGGGCTGGGCGCAGAGCGGGACGCTGCGGAGACGCAAGGTGCCGGATCAGCTGGCCGCCGCCGTATGCAGCGGGTGCGGCTCCTGGCCGGGTCCGTCGGGGAGCGGGACGTGTTCGGCCCACAGGATCCGGAGGCGCATGGGCGGATGGGTTCGCACGCTCCGGGCCGTCACCCAGATCCGAGGCAGGAAGGAGCGGGCGCGGTCTCGCTCGAGGTCCTCGCGCCACATGTCGGCCACAGCGGTCCGACCGCAGACGCGGACAGCCGCGAGGTCGCAGGCGAGTTCGCCCCACCAGAAGAACAGGATGGTCAGCACCCAGACGGCCGCTGCGGTCAGGATGAAGGCGGGCAAGGACAGCAGACCGGCAGCCAGGCCGGCCGTCGCCACGGCCACGGCCTCGGCGGAGATGCGCTTGCTGGTGTCGCGACGCTGGAGATGGGCGAGCTCGTGCTCCAAGACCGCGGGAAGGTGGGCTGTATGACGGGGGTGGAGCCACCGCATGCCGAGCCAGACGTGTCCCCGGCGGCCGTGGCCGGTGGAGCGGGCGTCGGCCCAACTGCCGGTCTCGTCGGAGGTGGCCAGGGTGACCTTCTCCAGTCCGCGCTCGGCGGTAGTGCGCCGCACGTGTTCGGTGGTCTGCCGCATCCTGGCCGCAAGGTGGCGGTACGTGTCGCTGTCGGACGGGCGGGGCCTGCGGCCCGCGTGAGGCTGCCAGGTCAGCGCCTGTGCCGCTGCCCCCATGGAGACCGCCGACTTCTGCCGGGCGCGGCCCTGCGCCGCCCACAGTCCGCCAGCCGCCACCGCGACGCCGACGGCGATCCCGGCCTCCGGTCCGCGGAGCTGCGTCAGGACGGCCTCGCTGATGATCGCCGTTGCCACCACGGCCTGCCCGGCGTGGCGCTTCAGCATGTCCCCCAGTGTCATAGTGATCACCGTAGACGGCGGCTGTGACCGTCCCGGCAGGGCCCGGTCCCGGTCCCGCTCCCTTTCACAGGGGCAGCGCACCCCTGCCTGACGGGCGACTGGCGGGCGACCGGCCTGTTGGAGCGTAGAAGGCCCATGCCTCCCAGCACCATGCGGATCTAAGAGTGCTCCCGCCGTCGGGCGTGCGCCGTACGAGGTCGGGTGCTGTCGTCGGCGGGTGCACCCACCAGCCCGACCTGACGGCCGGGGGAGCCGACAGACCCGCTCGCGACGGTGAGGTCATCCGCTCCAGGGGACTCTTGCAAGAACAAGTCCCCTGACGTCGGCGGCACCGGTCGCCCGGAGTCGGCGCGCGACGTGCTGGAGCTGGGATCCGCTGGTAAAGACGTCGTCCACGAGGAGGATGGTGGCCCCTTTGATGGCGCCGGTGTCTCCGGTCCAGGTCAGGGCGGCGGCGTGCGCGGTCGCAGCCGCGCGCTTCTCGTCCAGAGTCCGGTTTGCGGAGCGGGGCGTCTCGGCATATTTCACCAGCAGATGGGCGCCCGGCGGGCTGAGCGGGTAGGCCCGGGTGACGTCCTCCGTGTAAGCGGCGTCCATGATCGCCTCGATGTGCTGGAGAGGTTGGCGGCCTGTGTGGGTGGGGTTCCCGACAACGTGGTCGACGCCGTGCATCGCCTCGGGGTGGCTTTCCATCCAGCCGACGAGGAGCCGGCCGAAGATCATCGCCCAGCCGGCTCTCCCCTCGTACTTGAGCTTGTGGATCTTGTCGCGCAGGGCTCCGGAGTACATGGCCACCGCATCGACGCGGGAGAACCCCCGCTCGGCTTCCGGCAAGGCGCACACCCGGTTGCCGCATGGCCTGCCCGGCGCGACGGCTTGGGAGCAGACCGGGCAGTGGGGCTCGGCGACGGGCTGGAGGGTGCGGCCGGCGCAGTCGGAGCACAGGCGGGCGGTGCCGGTGATGCGGTAGGCGCATACCGGGCAGTCGGGGAAGCCTGCCGGATCCGGGAGACCTGCCGTCACAGGCCGGCCAGGGCGAGCTGCTGGCGCTGCTGTCCGGCGGCCTGGATGTCCGCGGCCTGGCCGAGGCGGTCGGTGATGTCGCTGGAGGCGGTGACCAGGATCGCCCGGTCCTCCTCCAGCATCTTCTTGGCCCAGGGCTGAGTGTCGGCGAGGGAGCGGATCAGGAAGACGAGCTTGCCGTGCTCAGCGGCCAGGCGCGCCTGCATCTTGGCGCCCGACGTACTGGATGCTTCGATGACGACGCTGCCCAGGGTGGTGCCGGAGGTGACCACGTTGCGGCGGGGGAAGGTGTACTTCGCCGGGGGGCTGGTGGGCCAGAACTGGCTCAGCAGCGCGCCTCCGGCGGCGAGGATCGCCTTCGCGAGCGGACGGTTCTCGGCCGGGTAGATCGGGGCGGCGATGCCGGTGCCCATGACGGCGAAGGTCCGGCCGCCGGCGGTGAGCGTGGCCTGGTGGGCGGCTGCGTCGATGCCCTTGGCGAGACCGCTGGCGATCACGACGTCGTGGTCGACGAGCTCGCGGGCCATCCGGGCCGCCCGGCGCAGCCCATCCTCGGAGGCCTGGCGGGTGCCGACGATGGCGATGGAGCGGGCGTCGCGCTGGTCGAGCTCGCCGCGGTAGAAGAGGAACGGCGGCAGGTTGCCGATCACCCTGAGGTTGGCCGGGTAGTCCTCGTCCAGGACGGTGACCAAGCGCGCGCCGGTCTTGCCGGCGGCGGCGAGTTCGTCGTCGACGCGCGCGCGGGCGTCGTCCAGGCCGGCGGTCAGGGCCTGCTGTAGCAGGGGGCGGTTCTTGGTCGCGGCACGGGAGTCCTCGTGCAGCTGTCCGTCCATGAGTGCGGCCAGGCCCTCGGGGCTCTGGGCGCCGCGGGCAAGCAGGCTCCAGTCGAGGGTGGCGTCGCCGGCGCGCAACGCGCACAGGGTCAGCAGATCGTGCTGGTCAGCGGTGATATCGAGGTCCATCAAGGTGTCCTTCTACTCGTGGCCCCGGGATGTTCGAAGGATGAAGCGAGGTTCTCGGGCCACTTCCATCATGGCGTACGCGGTCCGCGTACGGGAGGGAAGGGCACGGTCGGCTCGATCCTCGGGACCGGTCGCCACGGGACGCGCCGACTCCGAGGGCCGGATGGCGGGCGAGATCAGTCGGTGCTCTGCGCGGCGGCGATGAAGTGGGACATCGTGGCCTTCAGAGCGTCGTCGGGCCCCGGGCCTGCGGCTCCGGTGACGGACGTCGTCACAAAGTTCGTGGCGGCTAGGTGGTAGCTGACCTGGAACGGGTCGACCGTCGTGCCGGGGCGCAGCTGGTAGGCGGTGTGGCGGGAGGCGCCGTACTTGCCGATGGTCAGGGCGATGACCTGTTCCGCCTTGGCGCTGGTCAGGAGGGTGCGGGCCCACTCGATGGACTTGCCTTCGGTGGTGAAGTCGTCGAAGACGACCACGGTCTTGCCTTTGACCTTGCCCTTGTACTTGGGGTTAATGCGGACGGTGCGGGCCTGGGCGCCGATCGAGATGTCCGCCGTGCTCGCCTCGCCCCGGCTCCTCCTCCACCGTTCCAGGCTGGTGTCGGGGGCCTGGCCGGTGCGCTCGAGCAGGTCCTCGCGGTAGTAGGAGCCGACCATCACCTTCGCCTTGGTGAGGAAGCCAGCGAGCTGCTGGCTGACCTGGCCCGGGGAGCTGCTGGGGTAGACGCAGAAGAGGCTGCGGTGGGGCAGAGTGCCGTCGAGGTAGGCGGAGGACAGCAGGCGCAGCATCAAGATGTCGCGGGCATCCTGGGAGCCGACGGTGATCGTGCGGCCGCGGGTGAAAACGTCCTGGAGCTCGAACGTTCGGCCGGGAGCCTGAGGGAAGCGCACGTTGGGAGGCAGCAGCGAGCGGATCTTGAAGGAGCGGGCGTCATCGTCGTGGCTGAAGGCCCAGCGGGGCTCGTCCAGGAGGAAGTGCTCCAGGAGCTCACCGACGCCGGCTGGCTCGTCCGCCGACAGGGTGCGCATGTTCTTGTTGTCGCGGACGTGGTTGGCCCAGCGGGCGTGGATGTAAACGACGCCGGCGTTGATGCCGGTACGCCAGTCCCACTCCGAGGTTCCCACCATGGCCAGCTGATTCGTGCGCAGCTTGAGGTGGTCGGCGACCGACAGCAGCCAGGCACCGCTGCCGCGGGCCGGCCTGCCCGGGATGTCGTCGCGGCACAGATGAAGGGCAGGCGCGGGCAGACCGGCAGCCCTCAGGGTGGCTTCGGCGTCGATGGAGTCGCTCGTCAGCAGCACGAAGGCGATGTCGTGGTCGTGGAGCCACTGCAGGAAGTCGGCGACCCCGTCGTGGGCCCGCCCGGGCGAACGCAGGACCGCCTTGTAGTCGATCGCGACCGCGCGCACCGTGCTCGTCTCGTCCATCGCCGCCCCCAACTGCTGTGCCATGGTCATGAGCTGACCCTCTTGCCATGATCTCAGCCGGTCTGACCGCGCACCTCCGGTTTCCGAATCCCCCGCTCCCGTCGCAGTGCACGCGGCCGACCCACAGTTGCTCGCCTGGTCGCGGCGGCCGCGGAAGACGAGAGCGGGTTCCGCGACGACGCCACCGCGGTTGCCTGATCCGGGCAGAGGGTTGAAGAACGCGCCTTGTCCGGGGCGAGTAACGGTGGGTCGGGGCGGGTCAGGCTTCCGGGAGGTCGTGGGGCTCGGGTCGGTCCGGCGGCGGAATGAGGCGTTCAGCCAGGACGAGCATCAACAGCACGACAACGGCTCCGAAGAGGATGGCCGACCATCCGATGGTCCACGACGCACTCTGGGTGCGGATCACGGTCGGTGTGAGCACCACCATGACGGCGACCACGCCACACGGAAGGATCCACTGCCGTCTCATGGCTGGCTGTCCATCTCGGTGTCGTCGGGCTGGCTCCCGTCTTCGCTGTGGTTGTCCGGGTGGTGAGGATGGCACCGCCACTGAGCAGCCATGCCGTTGAGCTCCTGGAGAAGGCCTTCGGCAGTACCAGGGTCGTCGGCGTGGACGGCCTCGGCGAAGGCCTTCTCCAGATCATGGGCGGCGGCCCAGTCAGCCTCGTACTCCTCGCGGCCAGCGGGGTAGTGCTCGCGTCGCCTGTCGTCGAGCCGGTCGGCGATGAACTGGTAGACGCGTACGCCGGTCTGCGGATCCAAGGGCATGCGGTGGGTCTTTCGGGCTCGGTGACGTCCTGGTCAGGGTCGTCGGTGGGGCTATCGCCTGAGTGGTCGTGCGGCGCGGGCGCGCCGTGCGGCGCGGAAGGCCTCGGCGGGATCGTCGCAGGCTCCGGGTGCGGGACGCCACTCGTCGGCGCGCCAGAGGGTGAAGGGGTACCAGCGGCCGTCGGGGCCCGGGCGGATCTGGACTCCGGCGGTCGTGTCGGTGAGCGCACTGCCGTCGATGGTGATGGTCCCGAGGCCGACAGCGCGGGAGGCGTGGACGGTCTCTCGTGCCCATTCCAGGACGTCGATGGTTGCTGGGGTGGCGGCGAGGGTGGCGTGGGCGCCGGCCGGGCCGCCGTGGCGGTAGCCGATCATCATCGCCCGCAGGGTGGCTTCGGGGATGCCGGTGGCGTGCTGGGCGGCCTCCAGATGGTCCGCGCCGTCGGGGCTGGCGAGGATGCGCAGGATGTCGGCCAGCTCGTCGTGGGGCGCAGCGGCGGTGCCGGCCAGGACGGTCCGAGCGCGGGCGGCAGCATCGGTGGTCATCCACATCAGGTCCCGGGCTCGGGGCCCGGGGAGGGGTGGGTCGCTCCAGGTGAGGTTGCTGACGGCATCGAGGTCGAGGTCCGGCGGGGGCTGTGGGGGGCGGTGGGCGGCCAGTGCGTAGAGCTGGGTGGCGCGCACGGTGCCGTTGGTGTCTGCGGGGAGGGGGCCGGGGTCGGCGCCGTCGACGAGGTCGCGTACGTGGGCGGCGAGGGCGCGGGCGGTCATGCCGCGGGCGCCGAGCAGCAGGGAGGGGGTGGCGGCGAGGCGTTCGGCGACGGCGTGGCCGAGGGCTGCGCTGTGGTCGCAGACGCGGTGGGTCCGGCCGGTGGGGCAGGAGCAGGAGAAGGTGATGCCGTCGGCCGGCGGGGCGATGGAGATGCCGCCGGCGTGCCCGGAGTCGGCGATCGTGGCGGGGATCCGGTTGGCGACGAGGTCGGCAACGGCCTGAGGGTCGTCGGCGAGCTTGGCTGCCAGCGTGTCCCATTGGGCCGCGGTCAGCTCGGGGACGTGGATCGCGGCCTGGTGGGTGGCCTTCTTCGCGGCGACGGGGGCGCTGATTCTGCCCGGCTGAGTCTGGATCTGGGCGACGGCGCCGTTGCGCGCGAGGTTGAGGCCCTTGCCGTAGGAGCCGGAGCCGTTGGTGGCGAGGTGGAAGGCCTGTTTCCAGGCGCCGGCCAGGGGTGCGAGGGATCGGGCGGTGCCGGTCATCGGGTTCCCAGGGAGACGAGGGCGGTGAGCTCGGTGTCGTCGAGTTCGGTGAGGGCGCCTTCGCCGGAGGTGAGGACGGCGTCGGTCAAGGCCCGCTTGCGGGCGAGGAGTTCGTTGATGTGGTCCTCGACGGTGCCCTCGGTGATCAGGTGGTGGACCTGGACGGTGCGGTGCTGTCCGATGCGGTGGGCGCGGTCGGTGGCCTGGTCCTCGACGGCGGGGTTCCAGGGCCGGTCGTAGTGGATGACGTGCTCGGCCCGGGTGAGGGTCAGTCCGGTGCCGGCCGCCTTGACGGACAGGATGAACACCGGGGCTGGGTCGGGGTCGTGCTGGAAGGCGTCGACGAGGTGCTGGCGGCGGGCTGGAGGGGTGCCGCCGTGGAGGAAGCGGACGGAGCGGCCGCGGGCGCGCAGGTGGTGCTCGAGGATGCGGCCCATCTGGATGTATCCGGTGAAGACGAGGGCGGCTTCGCCCCGGTCGGCGAGGGTCGCGGTGAGGTCGTCCAGGGCTGCGAGTTTGCCGGAGCGGTGGGCGAGGCCGGCCGGTTCGGCGTCGTCCAGGGGTTCCTTGAGGTAGAGGGTGGGGGTGTTGCAGATCTGGCGTAGGGCCTGGAGCAGCTTCAGGACCAGGCCGCGGCGTTCGATCCCGCTGCTGGTGGTGATCTTGTGCATGGTGTCGCGGACGATCGCCTCGTACAGGCCGGTCTGTTCGTCGGTGAGGGCGACGACGCGGTGGTGGTGGATCTTGCCGGGCAGCTCGGGGGCGATGCCGGGGTCGCTCTTGCGCCGGCGGAGCATGAACGGGGCGATGAGCCGGGCGAGCCCTGCGGCGGCGGGCGCGCCCGGGTCTTTCTCGACGGCTCCGTAGCGGGCGCGGAACGCGGCGCGGGTGCCGAAGAGGCCGGGGTTGGTCCAGTCGAGGATGGCCCATAGCTCCGTGAGGTTGTTCTCGACGGGGGTGCCGGTGACCGCGAGCCGGGACCGGGCGGGTAGGTCGCGCAGTGCCTTGGCGGTGGCGGAGGCTGGGTTCTTGATGTGCTGGGCCTCGTCGGCGACGACCAGGCCCCAGTGGGTGGCGGCGAGGTCGGGGTCGCGGCGCAGGGTGCCGTAGGTGGTGATGACGACCGTGGTGTGGCCGAGCGCATCGGTGTCGAGGGTGCGGCCGGTGCCGTGGTACCGGAGAACGGCGGTGTCCGGGGCGAAGCGGGCGATCTCGCGCTGCCAGTTCGTGATGAGGGAGGCTGGGCAGACCACGAGGGTCGGGCCGGCGGCTTCGCCGGCCGTTTCGGCGCGGTGGAGGTGCAAGGCGATGGTCGTCAGCGTCTTGCCCAGGCCCATGTCGTCGGCGAGGAGCGCGCCGAAGCCCAGGTCGAGGGTGTGGGCGAGCCAGGTCAGGGCCCGCTGCTGGTAGTGGCGCAGGTTCGCGTTCAGGCTGGTCGGCGGTGGTACGGGGCGGGGGTCGTCGGGGGCTTGGCGCAGGGCGTCGACGAGGGTGGCCAGCGTGCCGGCGGGCCGGACGTCGAGGGTTTCGCCGTCGAGGGTGAGGGTGCCGGACAGGGCGGCGGCGAGCGCGTCGAGAGAGGGCAGGGGCGCCAGTTCGCGGTGGCGGGCGCGGCGGGCGGTGTCGGGGTCGATGAGCAGCCAGCGGCCGCGCATGCGGATCAGCGGCCAGGCGGCGTCGGCGAGGGCGGTCATCTCGTCCTCGGTCAGCGGTTCGCCGTCGAGGCTGATGTGCCAGCGGCAGTCCACGAGGCGGTCCAGGGCCAGGAAGCCGCTGCCGGGGGTGAACTCGTCGTCGGCGTCGTGGCGGCGGCCGATGACGGCGGTGGCGGTGAGCGCGCCGAGGAGCGCGGTTGGCCAGTGGACGGTGATGCCGGCCGCGGCGAGCGGGGAGACGGCGTGGTCGTGAAGCCGGGCGAGGTCCTCGGCAGAGAGGGTGAGGCGGCGGGGGCGGTCCTGTGCGGCGAGGTCGCCGAGCGGCGGGAAGTGGCGGGCGCCGCGGCGCAGCGCGCGGCGTACGCCGGGCAGGACGGCGGGGGTCAGGGTGGAATGGCTGGGGTGGCCCTCCCAGATGCTGCTCGCCGGCACGGGTTCGTCGTGGTCGTCGGTGGCCAGGAGCAGGACGGCCTGGGCGGTGGGGGCGTGCTCGGTGTTCTCGGGTTCCTTGATGCGCAGCGTGAGGCGGGCAGCGGGGCGGGGGTCGGCGGCGTCCTCGATCGCGTCGGCCCAGGCCCACAGCTCTGCGCTGGGCTCGGTGTCGGGTGTCGGGGTGCTGGTGAACGGGCCGGGGCCCAGGAGGGGGGCGGCACCAGGGGTTCGGACCATCGCGTCGGCGACGGCGTCGAGTAGGGGCCAGAGGGCGTGCTCGGGCGCCGGGACGCGCAGGGGGCTGTGTCCGGCGAGGAGGCAGTGTCCCTCGGGGGCCATCCGGGCGGCGGCCTCGGTGACGGCGGTGCGCAGTGGATCGGTGATCGGACCGATGCGCCAGCAGCCCTGGCCGTCGGCGGTCAGGGCGGGATAGACGCGCTGTTGGGCCACGCACTCCACGGCCAGGCGAAGGCCTGCTCGCCATCCGGTGACGGAGGGGTGCTCGCCTTCGCGGGGGGCGAGGAGTGCGGGCAGGGCGAGGCCGACGGGGACCGCGATGCCCGTCACGGTGGCGCGGCGCGGCATGATGCCGCCGGAGCTGGCGAGGACGAGGTCGCGGGCGACCGGCTGAAGCGGCGGAGGCAGGTGGCCGGGAGCGAGCAGGGGTGCGCCGTCGGGCTGGAACAGCATCCACGCGGTCCGGCCGGGGTGGCGCGAGGGCAGCAGGGTCAGGGCGGCGCCGTCGGCGAGGGCCTGCTCGAGAAGGCGGTGGGCGGCGAACAGGTCGGCCGGGCCGGCGGGGAGGGCGCGCGGCGGCTCCTGGTTCTCTGTCGGCGCGGGCGGCATGGGGAGCGCGGGTTGGACGGGCGCCGCGGCCGCCGCCGGTTCGGTCGCAGCCGGGGGCTCGGCGTCGGCGCCGAGGGCGTTCTGCAGGGCCTGGAGGAGCCGGTCGGCTGCTTCGGCCCGGGCCTGCCGCTTGGTGGGGCCGGCTCCTTCGCCGGTGAGCTGCCGACCGCGGTGGATGGCGGTGACCGTGGCCGTGAAGCCGGTGGGCGCCGGTGTGGGGGGCCGGTAGTCGGGCCGGGTGATGTGGCCGGCCTGGTGGAACTCGTTCAAGGCCGACACGGGGTTGGCTTCGGCTGCTGGAGCGGGCGCTTGGGGCTGGGCGGCGGGCGTGTCCCAGTTCCACTCGGGTACCGCGCGATCGGCGAGGGGGTCCGGCAGGTTGGCGAGCGCGGCGATGAGGGTGGTCATGGCCTGCTGCCGTGCCGCCTTACGGGTGCGGGCCCGCTGGGCGCTGCCGGTGATGTCACGGCCAGCTGGTGCGAAGGTGGCCTGTGCGACGAAGAACGGCTGGCCGTCATCCCCCTGTCCCTCCCGGACGGTCGCGGAGGGGGTTCGCAGCAGTTGGGCGTGCATGGAGATGATGCTCGGCGCCAGGGCCGGGTTGGCGGCGACGGCGGTGATGGCGGCTTGCTGTACGGGCGGCCAGACGTCTGAACCGCCCGTGTCGAACAGCACGGTCCGCAGGGCGGCGACGTCGAGGTGGCCCCGGGCGATGCGACGGGTGGCTTCGGACGCGACCGCAGCAGCGGATGTGCCCTGGGCGACGACGCGTTGAAGCGTGCTGCGGAAGGCGTCCGCGTCCATCAGGGCCAAGGACGTGCTCTCGACCGAGGCGTCGGCGCGGGAGGGCGGGATCTGAACTCGGGGCGTACGGGCGGCCAGCGCTGCGGGACTGATGGGCTGCAGGCGGTCGATGGACAAAGACACTCCCCCAGTAGCCGGACGCCGTCGAGACCGCTCCCATTGTGACCTGCCGGCGCGTCAGGTCGACGCCGTACACACAGAACACAGGTGTTGCGTATTCGTATTTCAGTATGTAGATTGCTCATGTCGCCGGGTCAGACCGGCCCTCTTCCACTCCCTTGATCGCATTCGCTGCGGCCGCCTTCTTGCGCGGCCGGGACGAAAGGTGGCTCCTCCATGCCCCGAGACCTCCATCCCCTCTCCGCTGCGCCCCCGTCGCACGACCTGGCCTCCGACATGGTCGCCTCCGTCCTGGCCGACATCGAGTACCGGCTCGGTGAACAACAGGGCTGGGACCTTCCTCCCCGCCTGTTCATGCTCCGTCTGCGGCCCCCGCGCGTGGAGGTGGAGTTCATCCCGGAGGTCGTCTGGAACCCGGTGGGGATCAACCCCGCCGACGCCTTGCGGCACCACGCAGAGGCGCTGCCGCCCGTACCGTCCCTCCTGGTCCCCGGCGAGGTGCATGAGGACTCCGTCTTCGCTGTTGGGTTCATGTTCGAGGGGTGGAACAAGCCGAAGAACGTCCAACTCCCGCCGGAACTGCGCATGCTGCGGGACAGCGGTGAACGGGTGAACCATCTCCTGCCCGGCCGCCAGGAAGTCCGGATCGTCCACGCCGTCGACCTCAACCAGCGCGCCGTCCACATCGTGCGGGCCCGCGGCGGGCAGCCCCGCCTGTCGGTCGCCGGACGAGAGGGCGCACCGGAGCTGGAGGGAACCATCCCCGTCGCCCTGGGCCGATTCGTGCACGCCCTCAACAGCGGCCCCGGCCAGCAGACCGAACACCCGGCGCCCCGCGCCCAGATGTGAGGACCGACATGATCACGGACCCCATGCTGTTCCGCTTCACGGCGAGCGGGCCCACGCCCGAAGCGGCCTTCACCGCGTTCGCCGCCAAGGACCGCGAACAGCCGCACGATCCGTTCCGGCCCCGCGCGGACCTGTCGAAGGTGACCGAGGTGAAGGTCGCCGACGGCCGAGACTGGCTGCGCGCCGACGGCTGCTTCGACGGCCAAGACGGCGGGCCGCTGTGCGAGGACGACGCCGACTGGCTCGCCGACCGCCTGATCGAGGACTACGACCCGATCGTCCGATCCGGCGCCGCCGCACTGCTGCTGCGCACGCTGGGAGACGAACCGACCTGGTGCTTTTTCGGGTGGAGCGCCCGGGGAGAGTAGCCCCCTCCACGCCCCGGCCGGTGCCCGCCGAACCCGCTCCGCCCGGTCCGGTGCCGTCGTACTAACCGCGACGGCACCGGACCGGCGAGCAGCGGCAAGCCAGAACCCGCCCGAACGCCCTTCGACTTCGAGGACCCCGATGCCCGCCCCGGACACCCGACTCCGCGCCCGGCGCCTCGCCGACCGCCTCCCCCCTCTGCCCCCGGCCATGCGAGGCAACGCAGGCCGCGAACGCGCCCGTCACGCCTTCGTTACCCGCACCCTCACCACACTGTGCACGTACCGGAGCATCACCGGTGACCGCGCGGAGGACTGGCGCCGGGTGGCCTCAGAACTCGCCATGCTTGGGCAGATGGCAGCCCTCGGAGGCATTTTCCAGGTGGCCGTCTTCGAACTGGAGGCGCTCGCCAGGCAGACCGCCGGTCTCGAACCGGCGCTCGCAGGTCTTCCCTCCGGCACCGGCCCTCAGGGAGGAGACCTGATCTTCCCCTGGCAGGCCGACGAGGACGACTGGATCTCGGTGCCGGGCGGCCCGGCGGGGCCTTTCGTGTCGACGGCGATGGCCATGCCGAACCAGGCGGGTTTCGCCCGGACCGTGGTCATGGTCAGCCAACGCCACCGGTACCACGCTGGATCGTCGCACACCGATGTCCACATCGAGGACGGAATGCGCGTCGAACGCCTGGACGCAGAGGTGGAGCGGGCCCGGGCCCGGGAGCAGTGGAACGAGGACCACTCTGCTTGGCACAACCGGTGATCGTGGTGGGGCGCCTGGTCGGATCAGCCGAGCGGCGAGAGGCGACGTGTCCCGGGCTATGCGGTCACCGCGCGTCGTCGTCCGCGTCCTCCATGGCGGGGGGCTCCTGCCAGGTCAGGGTGTCCAGTGGCCGCGGCAAGTTCCGGGCCGCGCCGGGCACGGCTCTCGTCACGGCGGACGCCTCGTCGCTGAAGAGGGCGACGGGGGCGCCCGGCGTACGGCCGGGCACTGATACTGGCGGGCTTGAGGTCTTCGTGGTGGTCATCTGGTCCCCCTGATTCGTCCCGGGCCGGGCCCGGCTGGACGCCGGCGCGCAGGCCGGCTGCGAAAGCGTATACAGATTCCGAACTGCGGCCCGAGGAGATTTCCTTCGGGCCGCATTCCCGTGTCAAGCCTGCCTCGCTCCCGACCGACCACCCGCCCGCCGCTCCTGGCACGCCCGCCCGTGCTCACGTCTGCCGACGCGAACGCGTCGAGCACCGCCTCCGGCCCGAGCCGTTACCGCTCGTCCGCCGCTTCACGCTCACCCCCCGGGTGCCACCGGAGCGGTCGCACGGGGCGGCTCGGCTCGTAAACCCAGCGGGTGGGCTCGGCCGGCGCTGGGCCGCAGGCGGGGTCGGCGGCCTTGCCGACGACGTGGGCCATCTCGTCCATGAACAGCATGGTCGGCTTGGGCGGCACCATGACGACGTCCACCGCTGGTCCTCGCTCACGGACCGCGTGCGCCAGGTGGTGGAGCTCGTCGTGGCCGGGGTGGCGGTCCCGGATCTGGTGCTCGTCCACGAGCACGGTCACACGGCCGTCGGAGGTGTCCGCGAACGGTCCGAACTTTTGACCGGCGGCCTCCGGACCGAGTTCGCGGCCGCGACGGTGTGCAGGGCGCGCCGGAGCATGGCCGCGTACTGGTCGGCGTCGGCGTCACACGAGAGCGGTGCCTTTCCGCGTCCGATGGGGCCTATGAACGCTGTCGGGTCCGGCAGTTGATCGCTCATCGTGCGGTTGCTCTTTCTTCCGGGGTCGGCGGGGTTCAGGCCTGGTCGAGGTGGTGTTCGTACCAGGCGGTCAGCTGGGCGGGGTCCTGCGGCATGGACCGGACCAGGTGGAGGAGCCGTTCGCCGACGGGTCGGATCTCGGTGCGGGCCAGGGCGGAGAGGTCAGTGGTGCGCAGGGCTGCGAAGGCGGCGAGGTGCCGTTCTTCGAAGGTGCGCGCGCCGGGGAGGGTGTCGGCGGCGGCGAGGTAGCGGGTGACGAACGGGTCGAGGGCGGCGCGGTGGGCAGCGAGGTGGCGGAGGTAGGTGGGGCTGTCGACGGTGGCGGTGTTGGCGGCTTCGCCGTGGTGGGGTGAGGGCAGCGCGCACCAGTCGCTGATGAGAGCGGTGAGGGTAGCGGGGCCGTCGGGCGGGGTGTCGGTTCGCCAGTGGCCGTCGGCTGCTCCCTGGGTGGAGCCCACGCGCTCGTGGAGGCGGCCGAGGACGCTGGCGAAGGTGAAGAACCCAAGAACGTAGTCGGCTCCGGCGATGACGGAGCGGATCGTCGGCTCGGCCGGCACCGCCGCGGGCAGCAGGAGGCGCTGCTTGCGGTGTTCGCGCTGGAAGGGCAGGCAGACGGCGGCCTCGATCGCGGCGTGTTCGGCGAGCAGGACGGCGGCACTCTGCGAGGGCGCGGCCTCACGTTCCCATTCCACGCTGTCGTCCTCGTCGGCGAGGTCGCTCAGCCCCAGTGCGTCCAGGCTGACGCGGTAGACGCCGGTGGTGGTGGCGGTCAGGGTCAGGAGGCCGTCGCGGTCGGGCAGCGGCTGGGTGTGCTGAAGCGTGCCGTCGGTCCTGTCGCGGGTCCAGTCCGGCCGGTTGGCGGGGCGGGTCGCGACGGCGAGTGCCCAGTCGAGAAGGTGGACGAGCTCCTCCCGGCCGGCGGCGACGAGGTCGGCGCGGGAGGTGTCCGAGGGCCGGCTGGAGAAGTGCTGGCCGAGGCGCTGGACGGCTTCCTCGGGGAGGCCGGTGACGGCCTCGGCGCCGGGCGGGAGGCAGGGGTCGCTTCCGTGGACCGTGCCTTCGGGGTATGTGCGGCAGCTGCCTGCCCAGCCGCCGGCGGCGTACACGCTGGCGTGGGCGGGGTCGGCGAGGACACAGGTGGCGACTTCGAGAGCGTGCTCGGCGGCCTGGACCAGAACAGGGTCCGTAGTGAGGCCGGCGATGTGGCAGAGGGCGCGGGCAGCGGGGTGATCGGCGGTGCCGGACGGGGCGCGGGCGGGTTCGATCTCGGTGAGGAGGTCAAGGACAGCTGCGCGTGGGTCGGCAGGGCCCGGAGCGGGGATCGGTCCGGCGGGCCACAGGGCCAGGGGGACGGACCGGGAGGTCCACAGCGGCAGGGCGGTGGGGGTTGCCTCGCATGCCTCGATCAGGTGGAGGCTGCCGTGGTGGCGGGTGGTGAACAGGTGGACGTGACCGCTGATACGGGTGAGGGCGTCGAGGAGCCGGATCCGGCGCAAGGTGGCGCACAGGTGGTCGGCGAGGCTCGCGAGTTCGGCGTCCTGGGCGGCTGCGTACTCGGGCTCGCCGCGGAACTGGGGGATCCAGTGCGGCATCAGGCTGCTCTGGTCGGCGGACCGGCGGCCGAGTGCGGCACGCCAGTCGGTCTCGCTGATGTCGGCGAGGAGCAGCCTCATCCCGGGCAGCGTCAGGGCAATCCCCTCTCGCAGGCCGGCCCAGCGCAGGCCTGCGACGCCTGTCCCGCCCGGCCGGTGGGCGAGGGCGTCGATCCACCGGTCCATCTGGGCGGGCGCGATCCGCACCACCAGTTCGTCGGTGCGGGGGGTGAGGCTGCGGATACCGAACGGGCCGCCGGTGAGGGTGGGGCGGTGACGGCCGTAGGCGGTGATCAGCGCATGGAAGATCCGTGCCTCGCCTCGGGCCTGTTCGGGCGCTGGCGTCGGGATGAGGTGCTCAGCCTCCGGGAGTTCGTCTCGGGCCGTCTCTTCGGTTTCGCCGGTGGCCATCTGGCGCAGGGCGACCGGGGGGACGGCCGTGTCGGTCGTGCGAAGGCCCTGCTGTCGCCGGGGCGCGTACGGAGTGAGGGTGTGGGTCACGTGCTGCTCCCGCTGTGAGGTCCGCTGTCACCTGGTACAGGTGTGCGGACGGAGCGCGGTGTGACAGTCAGAGCGGACGAGTTTCCGGGATCGTTCGGACGCCGGGCGATGGCTCCCCAGTGTCACCGAGGTTGCGGACGCGGGAGTGTGCCAGCGAGCCTTGATCGCGCAGGCGGATCGGACTCGTGTCGGATGTCAGTGCAGGGCTGCGTCGAAGGTCGTGCGGTTGGCCAAGGTGTAGGCGTGCTCCCGTTCGGACCACCGGATGCGCTCGGCGATCTCGTGGTCGTCAGCGACGTGCGGAGACGGGCGCATGAGGTGGTGGCGCCACCACCGGGCATTGCGCATCTGGCGGTCGAGCGCGGCATCGATGAGACGTGAGCGGGAGGCGTCGTCGAGGCCGTACGCGCCAGCGAGGATGCGTACCTGTGCGGCCTGGCTGGCGGCGGGTGGAGCGTCAGGCTTGGAGGAAATGCACCAGGTCCATGCCATGTATCCGAGGTCTTCCAGCGGATCACCGGGGGCGGCGGTGTCGAAGTCGATGAAGGCGAACGGGATGTCGTCTGCGAAGACCGTGTTGTTCGGCCCCGGGTCGTGGTGGCAGACAACGGGGTGCTGACCGGCCAGGCGGCTCGCGCTGGTGGCGTCGTGGAAAGCGCGGAGCAGGGAGCCGGCGGCAGCCACCTGAGGGTCTGTCCAGCGCTGGAAGCGGGCGGGCACCCAGCCAGGAAGGTAGCTGAGGATCTCGCGGTTGGCCTCGTCGAACCCCAGATGACGCGGAGCGCCAGTGAAGCCCTGCCGTCGAAGGTCACCGAGCAATTCGGCCACGAACGAGGACGACGCGGTGACTGGCCGACGGACGGTATCGCCGATCCTGACCACCCCTGTAGTGATGCGTCCGCCGGACAAGGGCACCTCGTTCTCCATGGCTACATCCTGCACGCGCGGGCCATCGGTCAGTCTTCAGTGGCAAAAGGTCAGGATCTACCGCGCCATGGTCCGCCCACCCGTCCGAGCTCTGGCAGCCACTGATGCTGACTGACACGCGGCTGTCGGGCTGACCTCGAGTCGAGCCCGCTTCAACTGCCGAGTGAGTGATCCGCGCGGATGCGCCTGTTGGGGTCAGCCTGCTATCGAGGAAAGGACCCGTGTTTGGGAGGGCGTTTCACGCGTCGGCTTCTGCCTCCTCGTCCGCACTGGTTTCGTCCTCGATCAGCCCGTACGGCGGACGGTCCTCGTTGCGGCTGTAGCGCACCACCACGCTGCTTTCCACCAGCGGTGGCGGGCTGTTGTCGGCGACGATGAGCTGTGCTCGGCTACCGCGCTCTGCGAGCCAGAGGGACAGGTGGTGGTAGAAGTCGTCGATGGCGACGGCGTCCGCGATCACGGCATCGAGGGTGCCGCCGTGGCCGAGGTTTTTCTGGGGACTGTCGATCATGAGGAATCCCGGGTGTGCGGCCCCTGCTTCGACGGCGATTTCGAATACGGCCAGCTGCCAGGCCAGGGTGAGCAGGGTGCGGGCGCCGGAGGAGGCTTCCTGGTACGGCTCACCGCGTACGAAGGGGGTGAGGTCGGTCTTGATGAAGGGCGTACTGACCTTGGGGTAGCGCCAGGCTCGCAAGAGCTCGCCGTATCGGCCGCTGATCTTGGCGATGACCCGATCGCGGTCGTGGGAGGCATCTCCGAGTCGTGCGAGTTCCTCTCGGAGACGGGCGATCTGGGCTTCGTGGCGTTCCACGGCGTCGGCCCGTTTGGCAAGTCCTTCGCGGAGTTTGACCGCGCTTTCGGCCTGTTCGAGTTGGCGCAGGACTCGTTCGCGCCTTCGGTGGAGGTCGTCGCGGGCGGCGAGGAACGGTGAGACGGAGGGCGACGTCGCGGCATCCAGCGCGGCGGCGGCTTCCTCTTCCCGGACGGCCGCCTCTTCCGCCCGGAGTTTGAGTGTGGCAAGTGAGGCGCCGAGCTCGTCGATGTAGGTGGTGATCTCCTTGAGGCGGGCCTTGGTGGACCGGGTCTCGGCTGCGACGTCCACCCGGTTGTCTCCGGCCTGGCTGCCGGTGTCGGCAGTGCCCAGGACCAACGCCCCTTCCGCCGCTGTCAGTTCGTGGCGGCAGAGGCTGCAGCGTCCGTTGTCGGCGGTGGGGGGAGCCGACAGCCGGTTCAGGCAGGCGGGGCAGGTGGTGACGCTCAGGGGGTCGAAGATCTGCTGTGCCTCGCCGAGCATGCCGAGCTTGAGGAGATCGTCGGCGTACTGTGCGCGGAGAGGCATCAGGCGTTGGAGCTGTGTTTCGCAGTCCCGCAGGACCGCTGCCGCCCGGTGAGAAGTCTGGGCCGCCTCTTTGTGCTGGTGGCGCAGTTGGGCGGCGAATTCCGTTCCCGCCTGCGCCCGGCGGTCCAACTCCGTGAGCTGGCTCGTGATGTCAGCTAGCTCCTGTTCGTGGACGGCAGGTGTGGGTTCACCGTCCAGTGCGGTGGGAGCCTGTTCCACGACAAAGGTACGGGCTGCTGCGAGTTCGGCTTTGGCGCGGTTGAGCCGGCCGCCGAGTTCCTGGATGCGCTGGCCGAGTTCGACGGCACGATCGTCGTGGACCCCGAAGGCGACGTCGACGACCTGCCGCAGTTTGTGCTTGCGCATGTAGTCGTTCTCGAACAGGAAGTTCTTGTCCGCGACGCGTTCGTTGGGCAGGAAGGCGAGCCACATCAAGTCGCGGAAGCTGAGCGGGTCCGTGCGGGATTCGCTGTTGGTGGGCGCTTCGCGTAGCTGGACGCCTTCGAGCTTGCAATGACTCAGGAGGAGGGAGGACAGGCTCTCCGGTGCCCCGGGCGGGTCGATGGGCCTGCTCTCGGCCCTGGAGGTGGGCCTGCTGTCGAGCGTTCCGCGGCGTACGAAGGCGATCTTCGAGGGCTCTCCGACCGACCGCTCGATCACGTGCGGCTCGCCGGAGAGCTCGACCTCCAGGAGACATGAACGGACCCTTCGCAGCACCTCCTGGTGGCGGGGGTGCCGTTTCGCGCCGAGCCCGTAGGCGATGAATTCCAGGACCGCTGTCTTGCCGGAGCTGAATGCCCCGGCGATGACGGAGAGGTTCCGTACCCGTTGTTCGGCGGTGAAATCGACGTCGTAGGACCGCTCCATGCCGACCAGGCGCAGACGGCGGATCCGGATGCCGGGAAGCGGCTCCATGGTGATCATCCCTCCCAGGACGTTTCCAGCAACGGGCCTGGCCCCAGGACGCTCATGAGGGCAGCTGCGGGCCCGTCGGGTCCGTCCGGCCTGAGCCACCGTGCGGTCTGCTCGCGCAGCCTTTTGTCGCTGAGTTTGCGGAGCTGGCGGACGACGATGTCTGCGGCAGTAGCAAAGGAGGTGGCGTAGGTGGCGGTGAACTGCCCGCCGAGGTGCTGACCGGCCTCTGTGATCGAGTAGGTGAGGGAGCCGTTGCGATTTCGGACCTGGCAGCACCCATAGGCCACCAGGAGCGCCAAGTCGTGCTGGATCCGTTCTCGCCGGCTCGTGAATCGCTGTGAAGAGGACGCGTAGGCAAGGACCTGCGGGTCGAATCCGGCCAACCGGAGGAGGCTCGCGTCCCGGCCCTCGGAGGGAACTACGAGGAAGGGGTTCGCGGACAGGAAGTCGTAGTACCCGATGCGTTCCAGGGTCGCCCCGTTTGCGTCCTGCGCGGCGACGGCGTCAAGGAGCAGCAGCAGTTGAGCGAGACGGAAAGGTACCTCGTCCTCGGGCATCACAACCGGCCGGTCTGCTTGCACGGCATGCTCCTCATCAGTGGTCGAGCGGTACGGACAGACGCGAAACCTCAGTCGTCGGCATGACCGCTCGCGATCTGCCGCCAGTGTGCGACCCACCCTGCCCGACGGTTGTCGACCAGCCGGTGGACCAGACCCCAGCTGTGCGTCACCTCCAGACGCAGCACCTTGGGCAGTTTGTCGTGCTCGCCGCGCACCTCGCGCCATACCCGGCCGTGCAGAGCAGCGAGGGTGCCCTCGGCCGAGCACTCGTTGAACTGCATCTCCCACACCCCGTGAAGGGTGGCGTCAGCAGAGCTCAGTGCGGCAACCTCAGCCGGCACTCCCTTGTGCGCGACTTCGCGCGCCACCAGGTCGGCGTTGAAGAACTGGCGTTTCGCCGAGTCCAGTTCGACGTGGCCGGCCTCGGTCATCTGGCGCACGAATAGAGCCGAGTCGAGCGCCGCCGCCTTGTCCTCCTCCACGTCCAGCACGAGGCGTATCTGCTCCTGGGTGGGGGCGGCGGGCGCCGTGAAGGGTTCGTAATAGGCACGGCGTACCTGGTCACCTTCGGGGCTCAGCAGCTTCTTCATGAGCGTGGTCTCGTCCCACAACTCGATGACGAGGCCATGCGCCTTCTCCTGCCGCTTCTTCCAGCCATCCCACCATTGGGCTGCCGGCCCGTCCATGCTGGAGGGGATGCACAGGATCCAGAGCGTGATGGTGTGACCGTTGGCCGCTGCGGCTTTCAGCCCGTTCGCGAGGGACTCGCGAATCTGCTGCGACTGGCTGGTTGTGGTCTTCGGCATGAAGTACTTGGACTGCCAGACCGTGATGGCACCGCCGAGGTCACCGGCGAAAGCGTCGATTCCCCAGTCGCCCGGATTCGCGGCGATCATCCGGACGTTCGGATTGGTCGCACTGGCGAGCTGCGCGAGCATCTTCTCGAAGTCGGCCCGTGCCCCGTCCGCGCTTCCGGTCCTCAGTTCGTGCACTCCGAAATGGATGGGCGGAACACCAGCTGCCACCGGCATGGAGTTGTCCAACCTGCACCCCCGCATCCCGCAGGCAACCCGAGCGAACCGCGTTCAGCGGACTGTTCACTCTGCGCCACACACAGTAACGGCCGTCAGCGTACGTGTTACGGAATCATGCGATCAAGGTGCTTGCGGTCGGCAGTATCCCGGCAGTGGCACGGTGGATGGGGCTGGCGCGCAGAGACAGCGGCAGTCCACTGGGTCCAATCGCCTTGGCGCCGGAACGCGATCACGTACCGTGGCGCGGACCGAGGTGTCGGCCCGCGACAGGTGGAGCAGGGCCGAGCGGCCTGTGGTCGTACAAGGGGAGGAAGCGGTGACGGAGTCCGCGGACAGCGCGACGCGCCCGGTCCTTGACCCGGATGCGGAGCTCTCGGACGCTACTCGGAAGGTCCTGCGGCAGGCTCTTGAGGACCCTGGCCGGTACGTGGGCCGCCCGGCCAACCCGCTGTGGGCGGCCGTCCCCCTTCTTGCGCGCGGCGGAGCGGGAGTCGCGGTTGCCGGTGTGGTGTGGTGGTGGACCGGTGGCCTCGAAATCGCGGATCCCGCCGCCGACTCCTCCAGCCTCGTCGGCACGCTGGACCGGAAGCTGCAGGAGGCCGTCGACATGGCGCACACGCTGCTGTCCATGTGGCCGCTGGCCGCCGGCGTCGTGGCCGTGCTCTGCGCCGGTCTGATCGCCGATCGGGCGCTCTACAACGGGCAGCTGCGCCGGCTCGCCGCCGTCCAGCAGCACCTCGTTCATCCGAGGGAGCTGACCGCCGAGGCCCAGGAACTTCTGGCACGTGCGCGGCGGGCGATGACGGCCGTGCTCGACTCCAGGGTGCACCGCGAGAGGTGGCTCGACGCCCAGCGCAACGAGGCGACCTTCCCTCGTCAGGAGTGGGCGATCGCCCAAGACCTGCGGAACTACAGCCGCGTGGCCCGCAAGGGTCACAGGGCGCCGCAGGAGACGGACAACGCCACGGTGGCCGAGCTGCTCGCCTCTCGCCGGCGTGTGCTCGCGACGAGCCTGCACGGCATCGAGCGGCGGGTGGCGGCGCTGGAGGCCTACGCCTCACAGGTCGCCGAGGCCGACGCCCGCTACGCCGAGGTACGGGAGATCGAGCGGCTGGACGCGGGCAGCGACGAACTCCTCGACCTTCTTGCCCGCACCACGGTCGACGACCTGGCGGTCGCCGAGATTGAGGCGCTGACCGACGAGGCCGCCGTCGTCGCCTCGACGTTCACCAGGGCGCTGGAGTCCGCCAAGCAGGCCGCCGCGGCGGCCCTCCCCCTCCAGGACGCGGCATAGCCCGCCCCATCACCGCCCCGACCCGCCGAGGTTGGCTTGCTCCCCGGCCCGGCTGGGCCGCTAGAACAGGGTCAGCGGCTCGGGAGGGGCTGGCGTGGGCTGGTGTTCTCGGATCGCGTCTCGAAGCTGGGCGGCCGTGACGCGGGCTGCGTCGAACGTCTCGGTCCAGCCGTTGGGCATCTGGACGGCGGTGAGGAAGACGCCGTGCCCGGCGGCGCGCAGGCGCCGCAGGATCGTCTGCTCCACGGCCAGGGCGTCGTCGCCGCTGGGCACGTGGTGTTCGTAGAACAGGGTCCATCCGAGGCGGCGGTGCTGGGCGATGCGGTCGTTGCGCTGAAGGGCGCCGGCGACGCCGATCTTGACGGCGCCGTGCTGTGCGTGGGTGACGACGTAGACGCGGGCGGGCGCGGCGCGGTCGAAGCCATAGCGGGCGCAGTACTTGCATCTGCGGCCGCTGCGGATCTTGGCCAGGGTGGGGGTCGAGGTGCGGCCGCAGGTGGTGCAGCGGCAGCGCCAGGGAGTCATGGTCGTGGTGTAGGGCTCCAGGGGCTCGAGGCCGACTTCGCGCATGGAAGCGGCGGCGCGCTGGGGGTCTTCCCGTCGGGCGGCGCCGGCGCGGACGTCGGCGCAGCGCCGGCATCCGCTCTGGCCGGCGAGGATGGATCCGAAGGTCGGCGAGGTGATGGTGCCGCAGCCGTGGCACAGGCACCGCCAGGGGTACTTGACCCCGCGGTACGGTTCCTGGGGTTCGAATCCGTGCTCGCGCATCTCAGCGACGGCCAGGTCCTCGTCGTGGCGCTGCGCCTCACCGTTGGCCCGGTCAGCGCACCGCTTGCAGGCCGGACGCCGGCTCTGGCCGGTCAGGGAACCCAGGCGGGGGGAGACGATGGACCCGCACTTGGTGCAGCGGCTCTTCCACGGGAACGCGGTCCCGGGGTACGGCTCCAGCGGCTCCAGGCCCGCCGCCCGCATCACCGCGGCCGCGGTCTCGGCGTCGTGGCGCATCGACTCGTTGGCCTTGCGCCGACCACAGGGGTAACAGCCGCCCTGTCCCTGCCGGATGGAGCCCAGCGTGGGTGCCCCGGGCGCTCCGCACGTCCGGCAGCGGACGGGCCACGGCGTGTCCACTCCCGGGTACGGGCCGAGGGGTTCCAGGCCCGCGGCCCGCATGTCGGCCGCGGCGACGTCCGGGTCGACCGGCGCGTTCGGCGCGCACCACCGGCAGGGCCCGGCACCGGAGTTGATCCGGACGTAGGTGGGTGTGACCTCGCGTCCGCATGCGAGGTGGCGGCACCGCCACTTGCGGTCGCTGCCGGGATAGGGCTCCAGGGGCTCCAGGCCGGCGGCCCGCATGACGCCGGCTGCGGCCTCGGGCTCGATCCGGGCCCGCCCGGAGCAGTAGACGCAGCCGCGCTGTCCCTTGGTGACATTGCTCAGGCGGGGGGTGACCTCCCGGCCGCACGCCGTATGGCGGCACCGCCACGGGGCGGAGCTGCCGGGGTAGGGCTCCAGCGGCTCCAGGCCCGCTGCCCGCATGATCTCTTCCGGTTCGCGGGGGTCCTTCCACGGTCTGCCGGTGCGCGTCATGGTCCAACTCCCCGCTCTTCAAGGGTGAGCGGGGTCTTGCCTCGCTGTGCGGCGCAGCCTAGAGGCGGCCACTGACATCGACGCGACGCTGATCGTCGCCTTGCCGTCGGTGGGAACCGGTACCGGGGGGGCCGGACGGCTCAGTTCACGTCATCGGGTACGGCATCGGCAGGAACTTGGGGTTCGTCGCCGGTGCCGTTCGCTCCGGTCAGGTCCTCGCAGATTCGGGAGTGCAGGGCGATGGCGGCGGCATCGAGCCGCTCCCACTGCTCGATCGTCAGGTCGGGCAGCAGTGCATCGAGGTGGTGCAGTGCGAAGGCGACGGCCGCCGGCACCGTGTGGCCCAGGAGGTTGTCGATGCCGGCGCTGTGAGCCTCGTGGTGGAGGTCGCGGCCGCCGGACAGCCCGTAGGCCAGTGCGTACTTGTAGGCCGCTTCCTCGGCAAGGGAGCTGTTCGCGAGGGCGCGTTCACCGTCGGAGCAGTCGGCGGTGGCAAGGAGTCGGTCGATCACGGAGCCGGAAATGATCTCGCCGGAGACGGTGGTGGCGTCGTTCATGTGGGGGTAACGGCGGACCGGGGCCGGGTGACACGAAGGAGCTCGGTGTTTCCGGTCCGGGCCGGCGCAAGAGGGTCGTGGCGGGTTCGGCGCGGTGTGAGGACCGCGGTGAGAAGTGCTGCGGCCGGCCACAGCACGGCGCCGGCGGCGATGAGGGTGAGAGGCGGAAGGCCGGCGTGGTGGGCGGCGAGCAGCACGGTGGCGGTCTGCAGGGCACCGGCGGTCGCCGCGAGGTCGCCGTGCCAGGCCGAGCGGTGGAGGGTGTGCTCGACCAGGCGGCGCACACCGCTGGTGCAGGCGACCAGGGTTGGCCCGCCGAGGACGCTGATGGCCAGGGCGTACGCCCAAAAGGAGATGTCGGTGACGAGGACGGCGAGCGCCGTGCCGCCGGTGAGGAGCAGGAGGGTCATGAGGGCGGCCGTGGTGATCCTCAGCTGCTCGGGGTGCGGTGGCTGGGGCGGATCGAGAAGGTAGAGGGCGGCGAGCAGCAGCCCGGCGAGAGTGCCCAGGCTGGTCGTCCAGGGCGTCGGCACGGTGGTGGTGAGCGAGAGGGCGCCGGTGATGGCGGCCGTGGTCAGGCCGGCCGCGCACATGGTGCTGCTGCGGGCGGCCGGCTCGCGGTGGCGGCTGACGGAGGTCGTGGTGGCGACCAGCGTGGGCGGGTGCCGGGGCGCTGTCGCGGTGGGTGCGTCGGCGAGAGCGGCCAGCGCGGTGTTCAGCCGGGTGAGCCGCATGCGGGTGTCGGCCGCGGTCGGCCGGCGGTCGGGGTCCTTGTCGAGGAGTTCCAGGAGCAGCTGCTCGAGCTCGCGGGGAACACCGGGGCGCAGGGTGGACAGCGGGGTCGGCGCGTCGTGGACGTGCTGGTTGAGGATCTGCCAGCCCGTGCCGGTGAAGGGGACGTGTCCGGTGAGCAGCTCGTGGAGGAGGCAGCCGAGCGAGTAGAGGTCACTGGGTGCGCTCAGCGTGGTGTCTCCGCGGGCCTGCTCGGGCGACATGTAGGCGGGGGTGCCGATGGCGACGCCGGTCACGGTCAGGGTGTGGTGGGTGGCCTCGGCAAGGCGCGCGATGCCGAAGTCGCACAGTTTCGCGGCGTTGCCGGCGGCCTGGTCGAGGAGGACGTTGGACGGCTTGAGGTCGCGGTGGACGATGCCGCGGTGGTGGGCGGCCTCCAGGGCCTGGCTGATCTGGATCGCCCAGGTCAGGGCCTGGGTGACGGGGAGCGGGCGGCCGGTGAGGGTGTTCAGCGGCCGTCCGTCGATGAGGTCCATGGCCAGGAAGAGGATCCTGCGGCCGTCGAGGTCGGCGGCGCCGTGGTCCCGGACGGCGACGACGTTCGGGTGGGACAGGCGCGCGGCGACCTGCGCCTCGCGGCGGAAGGCCGCTTCCCGCACCGGGTAACCCTCCCCGACCGCAATGATCTTGAGGGCGAGGTCGTGGTTCTCGTGGAGGTCCTCTGCGCGCCACACGGTGCCCATGCCTCCGCTGCCGATCGGCTCCTTCAGCCGGTACCGGCCGGCGACCGTCGTGCCGCGCATCAAGTCCTCCAGCCCTGCGTGTCTGGGCGCTGGGCCGGCCGGCACCAGGCGCGCCGCGGGCGAGGGCGTTCCCGCGGTGCAGCGGAGCATACGAAAACGCCTTGGCGGGGCTGGGCGGAACGATGCCGGCAGCGGGACTGTGGCCCGCACTTCAGTGGGTGTCTTTGCAGGTCAAGGTCATGCAAGTGTGGTTGTAGGGACGTGTGCGGCCGGCCACGCCGGGCCTCCTGGAAGGCGGTGGGCCATGGTGCTGTCATCTTGTTCCGGGGGAATCCTTCGGATATGGAGGACACATGTGCGTGGTGTGGCGCCGGGCTTCCCGGCGGGCGGCGGCGCCGGTACTGCCCCCGTCCGCGTCCCTGCCGACAGGAGGCCTACCGCGAGCGGCGGCGAGCCGCAGCTGCCCTCCGGGCACGGATCGCTCTGCTGCAGATCTCTCGCGAGATCCGGGCCCGATGCGAGGCCCTGGAGCTGCTGGTGGCCGACGCGGTCGGCAACGAGCGGGCTCACGCGGGGATGCACAGCACTGCGGCCGCGGACTTCCAGCACCTGACCAGCGAGCTGGTGCGGTGCGCGGTGATCGCGGATCGGGAGGTGAGCGCCACCTGGGAGCAGATCGGGCGCCCTCACGGTCTGAGCGCGGATGCGGCCAGGGCCCGGTACGGCCGGGCCCGGCTCCTGTGGCCTCCGCCGATGCCGGAATGACGCCAGCCTGTGGGGAGAGGCCCGGGCAGCTGCGCCGGAAGGAGGCGAGGAGGCCGTTGGCCCCCTTGGCTGTGCGGGGTTCGGATACGGCGAAGAGCCCGGACGGATCCGGGCCCTTCGGTCAGTAGCGGGGACAGGATTTGAACCTGCGACCTCTGGGTTATGAGCCCAGCGAGCTACCGAGCTGCTCCACCCCGCGTCGGTGACGCCACTCTACACAGTGGCCGTCGCGGGGCGGCGCGCATTTTCCGGGGTCAGCCGCGGCGGACGATGTTCTCGGCCTGGGGGCCCTTCTGGCCCTGGGTCACGTCGAAGGTGACCTGCTCGCCTTCGAGGAGCTCGCGGAATCCGTTGCCGGAGATGTTGGAGTAGTGCGCGAAGACGTCCGGTCCACCGCCGTCCTGCTGGATGAAGCCGAAGCCCTTCTCGGCGTTGAACCACTTCACGGTGCCGCTGGCCATGCGTCTGTCCTTCGAAATCGCCGGGTGGTTCCCGGTCGGTCTGTGGGTGGTGCCCTCCGTCATCGAAGGGCGTCCGGCGTCCGTTCTACCCCGTAGGCGGGACACCAATCCGGCTCCCGCGCGGGTGAGGCGTGCAAGTTGTGCCGCCCAGCGGGCCTCGGGCTCTTCGGTGCTGGCCCGCTGCGTGCGGGAGGCTGGCGCCTACTTGCCCTTCGCGGCTTCCTTGAGCTTGCTGCCGGCGGAGACCTTCACGCTGAAGCCTGCCGGGATCTCGATCGGCTCGCCGGTCTGCGGGTTGCGCGCGGTGCGAGCGGCACGGTGGGTTCGCTCGAAGGTCAGGAAGCCGGGAATGGTGACCTTCTCGTCGCCCTTGGCGACGACGTCGCCGACAGTCTCGGCGAGGGCGGCCAGCACGGCGTCGGCGTCCTTGCGGGTCACCTCGGCGCGCTCGGCGAGGGCTGCGATCAGCTCACTGCGGTTCATGAGGGGTACTCCGTGGTCCTCGGGTTGTCACGTCCGCTGCACGGACGGGACGTGTGCGGCGCCATCCTGTCACCTGGGTCTGACAACGCCGGGTCCAGTGCCAGGCAGTTCCTCGCCGGATCACCGGAGCTGCGGTGCGGGCAACGTTGGAGCGCTGGTCTCAAGGACTAGTGCCGGCTGGCTTCATGCCTCATCACCCGGCCTATGTGGCGCCGATCCGACAGACTTCAGCGATGGACAACTTCGAGGTTTACGGTTCCTGGTGGATCCCAGGGGGAGCGCCTACGACGGGGAAGCTCAGTTTCTCCGAGAAAGGCCCGGTCCTGACGCTCTACGGTGCGTTGCTGAGCCAGGAGGTTCCCGGTGGGGAGCTTTCCGGGCCAGCCGAGTGGGGAACTCTCCCCCTCATCCATGGCCGCGACGAGCAGCAGCGTTCCATTACACTGCTCGGCGCTTTCGGAATGACTAGCCAGTGGCCTGAAATCACGGAGCAGACGTTTGATGCAGAGCTGGCCGTGATAGGGGACCACCTGATGGACGCGGATTTCAGTGGAATTCGATCCGACTTTGACTATCTGGCGGACTGGGTTGGCGCTCCGCCAGTGAGCAAGAGGCAAAAGGAGCCGCGGGCAACCCTTATTGACGACAAGATTGCGGAGTGCGTCTCAACGACATGGGGAGACGCCTCACTGGCCATTCGAAGTGGCGTAATCGGATCGTCTGATGAAGCCCATGTTTCTGTTCGCCGCTGGTGCGCCTTCTCTGCTGAATCCGGCTCACCGCAGCGCTGGTCAGAGTTGCTTGAATCCTACCTTCGCCCCTTCCATGATCTCCTGCTCTTGTCTCTGGGTAGAGAACTCCGGATGAGAGATGTGGAGTTGCGCCCAGAAGGAAGCGAGGAATGGATGTCTGCATACTTCCGAACGCTCGCACCCGGAAGCGTTGTGGAATCGAGCATTTCCTCCTACCGTGCCCCTACCTTGCTCACCGCAGAGGATTCCCCTGTACCTCTCTCAGAGCTCCTGCCTCGCTGGTTCGACCTGTACCAGGACCGCCAGACGGTGATCGCACTGCTGCATGCACCGCTCTACGCACCCTTCACCTACTCGGCGCACCGGTACGCATCCTTTTTCCAAAGCCTTGAGGCATATCACAGGGTCAAGAAGAATGAGTTCGGCAGCAAAGACGTATCTAAACAGGAGCACGGGGCGCGGGTCAAACTGGTCGTGTCGGCACTCGATGCTGCTGGCTTGCCCCAAGATCATGTCCAGTGGGCAAAGAATGTGATCCAAGGACGCAACGACAAGTCACTCAAGGAGCAAATTGTAGATGTCGTGTCGTCTACAGGGAAACTCGGACAGAGAATCCTTGCCGCAGTTCCAGATTTTCCAACTCTCGTCTACAACGCGCGCACCGGCGTTTCTCACGGCGGAGCAGACAAGGGGCCAAGCGCAACTCAACGCTATTGGTGCGGAGAGGTGCTGCTTTGGTTGATGAGGGTGCGACTACTCCAAGACCTAGGTATCACTGATAGTGACGCCCGAGCTCTCCGCAACACACGCTTCCAGGACAGCTTGAAACAACTCAGCATCGGGATGTAAATCCAGTTCCGCCAGCACCTGGTCTTGCCATGCGGGTTGGTGAGTCGGCGGGGTTCTCGCAGGGCGGCGGTCGATCCCGTGCTGGATTCGGCTCGTCTCTCAGTCATCCGGCGCACGTACTCTGGCTGTCCCTCGTGCCGGGCGTGCTCGGCTGTCAGAGCCTTCGACCAGGCCGCCAGCCGGGGGTGGTAGTCGGTCGTCAGCGGTCTTCCAGCCTGTTGGCGAGGGGGACTCGGTCGCTGTTGCCGCCGACAGCCGACCGCGTGCGGGATTGGACTCGGGTGCCACGGGACAGCACAGTCCTCCCTCTGGGGCTGCTCGTATCAGGTGCCTGCCGGGCCAGGCGTCAGTGAGGGGCTGGGGGTCAGTCCTGCCTCGGTGACGGCTTGAAGATGCTCGGGGGGCAGGGTGTCCCAGCGTTTGCGGAGGTTCTTGAGCCACTGGCCGACCTTGAATTCGGCGCCGTCGACGGTGACGGTGTCGCGTTGGCGGATGTGGAGGTGGCCTTCGCGGGCGCGGAAGGCGGCGACGGCCGCCAGGCCGTGGTCAAGCTGCCGCTGCTGGCGGGCGGCGCGGCCGGTGGGCTGGGGCGGTTCGTCGTCGGCGGGTTCGATCAAGGTGATGCCGAGTTCGCGCACGAGCCGGAGCTGTTCGGGGTGGAGGGTGCTGTAGTCGGTGCTCTGGGCGCGGACCCACTCGCCGAGGGGTTCGTCGTCGTCGGTGAGGAAGTCGGCGGGGAGGTCGTCGAGGGTGATGCTCGCGTCGGCGTAGGTGCGGGCGGTGTAGTAGAGGCGCTGCCAGGTGATCGGCCAGGCGGGGTTCCAGTACGGGTCGATCTCGGTGAGCGCGGTGTCGGTGGGGTCGGGTTCGAGTCCGTTGTCCGCGCGGGTGCGGGCGGCGGCCCGGCGGTTGGTGAGCCAGCGGCCGAGGGCGAAGTCGCCGGCCGTCTCGCCGGTGGGGGCGGCGAGATGGCCGTGGCGGGCGGCCCAGTTGCGGGCGTGGAGGAGTCCGCGTTCGGCGGCCTGGGTCTGGAGGTTCCAGATGATTCCGAGGTGTTCGAGGGCCTTGATCTGGGCGGGCTTGAGGGTGCCGGCCGCGTACGCCTTTCGGGCCCGGTTGATCCAGCGGCCCAGCGCGAAGCCGTTCTCGTCGTCGTAGAGCCGGGGGACGTCGAGGTGCCCGTGGTGCTGCTGGTAGGCGGTGGCGGCTTCCAGGCCGCGGCGGAAGGACGCTTCGCGGGGGTGGAGGACGCGCAGCCGGAACGCCTGGGCGATGGTGTCGGCGGGGAAGGGCCGGTCGAAGACGACGTCCACGGGCACGCCGGACTCCTCGTCCTCGTCTTGCGGGACCGGGTGGGCGGGCTGCTGGGGGACGGCGAGACGGTCGGCGATGCGGTCATCGTGTGCACGCAGAGCCTGGAGGACCCGCCAGAGCGGCCGGTACAGGTTGGAGCCCATGAGGTCGTCGGCGTCTTCGCCGGGTGCGACGTAGACGGGGACGATGAGGGTGGCCTTCTTGCCCTGGCCGGGCTTTTGGCGCAGTGCCCGGCCGACGGCTTGGACCGTGTCGACGATGGACTCTTTGGGGTCGGCGAAGACGACGGTGTCGATGCTGGGGATGTTGACGCCCTCGCCGAGAAGGCGGGCGTTCGCGATCACGGTGCGGTGGGCGGGTTCGAGGAACTCGCCGGGGCGGCCGTCGAAGCGGTCGAGGAGTTCGCGGCGGTAGGCGGGGTCCATGGTGCTGTCGAGGCCGGCCGCCCACAGTTCGCCCGGGTCGGGGCAGCTGGTTCCGGTCTCGTCGAGTGCGTGGAGGAGGGCGGCGGTCTCGGGGAGGGTGCTGGCGAAGGCGTGGGCGTCGGCGACGCGGTGGTGGAAGGAGACGACGCGGCGCAGGTCGAGCTCGGCCATGGCTCGCAGGACGGCGATCTGGAGCGCGGCTTGGCGCAGTTCGGCTTCGGTGGCCTTGTCGGAGATGCCGAGCCGGGTGCGGATGGTGGCCTCGTGGACTTCCATGACGACGACGCGGTAGTCGGCCAGGAGGTCTATGTCGATGGCCTCGGCGAGTGGGAGGCGGAAGCAGGTGTTGCCGTAGAGGGCGGGGTTGTCCATGGATGCGACGAGCGAGTCGTCCTCGTCGTCATCGGGCTCGCCGGCCGACCAGATCCTCGGGGTGGCGGTGAGGTAGAGCCGCTTGTGTGCGGGGATCAGTTCGTCGTCGTGGACGGCGGCCCAGCGTTTTCCCAGGTCACCGCTGGTGCGGTGGGCTTCGTCGATGGCGATCAGCGACCAGGTGGGGAGGGCGAAGCGGTGGTGGGCGTCTTGGACGCGGTGCAGGGAGTGGTAGGTGGCGAACACCGTCAGGCCGGGGTTCTGGCGGACGGTGGCGGCGAGGACGGCCGGGTCGGTGGTGAACGCGACCGGATCGCCCGCGGTGTTGGGGCGCTTGGAGCACAGGGCCAGGACCGGGCCGCTCATGCCGGCGGTGCGCCAGTCGTCGATGGTCTGGGCGAGGAGTTCCAGGGTGGGCAGCAGCACCAGCCGGGTGCCCTGGGGGGCGACGCGGGCGGCGGTGCGCGCGGCGACGTACGTCTTGCCGGTGCCGCAGGCCATCACGATGGAGGTCCGGGCGGTGTGGCGCAGCGCGGTGTGCGCGGCGTGGACGGCCTTGGACTGGTGCGGGCGCAGCCTGATCCGGGGCGGCGGGGTGGTGATGGTCGCGGTCACGGGGTGGCCGGTCCTCTCAGCCGGGGGCGGTTGGCGGTCAGGTGATGCTGAAGCGGATGTGGTCGATGCCGGTCAGCTCGACCTGCTGGAGGGAGGTGGCACGGGTGCCGCCGTCGGTGAAGTAGTCGTCGCGCAGTCCGTCGGCGACGATCTGGGCGAGGTCTTCCTCGGAGGCGCCAGCTGTCTTGGCCTCGAAGAGGGCGGCGGCGGTGGCTGCGTCCAGGCGGCGGGTGAGGCGGCGGTAGCGGGGGTCGTTGGTGGTTCCCTTGGGGGACGTGAACCCGAACTTGGCGCGTACGTCGACCTTGATGCCGCCGGTGGTGATGGCGGCCTGGAGCTTCTTCGCCTTGACGAGCGGCTGCCAGAGCTTCTTGACCTCGGCTTCGACGAGGGCGGCGGTCTCGGGCTTCGTGGACTTGATCTTGTCGTCGCGGTAGCGCTCGACGGTGCGCTGGGACTTGCCGATCTTCTCAGCGACCGCGCGGGCGGCCTCAGCACGGCTGACGCCCTTCTCCTGCTTGAGCAGGAAACGGATCCGGGCGCCGAGGGTCTTGGGGATCGGCTGGGAGTAGGCGGTCTCGGCGGCCTCGTCCAGGCGGTCTTCGATCAGTCCCACGGTCAGTCAGCTTCCTTGGTCTCAGGCCACGCGGACGAGCGAGGCGTCCTTGATCTCGTTGGCGATGTTCACTCCGTCGGCGAGCAGGTCCAGCGCCCAGCCGATGGTCTGGGAGCCCTGGTGCTTGACGGAGCCGGGGTTGACACCGAGGCGGAACCCGCCGCGGATCGGCTGGCCGTCGGGGCCGAGGAGGAGGGGCAGCGGCGACAGGCCGTCGATGGCGTAGACGACGCAGTCGTTGTTGACCGCGAGGGGGTAACGGCCCGCCGTGGTGGCGAGGTTGTGCATCTTGCGGTGCATGTTGGTCCGCGCCTTCGACAGGATCATGGCACGGATGTCGGGCCGCCACGTCAGGCGCTTCAGGGCCGGCCACGGGTCGCCGAAGACGTGGTCGACGCCCATGTTCGGGCGCTGGCGCAGCTTGCCGATGCCCGACTTGGCGGTGGCCTTGATCGCGTTGGCCAGCGTCACCAGCAGCGGGTCGCCGTCCTTGTAGACGGCCATGGCCGCGAGGAAGTCCTCGTCGTCGAGGTCCTGGGTGACGCCGAGTTCGGCCATCACGGTCAGGTAGGCGTCCCGCAGCGTGTCGTACCAGGGCTGGAGGTAGGGGCTGTGGGTCTCGCGGACCCATGCCTCCATCGGGCGGACGTCGGCGCCGAGTTCGACGGCGTAGGCGACGGTGGGGGTGGCGTACCAGCCGGGGCCGTCGGGGCGTTCGCCGCTGGAGGTGAAGGGGCTGGGCAGGCGCGGGTCGGTCTCGACGTGGGAGAGGTCGAGGTACCAGGAGCCGGGCAGGTCGGGGTCGAAGGCGGGGTTGCGGGGGTAGTGGATGGCGGGGCCGGTGCCGACGTGCAGCCGGCGGCAGGCCGCGAGGAAGGCGACCTGCACGTCCAGGGCGGCGACGTGGGTGCACGCCCGCTCGGCGTCGGTGATCAGGTCGGCGGGACGGACCCAGATGCACGCCTCCTCGTCGAGGGCCTCGCTGGCGGGCCGGGAGCCTTCCTCCGGGTAGTCGGCGGCGACGACGGGATGCTCGTCGGGGGCCTCGCACGGGGCGGGGTCGACGAGGGTGTGGAGGGTGTGGGGCACCTTCGCCGAGACGTACTTGCCCTCGTCCTGGCTCCACTCGGCCTTGGTGGGCGGGCGCAGCGAGGTCATGAGCTCCTCACCGGTGACGGCGACGGTGCCGCGGGGGGTGATGACCAGGCGGGCGTAGGTGCCAAGCATCCTGGCGAGGTCGCCCGCGGGCAGCTCGCCGGCCGGGCCCCAGACGCGGCTCTCCAGGGCGCCCCACGGGGTGAGGAAGAGCTGGATGCAGTGGCGCTTGCCGTCGAGGCGCTTGAAGATCCGCGGCCACGGGCCGAACCCGGCCTTGGTGAGTTCCCATCCGGCCTTGGTGAGGCTCTTGAGGGCCTTGTGGTCGGCCGGCAGGCGGAGGTCTTCCTGGTCCGCGAGGTTGGTGGGCAGGCCGAAGTGGGCGACGGCGCCCTCGGTGAGGATGATCAGCGGGTCCTGGTCGAAGCCGTTGTCGTGGACCTTGGCCGCGCCCAGGCGGATCTTCCGCTTGTCCAGCGCCCACGCGGCCAGGGCCTGGAGGGTCTTGGCCGGGCACGGCACGGTGCGGCCGTCAGCGAGGTGCGCGGTGAGGGCGCCGTCGGTGATGCCGAGGACGGCCAGAGGGCCGTCGGCGTACTCCGGCGGCACCGGCTTCACGGCCGGCTTCTTCGCCGTGCGCTTCGTACGGCGGGAGGCCGGAGCGGTGGCCGGGCGGCGCGTCGCGGCCGGCGGACGGCCGGCGGGTGCGGCGGCGGCGGGGAGGGCCGGTGCCGGGGTGGCCACCGGTGCGGCGACCGCCGGCGCCGCGGGGGCGGGAGGGGCAACGGCGGACGTGGGCGCCGTCGTCTCGGTCCGCGGGGCGGAGGCGGCCTCGGCCTGCGTGGTGGGCCGGGTGCCGCAGCGGGGCATGCCCATGGCGGCCATGGCCTGGAGGTACACGTGGCGGGGCTGGCCGTCCACGACGCTGGACGTCGGGTGCCCGCAGCGGGCGCACAGCCGGGTGACGCCCTCCGGCAGGTCGGTCCAGGAGCCGGGCTCGTCGAACTCGGGTACCGCCGTCTCCGCGCGGGCCGGGGCGGGCTCGGTGTCCGGCCAGACGAGCTCGGGAGGGTCCTCGATGTCGAACTCGAACTCGAGAGGAGTCGCCTCCGCGGCGAGCGCATCCGGCGCTGACTCGGGTTCGCCTTCGGGCTCGGGTTCCAAGGTGGCGGAGCCACCCTCTGCACCAACGCGAGCGAGCTCGGCGGCGAAGTAGGCGAGGATCCTGGCGTACCGCTGCCCCTTCTCGCCGCGCGGTGTGCGGGGCGGGTCCGATTCCCAGGTCCACACCGTCTCGCGGCGGACGTCGTTGGCCTGGCCCATCTGCGTCACGGTCCAGCCGAACGCCTCCCGGAGCCTGACCCGTTCCGCCGGTTCCGGCAGTGGCGGCACCGGACCGTCGAACGAGATCCGGTCGAGTACAGCCGTCACCGGGTCGCTGGCCCCCATCTCCACCTCCACCCTCAGAGTTCAAATCTAACGCGAATCTAACGCACCCGAGCCGGCGGACGCAAGCGCCTTGTTGAGATTCCAGTATGTATTGTGATTGTTGCTTGATTTGATTTCAAGATGTATTGTCACTAAGCGTTGGCCGGGGCCGCCCGGAGGAGAAACGAGAAGGCGGCCTTGTCCGCAACGACGCGGCACGCGCCGGGACTTGCCCGTCTCCTGGCCCGCCGGGATCTGCCTCCCGCGACCGACATGACACCTGAGGAGTACGACAGCCATGCCCTATCTGTCCCCCGAACCAGGGGAGCCCGCCGCGCCGGGCTCGCGGATCGTCGTGGAGGCGGGCGACATCCTGATGCGCCGCAGTCTCACCGATCACGCCCCCGCGGCCCAGGTGCACGTGATCGAGACCGCGAAGGCCATGGAAGACTTCCGCCTCGGCCACGGCACGGCACTGGAGCGCGCCGAGGTCCTCCTCGACCGGGCGATCGCGACGTTCCAGGAGCGCACCGGCGAGCACGACGAAGCGGCCTGGCAGGCCGCCGCGGTCTACATGGTCGAGCTGTGGGCGACGCGCTACAGCGCGGCCCGCCCGACCGCCTTCGACCCGGCCCCGCCGCCGCCGTCCCGGCTCACCCCAGCGCATCCGCTGCGGCTGGAGACGGTCAGCCGCGAGGCCCACGGCCTCCTGCTCGGCGCCGGCCGGTCTCTTGAGCGGAGGTCGCGCGGCCTGGACTCGATGGACGTGGTCCGCGCGCAGCACGGCATGCACGAAGCCGCCCGGTTGCTCCATGACCAGCTCGACGGGCTGTCCATGCCGTTGTGGGTGCTCATCTGCCGGTTCTGCGCCGAGATCCAGGCGGAGAACCTCCGCATCCTCAAGGCTCCCGTCCCCGGGACCACGGCCTGAGTCCCCCGATCCTCCGCTTGCCCCCGGGCGCCCGCCCGGCACCAATCCTTCGCCCCTGTTGAGGAGTTCCTCATGAGTACCAGCCCCTCCCCCGTCTCCTCCGCCGTCGGACCCGTCCGGGTCGGGCAGCTGTGGCAGGACATGGCCCCCGACATGGTCGACCGCGAGCGGATGCTGCGCGTGCTCGCTCAGACGGACACTCACGCCGAGTGTGTGGTGGAGCGCGACAGGCAGGGCACGGCCGGCCGCAAGGCCCGGCCGCTGGCCATCCGCCGTTTCGCAACGAGCGCGTTCAAGCTGATCGAGGACGTCGTCGACGACGCCGACCAGGCCCTCTACGCACGCTTCCTTGCGGCGATGACGGACGTGCAGGGTGCCAACCCGTCGCCCGTGGCGTACGCGGCCGCGGCGCTGCGCGTGCACCACGAGCTCACCGCCGAGGCGGCGAAGGCCCAAGGCTGACCGGCCGCGCGAAACGCGCTTGCCCAGTTGCGGCCCGGCCTGCCTCCGAGAACGCGGGCCGGGCCGACGGCTCGCGGCTTCGAGGTCACTCGAATGAACACGGATAGGAAGCTGGGAAGAAGTGGTGACGTCTACTCAGGCCATGCTCTGGGCCCCCGACGCTCCGTCGGACGGCGGGATGTTCAGTACCGGTGAGATCGTGGAGGTGGAGGGCCGGCCGGGCGAGTGGGAACTGATGAAGCCCGGGCCGGGTGTGTGGACCGTGGAGTCCGCGCGGCTCGAGGACCGCGTCAGCGCGAAGGTCTCGGTGAGCTCGCTCCAGCGCCTGGCGGATACCCCTCACATCCGGCGGGGCGACCTGGTCATGCAGCGCTACCCCGAGCAGGAGCGGGCCGCAGTGGTCGGCGCCGTCGTCCGGCTCGGGCAGTGGGTGGCCGTGAAGTCGTACACGCTCCCTGACGGCGGTGTCTGCCAGGCGCTGGACTCGGTCGACCGGCTGGAGGTGGTCACGGCGGAACAGCTCGCCGCGGCCATCCGTCTGGATGTCGTCCACGGCACGCACGTGGGCCGGATCGTGCAGGCGGTCGTGACCGCGCGCGCCGGACAGTTCCGGGTGGTGTGCCGGTGCGCGCCGGGTGCCGGCGAAATCTGCCGCAACGGACGCAAGGTCACCTGGTGCCCCAGCCTGGACAGCGCCCACCAGCTGTGGGACTGGCACGTCGCCGGGCATGTTCCCGTCGACAGCGTCGCGTAGCCCTAGGCCCCCAGGCCACACGGTGCCGTGGCCTCCGGCCGCCCGGCGGCCCGGCACTGGCGCGTGGCGCAGCCCACAACGCCTTTCCCGTGGCGTACTTGAGCCGAAGACACACGTCTTGGTGAACCGGCTCTCAAGACAGCAACCGAACTGCTGCCCGATCGGTAGAGGTGTACGTGAGCAGCACATGCGTTCGTGCTGCTGGTCTTCGATCCTGGGAGTAAGCCGTGACCACCACCGACTCTTCTTCGTCTTCCGCCCTACGCTGCGGCGGCTGCCTGTGCGGGGCCGTCCGCTTCGAGGTGCCCGATGCTCCTGACGCGCCCCACTTGTGCTTCCCTGATGATTCAGTGAGTTCAAGGACTCACAGGGGTGCGGCATGGACGAGTGGTGGGTGGTCTTCGTTCCGGATCCGGAACGGTGGTGGCAGCTGCCTGAGGAGGGGGTGCTTGGAGTCCGTGACCTCCCGGCAGCCCTCGGCAGGGTGGGACTACGGCCCGGTGATCCGGTCTTCGTACGGCCGGACTTCGTCGTGGACGCGGAGCTGTTGGACTTTGTCCTATCGCCTGAATTCCGAGGTCTCGAGCGGGAAAGTCGCCGGAATTACGCGTCGGATATCCGGCTGTTGCTGTCGTGGCTGTGGCGGCGGGGTGTGCCGTGGCGGGCTGCGACCAGCGCGGACTTGCGGGCGTACAAGGAGTTCCGTCTCGATTCGCCGCAGAATCCGCAGCGGATCGGCGGCACGAAGTGGAACCGGGATGCGGCCGCGCTGACCCGGCTCTACAAGTGGGCGAAGGTCAGTCCGCTGCCGGTGGACGTGGGGCGGCGTGGTGACCGGGCGGCAAGCGCGCGAAGCTCGCGGGTGTCGTGGCTGACTCCGCGGACGTGGGGGTTGTGGCAGGACCTTGGCCTTCGGGGACTTGGTCGTGACGGGGCGCCGTTGCCCGGCTGGGACGGACGAACCGAACTGCGGAACACCTCGTTCGTGGGGCTGGCGCTCAGCTCGGGCCTGCGGCGGCAGGAAGCCGGGGCGATGCTGACGTTCGAAGTGCCGACCCGGCGCCTTCGGTCTGGACGTTACTGCCATGGCCAGGTAGCTCGCGCCCTGTCGCGGTCGAAGCGTGACCGCACCTACTACACCTCGGTCGAGTCGGTGCGCCAACTCGGCGCCTACAGCGAGTCCGAGCGGACGTGGGCTATCCAGCGTGCCCAGCAGGAGGGCCGCTACGAGAAGCTGCCGCTGATGCGGCTGGTCACGAACGTGACGCATGGCCCGGCTCCGGTCGTGCACTGGGTGGACCGGGACAGGGTGGCAGGCAGGCGGGAGTTGAGCCTGCTGGACTGGCGCGAGCGGCAGTGGCTGTTCGTCGAGGGGCCACACGGCCCGGAGCCGGCGTGGCTGTGGCTGACCGAGCAGGGCATGCCGATGCTGCCGGACCGATGGAACACGGTGTTCTGGCAGGCCAACCAGCGGTGTGAGGAAGCTCTGCTGACGCCGGAGGAGCGAGAGATCCAGCGCCCGCTGAGGTCGGCTGCAGTACGGGGGAAGGCCCCGTACGCGACCCCGCATGCCGCGCGTCACTCCATGGCGCTCTACATGCTGATCGTGCTGAACGAGCTCATGGACAAGAAGTACGGGCTGACCGCCGCGGACCGACGCGACTTCGCCCAGCTCTACGGCGACCCGTGGTGGCTGGTGAAGACCCTGCTGGGGCACCGGGACGTCGAGACGACGAAGGAGCACTACCTCAACCCGGTCATGCACATGCAGCTGGAATCGATCCTCGCCTTCGACACCGAGGACGAGCACGGCGAGACGGACCGGACGAAGGATCTGAACGGCCTGTTCGCCCAGCTGGCCCGGGAAACCTCCGGGATCCAGGACATCGAGCTGCTGGTCGACGCCCTGCCCATCGCGGCGGCATCGTGAGCGGGCGGGGGCGCAAAGCTGTCCTGCCACCGGCGGACTTCCAGGCAACCGAGCGGATAGCCGCCGACGGACTACAGGTCAGGGTGGTGAACAAGGAACGCTTCGAGCGCGTCTTCGACTTCGTCGCGATCGCCGTGCCGCAGCCGATGCGCTGCTCCCTTGCGCGAGCGTTCGCCGAGCAGTCCACGGGGTGGAACAGCCATGCGAGCGGTGAGTCATATTGGCGGTCTATCGAGGTCTTCGCCCGGTTCCTCAAGGACCAGGGTCAGCCGGCCGAGGACCTGGGCGACCTCACCTCTGCCACACTCCGGCTCTGGCGCAACAACCACAAGGACACCCCCGGCGGGCGCGAGGCCCTGGGCAAGATGCGTACGCTGCTGAAACGCGAGCCGCGGCTGGCGCAGGGCCTGGCCGCCGAGGAACTGGCCCGCCCGGTTCCGAAGAAGGGCAAGCCCTCCAAGCAGTCCTACCGGCCGTCGGAGCGCGACCAGGTGCTGCTGGCCGCCGAACGGCAGTTCCGTACCGCGCTGTTGCGGATCCGGGAGAACACCGCGCTGCTGGCCCGCTACCGGGCGGGCGCACTGGACCCGGAAAGCCGTGACTGGAGGGTCGGGACGGCTCTCGAACACATCGCCGCCACGGGCGAACTGCCCGGGTACCCGGACAAAGACGGGAAGGTCTACACCCGGGCCGAAGGGCTGCTGCGCGGAAAGAACCACGGGAAGACGACCGGCCGGCTGTTCTTGACCAGGTCGGAACTGACGGCCCTGACCGTGATGATGACGGACCGCTACGGCTGGAATCTGTCGGTCTACGACCGTCTGCACGTGCCCGTCATCACCCCGTCCGCGGGAGAGACCGCCACGGTCACCTACGAGGTCCTGGTGGAGAAGCGCCGCTCGGGAGAGGGTCGCTGGTTCGACACGGAGAACTACACCGACTCCGGCGCGGACTCGCCGGGCCGGCTCATCACCCAGGCCCTGGAAGCCACGCAGCACGGGCGAGCCTTGGCCGCTGCCCTGTCTCCCGGCCACGACCTGCTGATGGTTGCCCGCAACCGGCGCCGTACTGACGTGGACTCCAATCTGGACCGGCCCCGCAACGTCGGCCCGCTGTGCTTCGGGGTGTCCAAGGGCGACGCGCGAGTATGGGCGAGCACTCACAAGATCGGCTCGCCCTTCCAACGCGCCCGCAGGACCACCGTCACGACGACGGGCAAGCCGCTACAGCACAAACGTGCCACCCACGAGAGCGTCTACGTCCTGCCCGACGAGAACGTCCAGGAGGCCGCCGTGAGCGTGATCGCGGCCGGCGCCGAGGAGGCCCTCGAACAGGCCCGCGACTACACCTTCAAGGGTCGGCTCTCGGACGCGGCCGACGCGGCCCACCAGGAGACCGCGACCGCGGACTGCGCGGACGAGGAGACCAGCCCCTGGCCGGACCCGAGCGGGGGCTGCGGCGCCGACTTCCTGCTCTGCCTGTCCTGCGAGAACTCCCGGGTCCACACCGGCCACCACCCGCGCCTCGCGCTCCTGCGCCGCCAGTTGATATCGCTCCGCTCCGGCTGGCCGGAGAAACTCTGGCGCAAGCGATGGGACGAACACCTCCAGCGACTCGATGACCTGCGGACAAAGGTCAACGAGAGCACCTGGGACGCCGCTCTGGCCCGGATCACCGACCGCGACCAAATGATCGTCGACCACCTGCTCAAGGGAGACCTCGCCCCGTGACCACAGCTCTGACCCTCGAGGCCGATCCCTACATCCTTCCCCTGCCGGGTCCGGAGAGCCCGGTGGTCCTGGACCGGTGGATCAGCGCTGGTAACACCCACCCCAACTCCCGCTACAGCGACGACGTCTGGTCGATGGGACCGCTGACCGACAACCCCGGGGACAGCATCCACAAGATCAATTTGAGGAGGTGCCCCGCCTCCCTGCGGAGCGAGTTCAGGCGCCTCATCTGGGTCCTGATCAACGGCGAGCTGCGCCCCACCTACGTGCAGGAACGGGGCTTTCAGAACCGGTCACGCGACGGCGTGGTCAGCATGCGCGACAACATCCTGCAGTGGATGAAGTTCGCGCGCTGGCTCGACCGGCAGGGCGTGTCCCAGGTCAGTGACTGCACCGTGGAGCACTGGAAGGCGTACGCCGCCAAGATCGCCAGCAGCGGCTGCACGCGCGTTCATGCCCAGACGGTTCTTAACTGGCTCTCGGACCTGTGGGCCTTCGACCAGCTGTCGGCCAGCCCCTGCGGCGTTACGCAGCCGCCCTGGGAGAGCGAGGGCATCGACGACTACCTGCCGGCCGAGACGGGAGAGGCGGGCGGGGAGAACAAGACCGAGCCACTGGACCCGACCGTGATCGGTCCCTTGCTGACCTGGTCGATCCGCATGGTCGAAGACTTCTCCGACGACATCCTGGCCGCCTGGGCCGAGCGCCGCCGCATGCACGCCCGCGTGACGGCCACCCCGAGCACCCGAGGGGGTCTGGCGGCCGTCAAGAACTACCTGCAGCCGCTGGTCGATTCCGGGGCTCTCCTGCCCGCCACCGTGAGCCGAAAGCACGGCATCACCCTGGCCCACCACTACGTCGCGGCGGTCACGGCAGCCAGCTGGAACCAGGTCCACGACTTCGCTACTCGGCGCGGGCTCCGTGCGCTCGCCGCCCGGCGGCCCGGCCCCAGCCCGATGCAGGTGCCGGTGACGGGCCGGATCGAGAGGCGGCCCTGGCGCGAGTTCATGGACTATGAGGAGACGCCGATTCTGGTGCGTCACCTGGCCACGGCCGCCGCCATCGTGATCTTGTATTTGACCGGGATGCGCCCCCAGGAGGCGCGGTCGCTGCGGTCCGGCTGCTGCCCCGATCCGGAGCCCAACGAGGACGGCTCCATGCCGCGGCATCTGATCCGAGCCCACCACTACAAGAACGTCCGCGACTCTGACGGCCACCACATCTCCGCTGGTGAGGAGCGCGCCGTCCCCTGGGTCGCGATCACCCCCGTCGTGAACGCCATCCGGGTTCTGGAACGCATCGTCCCCAAGGGCGAGCTGCTGTTCAGCTCCACCCACCACGATGTCATCGGCCAGCGCAAGCACCACGGTGCGCTGAAGCGGGGCACCCTGGACCGCCGGGTCGAGAATCTCGTGTCGTGGATCAACCAGGAGGCCACCGCCCAGGGCCTGGACGCCCAGATGGTGCCGGAGGACCCGCACGGCAACCTTGGACTGAGTCGCCTGCGCAGAACTTTGGCTTGGCACATCGCCCGCCGCCCCGGCGGTCTGGTCGCCCTCGCCATCCAGTACGGACACATGCGCACCGCCCTGGACGCCCGCACCTCCACCGGCTACGGCAACCGCGAGCGTCGGGGGTTCCACGGGGAGCTCGACGTCGAGACCGCTCTCGCCGCCGCGCAGACCGCAGCACGGCTGCGCGACACCGCTGCAGCCGGCGAGAAAATCTCCGGTCCCGCCGCTCGACGGGCTCTCATCGGAGCAACCTCGCTCCCCAGCTTCGAAGGCGCCTTGACCACCCCGAAGGCCGCCGCCAAGTTCCTCGCGCGCGACGGCCTCGTCCTCTTCGACAACCCGGACGCGTTCCTCATCTGCGCCTTCAAGCGCGACACCGCCCTGTGCGACCCGGATCCCGTGGCGACGGCACCCAACCAGTTCGCCTGCCAGCTCGGCTGCGGCAACGCCGTCCGCACCGACAGTCACGCACAGGCGGCTCGGGAGCACGCTGATCGGCTCGATGCGAAGGCAGCCCTGATGCCCCAGCCCCTGGGCGACCGGTTTCGCCGAACAGCTGGCCGCTTCCGTGCTCTTGCCGATGCCCACGACTCCGCCGCCCAGTTCGCCGAGGAGGCCATCGCATGAACCAGCAGCACGAGGACGAACGCTCGCGCATCCGCGCAGCGATGGACCGCCTCCTGGCCGGCCAGCCCACGAGCTCCAACGGCAGCCTCACAGTGGTCGCGCTCGCCGCAGAGGCCGGTGTTCACCGCATGGCGCTGCAAAAGCGCCACGCCGACCTCAAGGAGGAGTTCTACGCGCGGGTGCGTACGGAAACGCACCAGACGCCGGAAGTCGAGAGGCGGCTTCGCAAAGAGGTTGTCCGCCTGAAAGAAGTTCTCAAGGACTCCCGGGCTGCCGAGGCCGAGTCCCGGCATCGAGCCGAGCAGATGGCCCTCGCGGCAGCCGTTCTCATCCTCCGGACCTCCACCGGCCAGGACCACACCGCCTCCGGAAACGTCGTCCCACTCCACCCGCCCCGCGACTGAGAGATCAGGTTCAGGCGACGACGCGTTCCTTCCATGTCCGCTGGACACACTCCCGCACGGGCCGGCTCGCGCCGCCGGGTGCCAGGGCCGCGTTGAACTCGCGGACGCAGTCCGAGCGTTGGCTGCCCACACCACGGTGGATTCGTACGGGCGACGCGAAAGCAGTGTGGATCCGGCTTCCGCATGCCCTGTGCGCGGTCAGTGCTGGGCCGGGACGCCGAGGTCGTCGAGGAGGCCGCGGACACGGCGCTCGATGTCGTCGCGGATGGGCCGGACGTCGTCGACGGTCCTGCCCGCGGGGTCGTCCAGGGTCCAGTCGAGGTAGCGCTTGCCGGGGAACACCGGGCAGGCGTCGCCGCAGCCCATGCTGACGACGACGTCGGCGGCGCGGACGATCTCGTCGGTCCAGGGCTTGGTGAACTCGCGGGAGATGTCGATGCCGCGTTCGCTCATGGCGGCGATGGCTGCCGGGTTGACCTCGAAGCCGGGTTCGGAGCCGCCGGACCAGGCGACGGCGTTGTCGCCGGCGAGGTGCTGGAAGAAGCCCATGGCCATCTGGCTGCGGCCGGCGTTGTGGACGCAGAGGAAGAGGACGACGGGCTTGCCGTCGGTGTGGTGGCCTTCGATCTTGGCCAGGGCGCGCAGGCGCTGGCGGGCGAAGCGTTCGGCGATGAGGGGGAGGTAGTTGGGGATGGTGCTGCGGCCGGCGAACTGGTCGTAGCTGGTGTGCAGGAACCGTTCGATGGTCTCCTGGCCGAAGATCCCGTCGAACTCCCGGCTCAGGTGGGTGGCTGCGGTGCGCAGGGCGAGTTGCTGGTCGATGCTCAGGTTGCGGTGCGGGGTGGGCGCGGTCTCAGTCATCGCTGCCTCCTGGAGGGCGGACGGCGGGGGCCAGCCGGTCGATCCGGTCGGCGAGATCACTCAGGGCGTCGGCGAAGGCGTCGTCGGTGCCGGTGCGGGTGGGGTCGGGTACCGACCAGTGCAGGCGGTCGGGGACCCGGGGGCCGAGCTGCTCGTGAGCGTTGTCGCAGACGGCGACCACGAGGTCGTCCGGGCGCAGCGTCTCGTCGATGTGGGAGGTACGGGCGTGGGCCAGGGAGAGGCCGTGTCTGCGTGCGGTCGCCACGGCTCGGGGGTGGACGCGCTGAGCTGGTTCGGTTCCGGCCGAGGCGGCGGGGACGGTGCTGTGGCGCTTCCAGAGGGCCGCGGCGAGGTGGGAGCGGGCGGAGTTGTGGGTGCAGACGAACACCACACGGGGCGCCGTCCGCAGGGGTGCGGGCATGGTGTCGGCCAGGGTTTCCACGCGCAGGCGCAGGTAGGTGCGCCGACGGTCGCCTTCGGAGCGGGACCGCTCGATCAGGCCGACCTGTTCGAGCAGCTTGAGGTGGTGGGCCAGGAGGTTGCTGGGCAGGCCCAGCTCCTGGCCGAGTTCGCCGGGCGAGGCATCGCCCAGCAGCAGCCGGTCGATGATCGCCAGACGCGCGGGTTCCCCCAGTGCCGCGTGCCGTTGTGCTCGCGCCACCACCGATTCAGACCACTCAACGTTCATTGACTCAATTTTCGTTGAGCTAATGCCAGGTGTCAATGCATCCCGCAGAGGTCAGGAGGCCGGTGTGCGAGAAAGGTGTCAGAAGACGCCCAGCATCCGGCGCTGCACGTCGAGGTGGTGCTCGCTCATCCACGCCTGCGCCGCGACCTGGACCGCGTCCCACGGAGAGCCCAGCGGTGGGGTGTAGGAGAGGTCGAGTTCGCTGAGGCTGTCGACCGGCATGCCGTGGAACAGCGCGGTCGCGTACGTGTCCACCCGCTTGGAGATCTCCGCCCCGCGCCGTCCGACGAGCTGGGCGCCCAGCAGAATGCCGCTTGAGGTGTCCCCGGTGACGCGGATCGAGATCGGGGTGGCGCCAGGGTAGTACGCCTTGTGGTCGTCAGGGCGGCTCGCGGTGGTCGCCGGAGTCCAGCCCCGCCCGGCAGCTCCTGCTTCGTGGTCGCGCAGGCCAGTGCGGGCAGCGACGAGGTCGAAGACCTTGACCACCTGGGTGCCGAGACTGCCCGCGAACCAGCGGGTGCCGCCGAGGGCGTTCTCGCCCGCGATCCGGCCCTGCTTGTGGGCGGTCGTCCCCAGCGGCAGCCAGGTCTTGCCGAGGAGACGGTGGTGCGTGACGGCGCAGTCTCCGGCTGCGTACACGTCGGGCAGCGAGGTGCGCATGTACTCGTCGACGTCGATCGCGCCCTTCACGCCGAGCAGGGCTCCGGCGGCAGAGGCGAGGGCGGTGTCGGGGCGTACGCCGACGACGACCAGGACGAGGTCGGCGCCGCGGGTGAACGTTCTGCCGTCGGGTCCGGTGGCCCGTACCTGAAGGATGTCGCCGGCGGGGTCGCGGGTGATCGCGGAGACCTGGGTGCCGGTGATGACCTCGACCCCGTTGGCGGTGAGTTCGTCATGGACGACGGCGCCGAGCTCGGGGTCGGCGGTGGGCAGGACCTCGGGAAGGGCCTCGATCTGGGTGACCTGGAGGCCGCGGGTGGTGAGGGCCTCGGCCATCTCCAGGCCGATGTAGCCGGCGCCGATGACGACGGCCGACTTCGGGCTGCGTGCGGCAAGGGACTGCATGATCCCGAAGGTGTCGCCCATGCTGTGCACGAGGTGGACGCCGTCCTGCGGGCCGAGCGCGTCCGGTCCGCTCAGCCCCTCGATGGGCGGGCGGACGCTGACCGCGCCGGTGCCCACGATCAGCGCGTCGTACGGCAGTTCCTCGGCACGGCCCTCGGTATCACGCACGACCAGCCGCTTGCCGGTCACGTCGATGCCGGTGGCGAGGGTGTCAGTGCGCACCTGCATCCCGGTGGCCTTCAGGTCGGCCAGCGTGCGGTGGGCCAGATCGCTCCAGTGGCCGACCTCGCCGGATACGTAGTACGGGATGCCGCAGATGGAGAAATTCGGGTAGGCGTCGGCCACCACCACGGTGACCTCGCTGTCGGGATCCAGCTCGCGGGCGCGCAGGGCCGCGCTGATTCCGGCGTCGCTGCCGCCGATGGCGACGATGCGTTTGCTGGCCACCGGATACCTCCGTGGAGATCGGAGAAGGGGAGGTGGTGGGGGCGCTGTTCGCGCCCCCACCGGCGTCGCGTGTCAGGCGAGGTGTTCGGCGAGATCGCGTTCGAGGGCGGCCTTCGGCTTGGCGCCCACGATGGTCTGCACGACCTCGCCGCCCTTGTAGAGGTGCAGCGTCGGGATGGACATCACGCCGTACTGCGCGGCGATGGCCGGGTTCTCGTCGATGTTGAGCTTGACGATCTCGATCTTGTCGCCGTGCTCCGCGGCGATCGCCTCCAGCGACGGGGCGAGCTGGCGGCACGGGCCACACCAGGCGGCCCAGAAGTCGACCAGGACGGGCTTGTCACTGGTGAGCACGTCCTGAGCGAAGGAGTCGTCGGTGACGTTCTTGAGAGCCATGGTCTTCCTCCCGGGCGTCAGACGGCCGCTACGGCCGGTTCGCCTGCGGCGTCGGCGTCGCTCAGGGCGGCCAGGTACCGCTCGGCGTCCAGGGCTGCGGCGCAGCCGGAGCCGGCCGCGGTGATCGCCTGCCGGTAGGTGTGGTCGACCACGTCACCGGCGCCGAAGACGCCGGCGATGTTCGTACAGGTGGAGGGGGAGGCGACCTTGAGGTAGCCCTCGTCGTCCAGGTCGAGCTGGCCGGTGACCAGGTCGGTGCGCGGGTCGTGGCCGATCGCGACGAACAGGCCCGTAGCGGGGAGTTCGGAGGTCTCGCCGGTGACGGTGTCGCGCAGGATGAGCCCGCCGAGCTTGCCGTCGTCCTCGCGGATCTCGGCGACCTCGCTGTTCCAGGCGAAGGAGATCTTCGGGTCGGCGAACGCGCGGTCCTGCATGGTCTTGGAGGCCCGCAGGGTGTCGCGGCGGTGGACGACGGTCACGGAGCGGGCGAAGCGGGAGAGGAAGGTGGCCTCCTCCATCGCCGTGTCACCGCCACCGACCACCACGATGTCGTGCTCGCGGAAGAAGAAGCCGTCGCAGGTCGCGCAGTACGACACGCCCCGGCCGGAGAGCGCGTCCTCGCCGGGCAGGTTCAGCTTGCGGTGCTGCGAGCCGGTCGCCACGATCACGGCCCTCGCCCGGTGGACCGTACCCGCGCTGTCGGTGACGGTCTTGACCGCGCCGGTGAGGTCGACCTCGACGATGTCGTCGGGGACCAGCTCGGTGCCGAAGCGTTCGGCCTGGGCCCGCATGTTGTCCATCAGGTCCGGGCCCATGATGCCGTCGCGGAAGCCGGGGAAGTTCTCCACCTCGGTCGTCTGCACCAGCGCGCCGCCGGCCGTGACCGCGCCCTCGAAGACCAGCGGCTTCAGCGAGGCGCGGGCGGTGTAGAGGGCAGCGGTGTATCCGGCGGGACCGGAGCCGACGATGATGACGTTGCGTATGTCCGCCGCCGTGCTCATGCCTGGGGCTCCGGCGCGATCTCCTTGATCAGGCCCTCGACCAGCACCTTGATCTCATCCCGGATCGGGCGTACGGCCTCGACGCCCTGGCCCGCCGGGTCCTCCAGCTGCCAGTCCAGGTACCGCTTGCCCGGGAAGACCGGGCACGTGTCGCCGCAGCCCATGGTGATGCAGACGTCCGACTCCTTCACCGCGTCCACGGTGAGCATCTTCGGGACCTCGGCGGAGATGTCGATGCCGACCTCGGCCATGGCCTCGACAGCGGCCGGGTTGACGCCCGCGCCCGGGTTGGAGCCGGCGGAACGGACCTCGACACGGTCCCCGGCCAGGTGGGTCAGCCACGCGGCGGCCATCTGGGAACGGCCGGCGTTGTGGACACAGACGAACAGCACGGAGGGCTTGTCGGACATCAGAGGTCTCTCTTGTCTCACGACCGGATCAGGTGCAAATGATGTCAGCACCCGGTGGTGTCAGCCACCACTGATGTGACAGTATCAGCCCATGATGACGTCAGTCGACACTGATCTGATCCGGGTTCTGGCCGACCCGCTCAGGCTCCAAATCGTGACCCTGCTCGCCAAAGAGACCCTGTGCACCACCCACCTCGTGGAGGAGACCGGTGCCAAACAGACCAACCTCTCCAACCACATGAAGGTGCTGCGCGAGGCCGGGGTCGTCGAGACGGAACCGTGCGGCCGGTACATCTACTACCGGCTCAAGCCCGACGTCATCGCCCAGCTCGCCAGTCAGTTCGCCGACCTGGCCGAGTCCGCTCGCACCGCCGCCGAGAACAAGAGGGCCTGCCCATGACCGCCGCCGAAGCCACCCCGACCACGGAGTCCGCGCCAGCCGGCCCAGCGCCTGAGTCCGTGGCTCCCGCGCCGGGTGCCACTCCGCCGCGCACCCCGCTGGTCGCCCGGGCCGCCGCCGAACTCATAGGCACCGCCCTGCTCGTGGCGGTCGTGGTCGGCTCCGGCATCCAGGCCACCGAACTCACCAAGGACGTCGGCCTCCAGCTGCTGGCCAACTCCACGGCCACCGTCTTCGGCCTCGGCATCCTCATCCTCCTGCTTGGACCGGTCTCCGGCGCCCACTTCAACCCCGCCGTCACGTTGGCCGAGTGGTGGACCGCCCGCCGCGGCGGCGCCGGCGTCACCGCCCGCGAGCTCGCCGTCTACGTGCCCTCACAGATCGCCGGTGCGATCTCAGGTGCGATCCTGGCGGACGCGATGTTCGGCGAGCCGCTGGTGAAGTGGTCCACCCACGACCGCTCGGCCGGGAACCTCCTCCTCGGCGAGGTCGTCGCCACCGCGGGCCTGATCCTGCTGATCTTCGGCCTCGCCCGTACAGACAGGCTCCGCTTCGCCCCGGTCGCGGTCGCCTCCTACATCGGCGCCGCCTACTGGTTCACCTCGTCCACGTCCTTCGCCAACCCGGCCGTGACGATTGGCCGCGCCTTCACCGACACCTTTGCGGGCATCGCCCCCGGCTCGGTGCCGGGCTTCATCGCTATGCAGCTGATCGGCGCGGTGGTGGGCCTGGCATTGGTGGCGGTCATCTTCATGCGCGGCAAGACCGGCGCCGGGACGCCTTCGGCATGACGCAGCGCACGGACGTGGTGGTGATCGGCGGCGGCCAGTCCGGGCTCGCCGCCGGCTACCACCTGCGCCGTCTGGGCGTCGAGCACGTCATCCTCGACGCCCAGACGGCGCCCGGCGGAGCCTGGCAGCACACCTGGGGCTCCCTCCGCCTCTTCTCGCCTGCGGAGTTCTCGTCCCTGCCCGGGCGACTGATGCCGGTCCAGCCCGGCGAGAAGTATCCCGATGCGCAGCACGTGGTCGACTACCTCGCCGACTACGAGAAGCGGTACGAGCTGCCCGTGCAGCGCGGGGTGTGGGTCTCCGAGGTCCACCGCGACGGCGCCTTCCTACGGATCGCCACGGACAGCGGCAACTGGCAGGCCCGCGCGGTCGTCAGCGCCACCGGCACCTGGACCCGCCCCTTCCTCCCCGCCATCCCCGGCCGCCGCGAGTACACCGGCCGCCAGCTCCACACCGTCCAGTACCAGAGCCCCGCCGAGTTCGCCGGACAGCGGGTCATCGTCGTGGGCGGTGGCAACTCCGGCGCCCAGATCGCCGCCGACCTCGCCCACGCAGGAATCGACCTGACATGGGTCGCCCAGCGCCCGCCCCGCTACCTCGCCGACGACATCGACGGCCGCGCCCTCTTCGACCACGCCACCGCCCGCCGCCGCGCCCTGGACGAAGGCCGCACCGACACCGGCGGCGTCGCCTCCCTCGGCGACATCGTGGCCATCCCGCCCGTACGCGCCGCCCGCGACGCCGGACTTCTCAGTGCCCGCCCGATGTTCGCCCGCCTCACGCCGGCCGGGGTCGAGTGGGCCGACGGCACCCGGGCCGAGGCGGACACGGTCATCTGGTGCACCGGCTTCCGTCCCGCCCTCGCCCCCTTCGCCGGCCTGCGCCTGCGCGGCACCCGCGGCCACATCGCGACCGTCGGCACCCGCGCCGCGGACGAGCCCCGCCTGCACCTGCTCGGCTACGGCGACTGGACCGGACCGGCCTCCGCCACCCTCATCGGCGTCGGCCGCCCCGCCCGGGAGGCGGCCAGGGAGATTGCCGGGCTACTGCGGGCTTGACCTTCGAGTCGGGTTGAAGGTTTACGTTCGAGGTATGAGCACACTGCGCATCTCGCAGCTGGCCGAACGCTCCGGCGTACCGGCCTCCACGCTGCGGTTCTACGAGACGGCCGGGCTGCTGCCCGCCGAGCGGACGTCGTCCGGGTACCGCCAGTACGGGCCGGACGCGGTGGAGCGGCTGGCGTTCATCTCCTCCGCGAAGCTGCTGGGGCTGGCGCTGGAGGACATCCGCGACCTGCTCGACGTACGAGACGCGGGGGTGTGCGCTGCGGTGCGGGCGCGGATGGTGCCGCTGGTTGCCGACCGGATCGCGGACGCGGACCGCCGCTCGGCCGAGCTGGCGGCGTTCTCCGCCCGCCTCGCCGAGGTTCACCGGCAGTTGTCCGGGCCGGCGCCGTCCGGTGGGTGCGACCCGGACTGCGGCTGCACCACCACCGCCGACGAGGAGCCCCCGGCGCCGGGGCCGGTGATGGTCGAACTCTCCGCCCGTCCCCAGGGCGCGGCCGATGGACCATGGCGCGAGGCGCCGGTGGCCTGCACGCTCGGCGGCGCCGAGCTCGGCGAGCGCACCGCCCAGTGGCAGGCGCTGGTCGCTCAGGCCACCAGCCGCGAAGAGATCACCGACGGAATCCGCCTGACCTATCCCAGCACCCCGGAGCTGGCCGCGGAACTCGCGGCCCTCTCGGCGGCCGAGCAGGACTGCTGCGCGTTCTTCGACTTCACCCTGGGCCTGGCCCCCGGCCGCCTGACGCTGACGGTGCGCGCGCCCGAAGCCGCGCGTTCCCTGCTCGCCGACCTGTTCGGAGCCACCGTATGAACCCCGAGACGAAGTCCTCCGGCAAGTCCCTCCTCGGCGTGGGCGCGCTCGGCGTACTGGCCTGCGCGGCCTGCTGCATCGGCCCGATCCTGGCCTTCCTCGGCGGGCTCGGAGTGCTCTCCGCCGTCGGCGCCCTGTGGGTTCCCGCGCTGGCCGCCGTCACCGTTCTCGCCCTTGGCGCCACGGCATGGGTGCTGCACCGGCGCCGCAAGGCTGCCGCGTGCATGACCGCGCCGGGGCCCGTCGACCTGGGCCTGCCCACCCCGCCGCCCGCAGACGGACACGGACACGCCCGCTTGCCACAATGAGCCGGGCCCCGGGCAGGGCCGCCACACGATCAGCACGCATGCACAGCAAGGGGTCATCAGGGTGTCGCAGGAATCGCAGGGTCTGGTCGCGCGCATGGAGCACCACCAGATCCCGATCTACCTCGGCGCCATGGCCCTGGGCGCATTCCTCGGCTGGGCGGCGCCCTCAGCGGGGCCGGGCCTCGAGCACGCCATCAATCCCGTCCTGGGGGCGCTGCTGTTCGTGACCTTCCTCCAGGTCCCGGCCGGTGACCTGCTCCGGTCCCTGCGCGACGGCCGGTTCCTGTCCGCGGCCCTGGTCGTGAACTTCGTCGTCGTCCCCCTGGTCGTCGCTGCGATGTTCGCCTTCCTCCCCGTAGACCAGGCCCTTCGCATCGGTGTCCTGCTGGTGCTGCTGTGCCCGTGCGTGGACTACGTCATCGTCTTCTCCGGCCTGGCCGACGGCGACAGCCGCCGGCTCCTGGCCGCGACCCCGCTCCTGCTGGTCGCCCAGATGCTGCTCCTGCCGGGACTGCTGTACCTGTTCATGGGGCCCGGCCTGGCCGACATCGTCGAGGCCGGCCCGTTCCTGGAAGCCTTCCTCTTCCTCATCGTGATCCCCCTCGCGCTGGCCTGGGCCCTCCAGGCGTGGGCGGCCCGCACAACGGCCGGACAGAAGGTGTCGGATGCGGCCACGACGACGATGGTGCCGCTGATGGCCGCCACCCTCATCACCGTGGTCGCCTCCCAGGTCCCCAAGCTCGGCGGAAGTCTCGGCGACGTCGCGGCCGTCATCCCCTTCTACGCCGCGTTCCTCGTGGTCATGGCCTTCGCCGGACGCATCGTCGCCCGACTCTTCCGCCTCAAGGCGCCCGCAGCCCGCGCGATCGTGTTCACCGGAGCGACCCGCAACTCCCTGGTCGTGCTGCCCCTGGCCCTCGCCCTGCCCGACCAGCTCGCGGTCGCCGCGGTTGTCGTGGTCACCCAGACCCTGGTCGAGGTCATCGGCATGGTCGCCTACGTGCGCCTGGTCCCGCGCCTGGTGCCGGAGCCGGTCACGGTCGCGTGAGGATGGTGCAGATCTCGCCTTCAGAGCAGGTATCGGGGTCGGTGGCGGCGGCCCGCCGGGCGAGCTCGCGCAGCGCGCTGCGGGTCTGGCGGAGTTCAGCCATGCGCTGCTCGATGTCCGCCAGCCGCTGATCGATGAGGCTCGTGACCTGTCCGCACGGGGCCTGCCCGCTGTCGCGGATCTCCAGGACCGAGCGGATCTCGGCGAGCGTCAGGCCCGCGCCCTGGGCGTCGCGGATGAACGCCAGTCGGCTCACCGCCTCCGGCGCGTAGTCGCGGTACCCGCCGGTCGTACGGGGCGGGGCGGGTAGCAGCCGGGCCTGCTCGTAGAAGCGGATGGTCTTGGCCGTCACCTGGCCTGCCGCCGCGAGGTCACCGATGCGCATGGCTCCACGCTACGCCCTTGACCTTCCAGTGCACTGGAACGTCTACGGTCGGTGCACAAGCTCACCGACCTGGAAGGACAGCCGGATGCGGATCACGATCCTCACGGTGCCCGAGTGCCCGAACGTGCCGGTCGTACGGGAGCGGATCACTCAGGCACTCGACGGCCGTGCTGCCGTGATCGACCTGGTCGAGGTGTCCGAAGAGGGCGAGGCGGCCCGGTGGGGCATGACCGGTTCGCCCACCGTGCTCCTCGACGGCATCGACCCGTTCCGCATCCTTGATGCTCCGCCGTCGGTGTCGTGCCGCCTCTACCGTGACACGGATGGCCGCACCGACGGTGCGCCGAGCGTCCAGGCTCTCCGGGAAGCCAGCATGCCGCAGGCGGCCGAGGGGCAGGACTGCTGCGAGGCGACGGATCTTCTGGATCCGACCGGCCGGGCCGGGCGGGGCAGGCGTGCGCCCGCGGAGCGCGGCCTGCGGCTGGTCCAGCAGGCGGTCCTGCGGCACTTCGCCACCACGGGCCGCGTGCCGGAGGCCGCCCTGCTCGAAGCGGTGGCGGCCCAAGCCGGGCGGAGCGCCGGCGAGGTCCTGGCGGAGCTGGACCACGAGGACTTCCTGACCCTCGACGCATCGGGCCGGATCAAGGCCGCCTACCCGTTCTCGGCAGCAGAGACCCGGCACCAGGTGCGGCTGGCCAACGGGGTGAGCGTGTCGTCGATGTGCGCGATCGACGCCCTGGGCATCTCCGCGATGCTCGGCCAGGACCTCACCGTCTCCTCCACCGACCCCGTCGACGCACAGCCGGTGACGGTCTCCTTCACAGGCGGCGCGGCGACGTGGGAGCCCGCCGAGGCGGTCGTATTCGTCGGGCGCCGCGAGGGCGAAGGCCCGGCCGCCGCGGTGTGCTGCGACGCCCTCAACTTCTTCGCCAGCCAGGGCTCGGCCGAGCAATGGCAGTCGACGCACCCCGAGGTGCGCGGTGAGATCGTCAGCCAGGCCCGCGCCACCCGGATCGGGCAGCAGACGTTCGGCCCGCTCCTCCAGAACGGCTGACCGCACAACCGTGGCAGCCGCCGCCGTTACGCCCGGCCTGGAGCGGGCATCATTGCCACCCGGCCGACTCGTCGAGGACAGGCCCAGAGCTGGCAGGCCATGATGAACGCGAGCGCGATGGACCGGCAGGCCGTGTACGAGGACTACGAACGAACCCGTCGCACCTTCCACCAACTGCTGGACTCCGCCTCCACGGCGGACCTCGCCCGGCCCACCCGCGGCACCAAGTGGACCAACGGGCAGCTGCTGTGGCACATGCTCTTCGGCTACATCGTCGTCCGGGCCCTGCTGGTCCTGGTCCGTGTCTTCGGGCGGCTCCCACGCGGCGTCGGCAAGGCGTTCGCCCGGCTGCTGAACGCGGGAACCGTGCCGTTCGACTGGGTCAACTACGCAGGTCCACTTGGGGCCGTGAAGGTCTTCGGCCCGCGCCGGATGGCCGTCGCCTTCGATCGGGTCCTCGACTCCCTCCAGCGCCGGCTGGCCGCCGAGTCCGACGCCGACCTGGCCCGCGGGATGCACTACCCCGTCCGGTGGGACCCCTTCTTCAAGGACTTCATGACGCTCGCGGACATCTACCGCTACCCGACGCAGCACTTCGACTTCCACCACCGCCAGCTCACCCTGGACAGCGACGACGGGCGTGGCGGGAAGCCTGAGGTCAGCTGATCTTCGGGCTGCGGCGCTCCAGCAGGACCACGTCGCGCCACACGCCGTGGTGGCGGCCGATGCGCTCGCGGGTACCGATGACACGGAACCCGGCACGCGCGTGGACGGCGAGGCTCGCCTTGTTCTCGGGGAAGATCCCGGACTGGATCGTCCAGATCCCCGCGGCCTCGGTCGACTCCACCAGGGCCTCAAGCAGCCGACCGGCGACGCCGCGGCCGCGGGCGACGGGGTGGACGTAGACGGAGTGCTCGACGACGCCCGCGTACGCGCACCGGTCGGAGACCTTGGCGGCCGCGATCCAGCCCAGCAGCTTCCCGTCGGCGCCGGCCGCGGCGAAGCGGTGGGCAGGCAGCTTGGCGGCGTCGAACTCCGCCCAGGTCGGGGCGGTGGTCTCGAAGGTGGCGTTGCCCTCGTCGATCCCGGCCTGGTAGATCGCCAGGACCTCATCCGCATACGCGCCGGTCAGCGCGGTGACGGCCAGGGTCATGCGCCGGCCGCGCGGGTGAGGAGCTGGCCCATGGCGGCGAGCACGGACGGCTCGACGCGGTAGTACACCCAGGTGCCGCGCCGCTCGGAGGACAGCAGGCCAGCCTCGCGGAGCTTCTTCAGGTGGTGGGAGACGGTGGGCTGGGAGACGCCGACGTCGGAGATGTCGCACACGCACGCCTCCCCGCCCTCATGGGACGCGACCAGGGAGAACAGGCGCAGCCGCACCGGGTCGCCGAGCGCCTTGAACATAACCGCGGTCCGCTCGGCCTCCTCAGCCGTCAGCGGCCGCTCCGACAGCGGCGGGCAGCACGGCACCACGGTCTCCGGCTCCAGCAGCGGCAACACCTTCGTAGTCATGCCCCCATCATCCCGGCAACTTCGATGAATGTCTATGTTGACGAACGTCGATATGTGGTGTCACGCTGGACCCAGGACATCGACACTTGTCGAATCAATGGGGGAGCCCCGTCGTGAACGCATCCACCGCAGACCTGCCCATCGTCGTGATCGGCGCCGGCCCCATCGGCCTGGCAGCAGCCGCCCGCCTCATCGAGCGGGACATCCAGCCCCTGGTCCTGGAAGCCGGACCCGCCGCGGCGACGGCGGTGCGCGCCTGGTCGCACGTGCGGCTGTTCTCCCCCTGGTCCGAGGTCGTCGATCCCGCCGCCGAGAAGCTCCTGGCCCCCACCGGCTGGGTCCGCCCCGACGGCGCCACCTACCCGTCCGGCGGGGACTGGGCCGGCCTCTATCTCCAGCCGCTGGCTGACGTCCTGGGCGACAAGGTGCGCTACAACGCCACTGTCACGGGCGTCTCCCGCAGCGGCCGCGACCGCATCGTCGACGCCGACCGCGAGGACCAGCCCTTCGTCATCCACTACACCGGCCCCCACGGAGCGGAGGAGCGGATCCACGCCCGCACCGTGATCGACGCCTCGGGCACCTGGTCCACCCCCAGCCCGGCCGGCGGCAGCGGCCTGCCCGCCCTCGGCGAGAAGGCCGCAGCAGCCGACCGGATCTCCTACCGGATCCCGGACCTGGCCGACCCGGCCCTCCGCGCCCGGTACGCGGGCAAGCGCACCGCCGTCATCGGCTCCGGCGCCTCCGCCTTCACCGCGCTGGCCTACCTCGCCGACCTGGCGAAGGCCGACGACGGCACCGGCACACACGCCACGTGGATCCTGCGCCGGGGGATCTCCGGCTCCACCTTCGGCGGCGGCGAAGCCGACCAGCTCCCCGCCCGCGGCGCCCTCGGCCTCGCCGCGAAGGCCGCCGTCGACGACGGCTACGCCGACGCGGTCACGGGCTTCCGCACCGACGCCGTCGAACGCGACACCGACGGCCGCCTGGTCCTCGTCGGCGAGGACGGCTGCCGCCTCGATGCGGTCGACGAGGTCATCGTCCTCACCGGCCTGCGACCCGACCTCACCTTCCTCGACGAGCTCCGCCTCGGCCTGGACGAGCGCCTCCAGGCCCCGACCGCGCTCGCACCGCTGATCGACCCCAACCAGCACTCCTGCGGCACCGTCTACCCGCACGGCGCGGGCGAGCTCTCCCACCCGGAGAAGGACGTCTATCTGGTCGGCATGAAGTCTTACGGCCGCGCCCCCACATTCCTCGCGATGACCGGCTACGAGCAGGTCCGCTCCATCACCGCCGCCCTCGCAGGCGACCGCGAGGCCGCCGAGCGCGTCGAACTGACTCTGCCGGAGACGGGCGTGTGCGGGGGCGCGGGCCTGTTCGACGACCCCGAGGCCACCCAGAGCACCGAAGGCGGCGGATGCTGCGCCGCCCCGGCCACTCTGCAGATCGGCATCGGCGCCCCTGCAACCGCGTCCGGCAGCTGCTGAACTCCCCACCCCACCAAGGAGGTTCGCCATGTCCCGCGTACAGCTCGCCCTGCGCGTCCCCGATCTCGATGCGTCCGTCGCTTTCTACAGCAAGCTGTTCGGCACCGAGCCCGCCAAACTCCGCGACGGCTACGCCAACTTCGCCATCACCGAGCCCCCGCTCAAGCTCGTCCTCATCGAAGGCAGCGCAGGCGAGGCAACGCGCATGGACCACCTCGGCGTTGAGGTCGAGAGGACCGAAGAGGTCTACGCCGCCACCGCACGCCTGGGCGAGGCCGGCCTGGCCACCGACGTGGAGAACGACACCACCTGCTGCTACGCCCTCCAGGACAAGGTCTGGGTTCACGGCCCCGGCCAGGAACCCTGGGAGGTGTACGCCGTCAAGGCCGACGCCGACTCCCTCGCCAAGCAGCAGGGCAGCACCTGCTGCACAGGCGCGGCCGAGTCCGACACCGACGCGAAGGAACCGGTCGCTGCGGGCGGCTGCTGCTGACCCGCCGATGACCGACCTCCACACCAGCGGGGCCGTGACCGGGACGGGGGACCGGTCACGGCCCCGGCGCACAGGGCGCTGCCAGCGCCCTGTGCGCCACCCAGATCGCCCGCTGGGGAATCGCCTGCTTGCGGACGCCCGAACAGCAGCGCAGCCAACTCGCAGTCAGCCCGCCGAGCTGAACACAAAGACTTGACAGGGAGACCTGCGCCTGCGGGCATTGCCAGAAACTCGGTGGCACCCCCGTGATGTGGTGGGTGGGCTTCGAGACGGTCACCTGGACCGGCGAGAGCGAGCCGACCTGGTACGAGACCTTCGAAGGCGAGGCGAAGCGCGGCTTCTGCCCGACCTGTGGCAGCCGCGTCGCGGCGATCGACAGCGACATCCCGGAGATCGGCATCAACGTCACCGCCCTTGACAACACCAGAGCGGCACTGGCCTTGTGCCCATTCACGCGTCCTTCCGCGGCAACGCCGTGCACTGGCTGCCCCCGGTGCCGGAGACCGGGCACAGCGCAACCGGTTGACCGCCCGTCCGCTGGTCGGCGACTTCACCCGCACCCTCGATGGTCCCGGCCGACGCCGGGCAGCCGACGACGCCGTACGCGCTGCAGGACGACGGAGTGGTGCTCATGCGCGCCTTCTGGACGGAGCCTCCCAGGCGCGGCAGCTCGTAATGAGCTCCTTCCGCAAGGACCTGGCGCTGGCGCGGCGCTGATGCTGCTCGCCCTCATCTCGCACACGGGCACCGAACAGGCGAACAACGCTGCGCTCCGGCACGCCAACGGCAGCACCGGTCGCCTAAACAACTCACCCCCGGGCAAGGGTGAGTTCAGCAGGCTGACGGCGAGGGGGCCGTGTGTCAACACGGCGACATCCGACTCGGTAGCGAGTTCGGTCAGCAGCAATCGCAGCCCGGGGCGCAACCGCACACGTCCGGTTCGGCTCCGGTGGGCGTGTGACCGAGGGCGGGCGCGCAGCAGCCCTTGCCCTGCCAGGCATCGCGGCCTTCCTTGACCGCGACGGCGGCGATCACGAGGGCGGCGATGGGGTCGGCCCAGGTCCAGCCGAACAGCAGGTTGGCCAGCAGGCCGGCCAGGAGTACGGCAGAGAGATAGGTGCACAGCAGGGTCTGTTTGGAGTCGGCGACGGCGGAGGCGGAGCCGAGTTCGCGGCCGGCCTTGCGCTGGGCGGCGGACAGGAACGGCATGACCGCCAGGGAGAGAGCGGCGAGGACGATGCCGGGCACCGAGTGGCCGGCTTCGCCGGTGCCGGTCAGGGCGCGTACGGAGTCGACGGCGACGTAGAGCGCGAGCGCGAAGAAGGAGAAAGCGATGATCCGCAGCGTTCGCTTTTCCCGGGCCTCCCGGACGGCGTGGTCGCGCGCGGAGAACTGCCAGGCGACGGCCGCGGCGGAGGAGACCTCGATGACGGAGTCGAGTCCGAAGCCGATCAGGGCGGTGGAGGAGGCGAGGGTGCCCGCGGTGAGGGCGACAGCGGCCTCGGCGACGTTGTAGGTGATCGTCGCGGCGACCAGCAGGCGTATGCGGCGGGCGAGTGCGTCGCGGCGGGCCGGGCTGGGGCCGAGGGATATCGCGGTCATTCAGCAGCAGCCCTTCTCGTCGGCGTCCACGCAGGTGCGGTCCGCCGCCACGGCGACCACGGCGGTCCGCAGGTCGTCCAGGGCATGTCCGAGGCGTTCGTCGGCCAGTTCGTAGCGGGTGCGCCGGCCGTCGGGCACGGTGACGACCAGGCCGCAGTCGCGCAGGCAGGCCAGGTGGTTCGACAGCCGGGTGCGGGAGATTCGCAGCTTGTCGGCGAGGTCGGCGGGGTATGCCGGGGCCTCGCGCAGGGCGAGCAGGACGCGGCAGCGGATGGGGTCGGCGAGCGCGCGTCCGAATCGCGCCAGCACCTCAATGTCGGTGGCAATGGTCAGCACACCACCACGATACATAGATTCCTGAATTCAGGTATCCGTGGATCGTCAACTGCCGGCTGGGGCCGCGTTCTCGATGATCCGGCAGACCAGGGCCATATCCCCGCGGTCGGCGGCCTGGTCCGCCTGGGCGCGGGCGTGCTGGAGAGTCGTGCGGAGGGCTTCGAGGTCGGCGATGCGGCGGTCTATGTCGGCGAGGTGCTTGTCGAGGAGGTCGGCGACGAGGCCGCAGGGCTGCTCGCCGCGGCGCTGGAGGTCGAGGATGTCCTTGATCTCCTTGAGGCTGAGGCCGAGGGCCTGGGCCTGGCGGATGAAGCCGAGGACGGGGACGGCGTCGTCGGTGTAGGTGCGGTAGCCGGCGGCGGTGCGCTCGGGCGGGTCGATGAGGCCGTTGGCCTCGTAGAGGCGTACGGCCTTGGGGCTGAGCCCGGTGGCGGCGGCGATGCGGCCGACGGTGAGCATGGCGGGGCTCCGTTCGTGGGGCGTGTCTCCAGTGTCGGCTTGACCTTGCCCTAAGGGCAAGGTTCTACCGTCCGGGCATGAGCATGGATCAAGCGGGTGGCTGTGCGGCGATGGCGGTGGAGCCGCTGAGCGCCGCGTGCGCGGCCGTGGTGGAGCGGGGCGAGCACGCCTGCTTCGGGATCAGCCCGTTCAACAGCTACTTCTCCACGGACCGGATCCGGGATCTGGCGGCGTGGGGGCTGGCCCGCTTCGAGCGGGTGGACTTCTTCGTACCGGACGCGCCCAGTGCCTTCACCTTCGAGGCGCTCGGGTACACGCCGGAGAAGGCCGCGTGGAAGGCGCGCCGGCAGGGGCAGTACACCCGCAACAAGATCGCTACGGCGCTGAGTTCACTCGGCGTCACCCAGCGCGGTGCGCGCGTGCTGGGCTGGGCCGAGCTGGAGGGCAACGCCGCGTTCGGGCGACTCCACGAACACGGGCTGCGGCGGTACGCCGAGGACGCGGAGTTCCGGGATGCGTGCCGGGAGGCTTCCGGCTGGGTGCTGGCCGGGAAGCTGCCCACCGGGCAGCGGCCAGATGCGGAGCAGGTTGAGCGGGCGGTGCGGTACTTCCTGGCCGAGCTGCCGCTGTTCCTCGACACCCCCTCCATCGTCGACGCCGGGATATCGCTCTTCTGCTACCACCAGCCGCCCGACGTGCTGCGCCGCCTCTACTCCGGCGAGCTGGGCTGGCGCCCCGCTGCGGGACAGGGCTTCGCCGTCATCACCCCGGCCGGCCGAGTATGAACAGGGAAGGAACTTCCACGATGTCCACCACGACGGATACCGGCCCCATAGAGCTGGCCATCTCCGGGATGACCTGCGCCTCGTGCGTCGCCCGGGTCGAGCGGAAGCTGGGCAAGCTGCCCGGAGTGAGCGCCACGGTGAACCTGGCGACCGCCACCGCGCACGTCACCCGCGAGGACCCGGCGGTCGAGGTGGCGGAGCTGGTCTCCGCGGTGGAGGCCATCGGCTACGGCGCCGAGCCGGCGGGAATCGGCGCGCCTGAGACAAAGGAGGCCGAGTCTGGCGATGCCGAGCAGGCCCACGTCGCCGGACTGCGGCGCCGCCTGATCGGCTCGGCACTGCTCGGCCTGCCCGTGGTGGCCATATCGATGATCTCCGCGCTGCACTTCGCCGGATGGGAGTGGGTCGTGTTCGCGCTGGCCACGCCGGTAGTTGCCTGGGGGGCGTGGCCGTTCCACCGGGCGGCGGCGGTCAATCTGCGGCACGGCTCGGCGACCATGGACACCCTCGTGTCGCTGGGCGTGCTGGCCGCGTATCTGTGGAGCGCGGGCGCCCTGGCCGTGGGCGGGGAGCACCTGTATCTGGAGGTCGCCGTCGTGCTGACGGCGTTCCTGCTCGCCGGGCGGTTCTTCGAAGCGCGGGCCAAGCGGCGTGCCGGGGAGGCGATCCGGGCGCTGATGCACCTGGGCGCCAAGGACGTCGCCGTTCTGCGCGACGGCACCGAAATACGTATCCCCGTCGAGGAGTTGGCGGTCGGGGATCTGTTCGTGGCACGGCCCGGGGAGAAGATCGCCACGGACGGAGAGGTCATCGAGGGCGCCTCGGCGGTGGACGAGTCGCTGCTGACCGGCGAGAGCGTGCCGGTGGAGGTCGAGCCGGGCTCGGCTGTGACCGGCGCGACCCTCAACAGCCACGGCCGGCTGGTCGTACGGGCGACCCGGATCGGCGCGGACACCAAGCTGGCGCAGATCGCCGCGCTGGTGGAGCGGGCGCAGACCGGCAAGGCGGAGGTGCAGCGGCTGGCGGACCGGATCTCAGCGGTTTTCGTCCCGGTCGTGATCGCGCTGGCGGTCGGCACGTTCGGAGTGTGGCTGCTGACCGGGGCCTCGGCGGCGAGTGCCCTCACGGCCGCGATCGCCGTGGTCATCATCGCCTGCCCGTGTGCGCTCGGGCTGGCCACGCCCACCGCGCTGATGGTCGGCACCGGACGCGGCGCACAGCTCGGACTGCTGATCCGCGGGCCAGAGGTGCTGGAGTCCACCCGGCGGATCGACACCGTCGTCCTGGACAAGACCGGAACCGTCACCGAAGGCCGCATGCGCATGGTCGACGTCGTACCGGCCGACGGCGAGGACCAGGAGGAGGTGCTGCGCCTGGCCGGCGGGCTTGAGCACGCCAGCGAGCACCCCATCGCCGCGGCCATCGCGAACGCCGCGCGCGAGCAGCTCGGCTCACTCCCAGACGTGACCGAATTCGTCAGCACCCAGGGCCGGGGTGTCACCGGGCAGGTCGATGGACGTACGGTCCGCGCGGGGCGCGCTGCCTGGCTGGACGAGCAAGAGCTGGGCCTGCCGGAGGAGTTGGTCCGGGCCCGGAAGGAGGCCGAGGGCGAGGGCCGTACGGTCGTCTTCGTCGCCTGGGAGGGGAAGGCGCGCGGTGCGCTGGTGGTCGCCGACACCGTCAAGGCGACCAGCGCCGAGGCGGTGGCCGACCTGAAGCGGCTCGGTCTGACCCCGGTGCTGCTGACCGGCGACAACACCGCCGCCGCCCGCGCGGTCGCGGCCGAGGTGGGCATCGAGCAGGTGATCGCCGAGGTCCATCCCGAGGACAAGGTCGCCGAGGTCGAACGCCTCCAGCACCAGGGCCGGGTGGTGGCGATGGTCGGTGACGGCGTCAACGACGCGGCCGCCCTCGCGCAGGCCGACCTGGGCCTGGCCATGGGCACCGGCACCGACGCGGCGATCGCCGCCTCCGACCTGACGCTGGTACGGGGCGACCTGCGGGCGGCGGCGGACGCCATCCGGCTGGCCCGGCGCACCCTCCGCACGATCAAGGCCAATCTGTTCTGGGCGTTCGCCTACAACGTGGCCGCGCTGCCGCTGGCCGCGCTCGGCCTGCTCAACCCGATGATCGCCGGTGGGGCGATGGCGTTCTCGTCGGTCTTCGTCGTCTCCAACAGCTTGCGGCTCCGGCGTTTCCAGCCGCTGCGGTGAACGGAAGGTGAGCGAGGGGGTGGCCGCCATGTGGCGGCCACCCCCTCGCGGTGTGCTCGCGCTTCGGACTTCAGCCGAGGACAGTGGCCTGGTAGCCCGCACGCTCGACCGCCGCGATCAGCGTCGAGGGGTCCGTGGAGCCTTCGTCGGTGAGGTGGACGATGCAGCGGCCCTTGCGTACGTCGGTGCTGGAGGAGCGTACGCCCGGCACGTCTTCGAGCTCGTCGTCGATGAGCAGACCGCAGCTGGCGCAGTGCATCCCGTCGACCTTGAGGACGACTTGGGGGCCGGTCTGCTCCGAACGGGCCTTGCCGCGCAGCCATTTCATGCCGCGTCCTCCTTGAAGTCGATCGCGCCGCCCTGCATGCCCATGGCGCAGGAGAACAGCAGCTTGCCGGGCTTGCGGGTGCCCAGGTCGATGCGGATGTCGCCGTCGCGCTTGGCGATCTCCTGCACGCCGAGCTCGGGGATGGTGAAGGCGCGGGCGCAGCCGCCGGAGTCCTTGCCGCGCAGGATCAGGGTCGTGGGCGCCCCGGCCCGGGCGGTGAAGGCGGTGGGTTCGTAGAAGTCGGTGACGGTCAGGACGATGGTCTGCTTCCCGGCGGCGTCGAGGGTGACCGGTCCTTGCAGGGCAGGCGCGTTGGGCTTGGCGGACGTGCCGGGTTGCGGTTCCGCCGCGGCGGCGGGGGTGGTGGTGTCCACGGTCGTGTACCAGCCGCCGGCCTGGAGTCCGGAGACCGCCGTCCAGAGCGCGACGGTGAGCACCACCAGGCCGGTGACGATGCCGAGCCGCCCGGAGAACGCTTGGCCGGCCTGGCGGAAGACGTAGCCGAGAACGGCGAACAGCGGGGCTGTGCCCAGGACGAACCCGGCCATCACCGCGGCCCCGGCCACCGCCGAGCCGGAGGTGATGGCGACCAGTTCGACGGAGAGCGTCACCCCGCAGGGGATGAGGACGGTGGCGAAGCCGAGCAGGGCGGGGGCGAGTTTGGCACCGGACTTGGACTTGCGGCGCACCAGTTGCCCGAAGGCGGCGGGCGGCCGGGGCACCAGCCGGGCCACCGCCTTGACCCCCATCAGGTCCAGGGCGAACAGCAGCATCACGAGTGCGGCGGCGATGAGCAGGACCGCCCGGGTGCGGGGGCTGGGCTGCAGTGCGGCGCCGAAGATGCCGAGCAGGGCGCCGAGGAGGGTGTGGGAGAGGAGTTTTCCGGCGAGGAAGGCGCCGACCGGGGCCAGGGGTTCGGTGGCCTGCTGCCGGGTGGTTGCGCCGCGTGCGGGCCGAGGGGCGGGAGATCCGTGAGGGGTGGTGCGGCGGCCGACGGCGCCGGCGAGTAGACCGCCTTGTACGGCAGCGCAGGAGGCGCCTCCGGCCAGCAGACCGGTGCCGGCACTGGTGAGGAAGAGGGCGAGCGTCGAGGCCATGCGTGAGGTTCTCCGTCGGGAATCGGGAGGAGGGCACGCGCGCATGATGGCGTGCCGGGCTGATCAGGCATCCGGATTTCCGCCGGTCAGCGACCGGCGGAAACAGGGTGTGATCAGGTCCGGCTCACGCACAGCCTGTCGAGATCGGGTCCCTCACGGGAGGCGGGGGACGGCGGCGCCCGCTCCACGCCGACCCGTCCGGCCACCTCGTCCTCGGCCGTCGAGGGAGTGCGCGCGGCAAGCGGCAACGGGACGCTCGCCGGACGGTGCTGGGCTGACGGCTGGCAGTCCATGACCATGTCGTCCATGGGACACGACGGCTCGGCCCTCTCTCCGGCGTCTGCTTGATCCGTCGCGTTCCACGGCATCGTCGACGTCATGGGCATCGCGTCCATGGACCTGGTGTCCATGGGGACGGCCACGGCGGGCTGCGCGAGGGCCGTGGTGCACAGGGCCAGAGCGACCACGGCCAGCAGCCCGGCCCATCGCCGGGCCGAGAGCGGTTGCACGCGCATCCTGGCCATGGCACGGGATGCTAGCCCGCGCTGACGCCCCAGCCTGAGCATTCCGCGATCACAGCGCCGGCTGGTAGCCCGCGACCCAGTACCGCAGCAGCCCGGCGAAGTACGCCCACAGACCGCTGACCTGCAGAATGCCGACGATCACCAGCATCGCGCCGCCGAACCGCATCACCGTACGAGCATTGCGGCGGGCGAACCCGAAGGCGTGCAGGGCGCGGCGGAAGCCGAGGGCGGCGATGAGGAAGGGCAGGCCCAGGCCGACGCTGTAGACGAAGGCGAGCAGGGCGCCGCGTCCGGCGCTGCCGGTGGTGAAGGACAGGCTCATCACGGCGGCGAGGGTGGGGCCGATGCACGGGGTCCAGCCCAGACCGAACATCACCCCCAGCAGCGGGGCCCCGGCCAGCCCGGCCCGCGGGTGATAGCTGACGCGGAAGGTGCGTCCGGCGAGCGGGATGCGCTCGAAGGCGCCCAGGAAGAGCAGGCCGAGCAGGATCGTCAGGGTGCCGAGGATCCGGGTGATGAGGTCCTGGTGGGCGAGCAGCGTGTTGCCGGCATAGCCGAGCGCGGCCCCGTAGCTGGCGAAGAGGACGGAGAAGCCGAGGATGAACAGCGCCGTCCCGGCGACCATCCGGCCCCGGCTCTCCCGGCCCGCCTGGACGTCGGCCGCCGACATGCCGGTGGCGTACGAAAGGTAGCCGGGCACCAGCGGCAGACAGCACGGCGAGAAGAACGACACCGCACCGGCCAGCAGGGCGAGCGGCGCGGCCAGCAGCAACGGCCCGTCGGCGACGAGGTCGGGTATGGCGGCACTCAAGGACAGCCTCCAGAACGGCGCACGAAGGAACGGTGCGCCGCGCTGGACGCCCCCGCGACAATACTCCTAACCTGATTAGGTGAGGCAGAGGGGCCTCCTGTCGCCGCGACCGAGGAGGACGTCATGGCCAAAGCCGCCGTGTCGCACCCGCTGTTCGCCCGGATCTACCCCCGCATCAACGCCTTCGCCGAGGCCCACGGCTCCGTCGAGCACCGCCAGGAGATGCTGGCCGGCATCCACGGGCGGGTGATCGAGATCGGCCCGGGCCTGGGCTCGAACTTCGTGCACTACCCGGCGGAGGTGGAGCAGGTCGTCGCCATCGAGCCGGAGGCGAGGCTGCGCGCGGTCGCCGAGCAGGCCGCCGCGAAGGCCGCCGTGCCGGTGGAGGTGCGGGCGGGCCGCGCCGAGGAGCTGCCGGCGGACGACGACAGCTTCGACGTGGCGGTGTTCTCGCTGGTGCTGTGCACCATCACGGACGTGCCAGCCGCACTCGCCGAGGCCAGGCGGGTCCTCAAGCCGGGCGGGGAACTGCGCTTCTACGAGCACGTACGGTCCGAGCGCCCACGTTTCTTCCGGATGCAGCGGCTGCTGAACCCGCTGTGGGGCCTGCTCGGCGGCGGCTGCCACCTCACCCGCGACACCGAACGGGCCATCCAGGAGGCGGGCTTCACAGCAAAGGAGATCCGCCGCTTCGACTTCCTGATCAACGGCCGGGCCAGCCCCGCCTCCCCGTCGATCATCGGGACCGCCCGGCCGTCCACCTAGGCCGCTTAGGATGTCCGCAGGGCAGGGGTTCGGTCCGAGAGGAGGACGCATGGCGCAGTTCGGTGAGCTGGAGGCCGCGATCATGGACGCGGTGTGGGACGCGGGCAGGCCGCTGCGCGTCCGCGAGGTCCTGGACCGCCTCGACCGGGACCCGGAGCCTGCCTACAACACCGTCCACACCGTCACCGAGATCCTGCATCGCAAGGGCTGGCTGGCCAAGGAGAAGGACGGCCGGGCCTACCGGTACGGCGCCACCAAGAGCCGCGAGGAGTACGTCGCCGGGCTGATGGACGAGGCCCTGTCCGTGGCCGGGGACCGCACCGCGACGCTGGCCCGCTTCGTGCAGCAGATGCAGCCCGGTGAGGCCGAGGAGCTGTACCACCTGCTCGGCCAGGCCAAGGCCCGGGAGGCGTCGGAATGATCGTCGCCGCCGTCCTCTTCACGTACGCCGTCCTGCTGTGCACCCTGGCGCCCCGGCTGCTGCGCGGTGCGGGCTGGGCCGAGCGGGCACCCCGGCTGGGCATCGTGGTCTGGCAGGCGCTCGGCACATCGGCGCTCACCGCCGCCGTCCTGGCCGGGCTCGCCCTGACCGTACCCACCGTGCGGGTCAGCGCCGACCTCGCCGCGATGCTGCAGGCATGCGTCATGGCGCTGACCGCGCAGTACGCCTCGCCAGGCGGAGCCGCCGCCGGGGCGGCCGGAGCCGTCCTGGCCCTCGCCGTGCTGGGAAGAGTGGCCTGGTGCGCGGGCGCGGCCCTCCTGCGCACCCGCCGTGAGCGCCGGGAACACCGCGACGTTCTCGACATGGTCGGCCGCGCCGATCCCGTACGCGGGGTGGTCGTCCTCGACCACGACGAGCCCGCCGCCTACTGCCTGCCCGGCCGCCACCGCCGCACCGTCATCACCACCGGCGCCCTTGACACCCTGGACGACGACCAGCTCACGGCCGTCCTCGCACATGAGCACGCCCACCAGGTTGAGCGACACGACGCCGTACTGGCCTGGGCGCAGACGCTTGCCCGCGCCTTCCCCCGGATCGCCCTGTTCCGTATCGGCGAGGCGGAGATCGCCCGGCTGGTGGAGATGCGCGCCGACGACGTGGCCGCCGGCCGCTCCGGACGGCTGACCGCCGCCGCCGCGCTGCTCGCGGTGGCGGGCGGGCGCACCCCGGCTGTGGCCCTCGCGGCCGGCGGCTCCACGGCAGCCCGCCGGGTACGCCGCCTCATCGAGCCCCACCGGCCCCTGAGCCGCCTGCGCATAGCTGCCGGTTCACTGACCGCTGCCGTGGCGCTCGCCCTGCCGCTGCTGGTAGTCGGCGGCCCTGCGGCGGCCGCGACGCAGCTGAACTACTGCCCGGACGGCACGCCCGCCGCCCAGGTCACCACGATGCGCTGACCAGCACACCAAGCCTCTGCCTGGACACCGCCACCCCGTTGACCTAATCTCCTTAGGAGTTCAGGTTTAAGGCTGAGGAGAGGCGTCGTCCGTATGGGAGAGCTGCTGTTCGGCACCACGCTGCTGGCGTCGTTCCTCGGCGGAGTAGTAGCCCTGCTCGCACCCTGCTGCGTGTCCGTGATGCTGCCCGCCTACCTCGCGACCGGCTTCCGCCGCCGCACCGGGATCCTGGCCGCGACGCTGGTCTTCGCCGCCGGGGTGGCCACCGTGATCGTGCCGATCGGGCTCGGCGCCACCGCCCTCGTCTCACTCATCTCCGGCCACCACCTGCTGGTGTTCTCGATCGGCGGTGCGGCCATGGCGGTCGGCGGGATCGCCCTGCTGGCCGGGTGGAAGCCGCAGCTGCCGATGATCGCGGGCCGGGCCCCGGCCGGGCACGGCTTCGGCTCCGTCTACGGGCTCGGCGTGTTCTCCGGCGCGGCCAGCTCCTGCTGCGCACCGGTCCTCGCCGGAGTCGCCGTTCTCTCCGGTGCCGCCGCCTCCTTCCCCGCCGCGCTCGCCGTCTCCCTGACCTACGTCGCCGGAATGGTCGCCCCGCTGTGCCTGCTCGCCCTGGTCTGGGACCGCCGCGACTGGAGCGCCGGCCGCCTGCTCCAGGGCCGCCAGGTCACCCTGCGCCTCGGCCGGCTGCGGCGGCGGATGCCGCTCGGCAGCGCCGCCTCCGGGATCCTGCTCATCGCGATGGGCGCGCTCACCCTCGTCCAGGCCGTGCGCGGCCCGGACATGGCCTCGGGCGGCTGGCGGGTGCGGGTCGCCGCTGATCTGCAGCACGCCGCGTCCGTGGTCACCAAGGCCCTGGGCTGGCTGCCCGGCTGGGCCCTGGCGGTCATCCTCGTCGCGCTCGCCGCCTTCCTGTTCCGGCAGGCGCGCGCCCACCTGACCGCCCCCGCCCGGCGTTCCCCCGGCGCCACGGCGGGGGCCTCCTCCGCCGACTGCTGCGACCCACCGCAGCCGCCCCTTACGACCGTCCCCACCTCCGCCGGAGAGGACCGCCCCGCATGAGCACCACCAGCAAGAAGAGGCCACCGCTGCGGCGGCCCGACGCCGTGATCGCCGCGCAGCGGGAGGCCAAGCGGCGCCGCCTGACCTGGATCATCAGCTCGGCGGTCGCCGTGATCGCGCTGGTCGTGCTGTACGCGGTCTTCTCCACCTCTCCGGCCAAGAACACCTCCAGCAGCGGGACGTCGTACGACGTCGGCAGCCCCGGCATCGGCAAGACCGCACCCGCGTTCACCCTCGCCGCTTCCACCGGCAAGCAGGTCAGCCTGAGCGATTTCCGGGGCAAGAACGTGCTGCTGTACTTCCAGGAGGGCCTGACCTGCCAGCCCTGCTGGGACCAGATGACGGCCCTGGAGAAGTCCGCCGCCAAGGTCAAGGCCGCCGGAATCGACGACATCGTCTCGATCACCACCGACCCGGCCGACCTGATCACCCGCAAGACCAAGGACATGGGCCTGACCACGCCGGTGCTGTCCGACCCGGGTCTGAAGGTCTCCAAGGAGTACGGGGCCAACCAGTACGGGATGATGGGCACCTCGCGCGACGGGCATAGCTTCCTGCTGGTCGGTCCGGACGGCACCATCCGCTGGCGCGCCGACTACGGCGGCGCCCCCGACTACACGATGTACGTCGCCGTCGACAAACTCCTCGCCGACCTCAAGGCCGGAGTGAAGTCGTGATCGCGCTCACGCTCCTCACCCAAGCGGACTGCGCGTGGTGCGACCGCGCGAAGCAGCTCTTGGCCGAGACCGACGCGGATGTCGAGGTCACCGAGGTGTCGCTGGACACCGACGAGGGCCGTGAACTGGCCGCCCGCCACCGGCTGCTGTTCGCCCCCGGCCTCCTCCACGACGACCGGCTCATCGCGTACGGGCGCCTCTCCCAACGCGCCCTCCGTCGCGAACTGTCCCGCCTCTCCCAGTCCTGAAGGAGCGTCCGCCATGGACAAGCTGCTGTACATACTCCCGGCCCTCGCCTGCCCCGTCGGCATGGGCCTGATGATGTGGTTCATGATGCGCCCCAAGCACGGCGCACAGACCCAGCCCGGCACGGACGCCGACCGCCAGGAACTGCTGCGCCTGCGCAAGGAGATCGATGCCCTGCGCGCCGACCGCGCCCCGCAGGACGACCCGCGCCAGGACCACCCGGCATGACCGGCCTGTGGCTCCCCCTGGCGGCCACCGTCCTCGCCGCCGCCCTGACCTGGTGGTGCTGCATCCGCCCGATGGTCCGCAACCGCTCCTGCCACCACGCGCCCGATCCCGGACTGCAGGAGGAGCTGCGCGCCGCCCGCGAGGAGCTCCAGCGCCTGCGGGGCGAGACCACCCCGCCGACCGACCCGACAGACAGACCGGAGACCCTTAACCGGTGACCGTCCTCGCACCAGCCTTCCGGCGCCCCGCCGCCGCGCTCCTGACCGTGGCTTCGCTCGTCCTGGCCGTCTTGCTGGGCACCGCCGGCGCGGCCTCCGCGCACGCTACGCTGCTGTTCACCAGTCCGGCCGCGGACGCTACGGTCCCCGACTCCCCGTCCTCGCTGGTCCTCGTCTTCGACCAGCCGGTCGTCGTCGGCAGCTCCGCCCTACACCTCACGCCCACAGCCGGACTCGGCAAGCCGACCCGCAGCCAGGGCGGACGGACGGTCACTCTCCCCGTGCAGGGCAAGCTCGCCGAGGGCGTCCACACCGTCAACTGGCAGGTCACCGCCCAGGACGGCGACATCATGACCGGCAGCTACCGCTTCGCCATCGGCCCGCGCTCGGTTGCCCTCACCTCCGGCCAGAGCACCACCGCCAAGGACCCCGTCCCCACCACGATCCTGCGCTGGCTGCTGTTCACCGCCCTGGCCCTGCTCCTCGGCGAGGCCGCACTCAGCCGACTCGCCGCCCGCGTCCCCGACGCTCCGTCGCGACGGCCGCGCTCCTGGGCCCTGCCCGCCGCTCTCGTCGGCTGCGCGGTCGCGCTCGGCCTGACCGTGCTGGTGATCGGTGACGGCTCACTGCGGTCCGCGATCGACACCCGCCCCGGCGTGCTATCGCTGATCGAGGTGGCCGGCTTCGCTCTGGCGGCCGTGGCCGTTGTCGTCCGCCGACGGCGGGCCTGGGCTGTCATTCCGCTGACCGCGGTGGTCGTCGCGGAGGCGCTGCGCGCGCACCCGCAGGCCGAACAGGCCGTCGCCGGACCGCTGCTGACCTTCGTCCATCTCGCAGCCGCCGCCCTGTGGGTGGGCGCGTTGGTACAGGTGTTGCGCACGATGGTGGCCTGGCGGGGCGAGCGCGCTGCCTCCCGCAAGCTGCTGCTCGCGTATGCCCGGCTTGCCGGGTGGCTGTTCGCGGCCGTCGTCACCACCGGTGTCATCGCCGCCCTGCTGCTGGTCCCGCTCGACGGCGTCTTCACCACCGCCTACGGCCAGGTCCTCCTCGTCAAGATCGGCGTGGTCGCCCTCGTCGCCGCCCTCGCCTGGACCGCACGCCGTCGCCTGCACCGTACGACCGGCCGCCTCCCGTACCGCCCGGCCCGCCTCGAAGCCTCCGTGCTGGCCGTGGTCCTCGCCCTGTCCGCCACCCTCACCATCCTGCGCGCGCCCGCGGACACCAACCGTCCGCTGTCCTTCGCACCCCCGACCACCGGCCCCGTCGTGCCCGCCGGCACCCGCGCCGGGGAAATCGGCATCAGCGCCCGCGCCAGCACCGGCCAGCTCATCATCGAACTGACCGCACCCCAGGTCGGCAACCCCGACGACCAGTCGTACGGCCTGACCGCCACCCTCGCCGACCCGCGCGGCACCCGCCGAGCCCTCAAGCTCCGCGGCTGCGGCACCGGCTGCTTCTACACCCCGCTCACCTGGCGCAAGGGCACCAGCCACCTCACCCTGACCGCCTCCGCGGGCGAAGAATGGGCCGGCGGCCGCGCCGGCCTGGCCATCACCTGGCCCTCCCGCCCCGACACGGCGCTGCTGCGCGAGACGGTCGCCGCGATGAAGAAGGCACCCCGCTTCACCCTGCACGAGCTGGTCACCAGCAACACCGCGCGCGGACTGGGCGACCTCAAGCAGCTCCCCATCAGCGGCAAGGAGTTCCTGGCCGCCGAGCCGTACGGCAGCGGCACCGCCCCGGTCACCACCCGGCTGCCCGACGAGAACGGCCACCGCCGTCTCGCCCTGGCCTATCCGGCCGAGCACACGCAGCTGGATCTCACCCTCGACGAGACCGGCCGGATCGTGCACGAGACGCTGACCGCGCCCAACCACCTGGTCACCCGCACCTTCGTCTACCCGGAGCCGGAGGAGGAGGGCCATGAGCACTGACCGCACGAACCGGGCCGAAAGTATGATCACAGGTAGCACCTAGCATCACCGTGATGAGCAGCCGGACGCAGCGCAGGCACCGCGGGGCGTGGTGGACCACGCCGGTCGCGGCGCTCTGCCCTGCCCTGGCCGTGCTGCTCGCGGCGCTCGTGATGTGCCTGGGCTACGCGGCGCACAACGCCAGCGACCAGGCTGCCGCTCCCATGGCCACGATGTCGGCCACGGCGGCCCAGACGACCCCCTCCGCAACACACCACGTCAAAGTGATCGCGCACCAGGCCGACTGCCCGGCCGGCGACGTGTGCTGCGACCCGGTCGCCCACGGCGTACGAGCCGTGCTCGCCGCGCCCACCCAACCGCCACCGGCGATCCTGCCCCCCATGCCGAGCCCGCCGAGGTCGGACACCCCCTCGTGTTCGACCGACCTCCCGCCCACCCGTGGCGCCCCCGATCTCCACGTCCTGCAGGTGCAACGGACCTGACCGGCATGCCCGCGCACGTGCGCGCGCCAGACATCCACCCACGCACCCCTGCACCCACCGCCGCCCGACGACACCGCGCGGCGGGGACAAGGACGTACCCCATGGCCAGGACCAGCAAGAAGCAGGCCGCCGCCGACCGCAAGGCGCGCATCGAGGCGATGCGCCGCGCCGAGAAGGCCCGCGAGCGCAGAAACCGCATCATCACCATCACCCTCAGCACGGCCATAGTCGCCGCACTGGTCGGCTGGGGCGTGTACGCCATCAACAACGCCAACGACAAGCAGGACCAGAAGGCCGCCGCCGCGGCGAAGCCGATCAGCGGCGAGAAGACCTGGGACGCGAAGAAGCTCGGCCGCACCCACGTCCAGACCAAGGTCAGCTACCCGATGAACCCGCCCGTCGGCGGCAACCACGCCCCGCAATGGATGACCTGCAACGGCAACGTCTACACCAAGGCCATCCCGAACGAGAACGCCGTCCACTCCCTCGAACACGGCGCAGTCTGGGTCACCTACAACGACAAGGCCACCGCCGCCGACATCAAGACACTCGCCGGCAAGGTCTCCAAGACCCCGTACACGCTGATGAGCCCGGACAAGACCGAGTCCGGAACCATCATGCTGACCGCCTGGGGCCACCAGCTCAGCGTGAACACGGCCTCCGACCCGCGGGTCGACCAGTTCCTCACCAAGTACGTCCAGGGCCCGCAGACCCCCGAGCCGGGCGCCGCCTGCACCAACGGACTGACCGCCTCATGACCGACACGACCACCCCCACACACGGCGAGACGGACCTCGGCGACGGCCACGAGCGCAAGCCCACCCCGGGCCGGTGGCTGGCGGCCGCCGCGGCGGCGCTGCTCGCCCTCGTCCTGGGCCTGTGGCTCCTGGCCGCGACCAGCAACGAGGACACCAAGTCGGTCAGCGTGCCCACCGCCGCCTCCGCCGATGCCGGCTTCGCCCGCGATATGGCCGTCCACCACCAACAGGCCGTCGAGATGGCCTACATCGTCCGCGACCGCACCACCAACGAGGACGTTCGCCGCCTCGCCTACGACATCGCCCAGACCCAGGCCAACCAACGCGGCATGCTGCTCGGCTGGCTCGACCTGTGGAACCTGCCCGTGACCTCCCCCGACGGCTACATGACCTGGATGCAAGGCGGCCACATGGGCCACCAGATCAAGGACGGCTCCCTCATGCCGGGCATGGCCACCAACACCCAACTCGACCAACTCGGCAAGCTCACAGGCAAACAGGCCGAGATCCTCTACCTCCAGCTGATGTACGACCACCACATGGGCGGCATCGACATGGCCCGCGCCTGCACCCAGCAGTGCACGATCCCCCAGGAGAAGAAGCTGGCCCAGGGCATGGTCGACGCCCAGCAGTCGGAGATGACGGTCATGACAGACCTACTGCGCGCACGCGGGTCAACACCGCGGTGAAGCCTCGGCCGAGGCTCGACCGAGGCACTCCAGATCCCCCATTGTCAGCCGCCACGGCTGTGGTTCACCGCTGGTTCATGGCGATGTAGGTGCCGTGCCAGGTGTGGTACCAGACCTGGCCGGTGCTGGAGTTGACCGACAGCATCCCGCTGATCTTCCCGTCCCGCATGGTGTGCAGCGTGTAGTAGCCGGGGTAGGACTCCGGGTCACCAGCAGTCAGCGTGCTGCCACGAGCACGCAGCCACTGCTGAGCGATGCTCTGGGCCTGAGCGGACGAGATGCGGGCCGGGCTTCGGCTGCCGTAGTGCATGCCATAGACGGTGTTCTACATCATCGCCGGCCCGTACTCGATCTGCACGGCACCGTCAGCAGGGTTGACCAGGACCTCGGTGGCCCCATGGCCGTCGGACGTCTGCAGTTCGGCGTAGAAGTTCCGAGAGAACTGCATGACCTCGCCGACCCGCAACCCAAGCCGATCGGAAAACGCCTTCGCCCGCTGCCGGGCCTGGTCAAGTGACTGCACACGGTCTCCGGTGCCTGGCAACCACCAGTTGCCCATCATCCCGTCGCCCATCATGCCGGGCCCCCACGAGCCCCGGCCGTCGCCCATCATGCAAGAGCCCCAGCCGCCGCTCCATACGTCCGGCCCCCACCCGCTGGTCGGGCCGACCGGAGTCGGAGAGCCGCTGCCCGGTGCAGTGGGAGAAGAGCTGGCAAAGGCGGCGGGGGCACGGTGGGCACTGCCAGAGGTGTTGCCGTTCGCGCCGCACGCACCAATGGCCACAGCGCCTGCCAGGGCAACTGCCGCACCAGCGGCGACACGCGCACGCCTACGGATCATGGTTCTCACCTCCACGGCCCGTCCCCGCCGACGCCCACGGGCCAAGGGCTGGAGCCACTGGCTTATCCGCTTACCAGCCTCCCGCGAGCAAGCGGCCCGGATCCTGGGCCGTTCGGCCCGCACCTGCCATCGAACGGCCCAGAATCTCTGCCCGGCGCGGTCACCGGTGCTCCCGCAGCAGCGTCAGTCGGCGTTTGTACTCATCCTCGTCGATCTCCCCACGGGCGAACCGCTCGGCGAGCACATCCTCTGCCCGCCTGCTTCCCCACCCGGCTTCACCTGTGCCAGGGGATGGACCGGCCTGGTGGGGGCGATGGCCGCCCGTGAGATAGCGGACAAGCACGAGGACACCGGCGATCACCAGCACCCAGAACAGCACCATGAAGATCACCATGGCGAACCAGCCGCCCCAGCCCCAGCCGTCGTACCACATCATGCCGATCACCTTCTTCGGCCGGCGGGCGAACGTACCCCACCTCCAGAATGCTCCACCGCAAGCCGCAAAACCTTGCCCGCCGCCCATCCACAGGGCGCGGTCGCGTATCCGGGGGTGTTCGATCCACGCCCGCCGACGGCTCGCCCACAGGTGCCGCTTTGGGCCCGCGCTGAGCTGGCGCCTACGGCGATGTGGTCAGCAGCAGCCGCATTCCTCGCCAGGCCAGGTTTCTCCCCACGGGTTTCAATGCCCTCCCGCACCGCGCTCTGCCGCAAACTCGCCTGGACCACCGCCATCGGTGAACTCCGCCTATCAAAAGCAAGGGAAGATCCCGGGAGCAGTTCTATCGTCGAATAGGCACCACGACGGCCTGTAGTTCAACCTCGGAGCTGGCGGGCAGGGAACTGTTGCACAGCCTCAATCAGCGCGTCAGAGAGCGCCCCCTGCCGACGCCCGAACACCCAGCGTCCAGCCAACTCTCAGCCAACCCGCCGAGCTGAACACAAGGACTTGACAGGGAACTGTGCAGTTGCCGGCATTGCCAGAAGCTGAGCGGCGGGCCGGTGATGTCGTGGGTCTGTTTCCCTCTGGCGGGTCTGGTCTGGATCGGCCGGGAGCCGGTCTGGTTCTACACGTACCCACAGAAGACGCGGCGCGGTCGCTGCCCCGACTGCGGGGGCCAGTTGTGCGCCCTGGACGACGGCGCCACGAGCATCGCGTTCAACTTCAGCGCCCTGGACGACTCCTCGGACCTCGTCCCGGCGTTCCAGAGCTACGCCCACGACGCGGTGTCGTGGCTCAGGCCGGTCCCCGACACCCGGCCGACGGCCGCCGCGGGCAGCTGACCGCCGACCGGCGGCTGCCCGGGTTCAAGCCGGCCCGTTGGCCGGACAACCCAACGCCTCGACCTCGCTGGGGCGAGAATGGCGGCCATGTCACTCTCCCTGGCCCGCTGCGTGGAAGCGGTTGCCCGCCTGCTGGATAGCTGTGCCCCGTTGGAGCCGGTCCGGCTGTGCATGAGCGACCGGGACGTGCAGGCGGAGGTGTGCGCGAGCGGGCCGGCCGCCTCGGCGAGTATGGCGCGCCTGTCAGCGGCGACGGGCGGCGAGGTGGCTGGCCGGGCGGTCGACCAGGACGACGGTGTGATCACGGCGGACCTGGAAGACGAAGTGGCCCTGGTCGCCGCCGTGGACACGCCGGTGCGCGGGACCGCGCCCAGACACCGCGCAACGTCTACGTCGGCGGCGGCTGCCCTGCTGCGGACGCTGGCCCCGTGGACGGCCGCACTGGACCAACAGCTGCTGTCGGGGGCCCAGTTGTGGGTGGACGACGACGGCCAGGGCTTCACCGTCCGGCTGCTGGCGACAGCCGCACGCGGTGACGACGTGGAGAGTGTCGCCGCTGCCGCCGGCGCAGGGCTGGAGCAGGTCCGGACATGGCGCACCGACAGCGGTCTGGATGGGCGGGGAAGCCTCCCGTGCGGCCGGACCGTGCACATCGGCATCGTCCGTCTCTCTTGACCATCGCCGACACGCTCGCCGGATCGCGCGCTCCTCGGCGTTAGGCGAGATCAACGTGCTCCTGGTGCATCTCCGCAACCCGCACGGCGTCGAAATGGCTGATGCCTCGGAAGTACTCCTTCTTGACCGCCACGCCGATTCTCAGGATCTCCGTCACGGCCGTCAGATGATCCTTGACGCCTGTCTCCCATCCCTCAGCCGTGGCGCACGGGCGCGAGATCCACGCCTGGAACAGGAGCGCCTGAGTCACCTGCGCGTCGCTTTCATGGCGTGAGATGCGATCCACGACCTCGCGGGTGTTGGCAGGCGTGTTCTCCGCCCTGCCGACCTTGATGTAGGACAGCTTCTCGATCATGGACCGGAACTCCAGGACGTAGAGCCGGTCGCCGACAGCATCGAGCGGCCCTCCTGCTTCTTCCAGGTCCTCCCACGCCATGTGCCGTACGGCGGCGCAGATCTCCTTGGGGGGCGTGCGCCCCGTGTCGAAGTAGTCGAGCAGTCGCACCCTGGCGCCGGGAAGCAGCTGCCGATTCTTGAAGTTCTTGGTCCTGCGCGACCTGGGCAGGGCCTCTCCCTCCCACAAGGGCGCGTCAGTGAGGTGAATGAAGTCGTCGCCGAAGTACTGCTCTTCCTGGAAGTCCTCTTCACGCATGCCTCTGATGGTGGCCCAGGAGGGGAACCGCGTTCTCCGGAATGGCTGAGGCTGAGCCGATGGCTGGCGTGTTGGCGGCGCCGGCGCTCCCGAAGGGCCGACGCGCGCGAGATGAAGGTCAGGGTGTCCGTGCGCTTTTGCTCGGACTCCGAGCCGTTGGGTCCCGCCTACGGCAGCGCGTTGGCCCCGTGGCGCTGCGTCTCCTGAAGGGTTGGGCTGCGAGGGCCCACACCACCCCGAGCTGTTGCCTATTTGCGTTTCAATGTGTAGTCTTATTCGTGTTGAGGGTGACGTTCCCCTCCACCCCGCCCCCCTCTCGGAGCCGCCCTGCCGCTCCCCCATGCCCCCTTACGGAGATCTCCCATGTCCGACGCCGAAGCGGTCCGATCCGTCATAGCCCGTCTCCTCGCCCATGCCGACGAGCCCGAGACCCAGCGCATCCAGGAACTCGCCCGCCAGGCCGGCTACCTGTGGCGCTGCGGCAACCCGGCCTGCCCCGCCTACAACTACCGGGGGCAGCGCTACTGCGAGGGCTGCGGATGGGGCAGCAAGGGCAAGCCGGTCGGCGACCTCCACCCGTGCATGTACACCGAGCGCCGGTGGGCTGCGCTGCGCCGCGCGCTGCTCCGGCACTACGGCCCCGACGCCCCGATGCCCGACGCCGTGGTCTTCGACTACTGGGGCGGACCCGGCTGGCGCGGCGCCGAGGTCACCGAGATGTACGGCGGCAGGACCGAAGAGGTCACCGGCGGGTTCCGTGACCGGGACCGCTTCGCGGACATCGCCGCCGCCCTCGACTCCCTCACCAGGTGGTCCAAGCCGGGCTACGGCGAACACATCCGCGTCGTCCTGGCCTCCTGAACCTCACCGTCCCCAGGGCCCGGTGAGCCACCGCCGGGTCCCGGCCAGCCACGAAGGCGAGCCACGCCATGTCCACTCTGCTGATCGGCCGCTGGTCCACGGACAACGCCACCCTCAGCATCACCGCGTCCCACCAGTTCGACGACGAGGACCAGGCCGCCGTCGACGCCCTCACCCGGCCCGCGTTCGCCAACGGCGCGAACTGGGCGTGCACGTTCCCCGTCGACACCCACCGCCACGCCGTGCAACGCGCGTACGAGGAGTTCGCCCGCGACGACGACGCCTGGCTCGACGACACCGTCGAACACGTCGAGCCGGTCACCCCCTGACCTCACCCACAGCTGCGCCCGGCCACGCGCCGGGCGCCCGCTCGCCCGTGTCCCGCACCCCTACCCGAAGGGCTCCCCCATGCTCGGCAACACCGAATTCGAGTGGGTCTCCGCCGACGCCACACCGGTCCTGCTCTACCCCGGCTTCAGCTCCGACGACGCACTCGTCGAGCCCGGCGAGATCGTCGCCGCCGTCTACGACAGCAGCGACGGCATCGCCCTCTACGGCAACCGCGACAAGGTGCTCGGCCTCCTCCTCCAGCTCGCCGAAGCCGTCCGCAACGCCCCGCCCGTCCCCACCACGGAGGCGTGCATCGCAGCCACGACCGACCCCACCGCCTGGAACCCGGGCCCCCTCACCTCCCCGCTGGCTCCGGTGAGCAAGGGCTGGACCCTGTGCGGCGCCGAGTCCCACCAGCCCATCGCGGCCGATCCCCGTCTGGCGACCTGTTCCGACTGCGTCGACGCCTTCAACGAGCGCGGGCCGCAAACCCCCCTCCGCCTCGTCCACTTCCTCCCCGCCAAGCCCTGACACGACCCCACGCCGCCCTCCTCCGGTGCCGGGCCCGCAGGGCCCGGCACCCCTACCCAAGGCCCCTCATGAACCCCACCGACGCAGCCGGCCCCCTCTTCGAAGCCCTCCTCGCCGAAGCCCAGCAGTGGGCGTGCGACGACACCGAGGACCAGGAGCAGCTCGACGCGATTGACCACGCCGACACCCCGCGCGACAAGCTCGCGCTGCTGCAGAACTCCAGCCTCGTCCCTTCCCACCTGGCCTCGGCCATCGCCGAGGCTCTCGTCGCACTCGATCCCGCCACCTACTCCCCCGACTCCGCGCCGACAACATCCGGAACCTCCATGGCCGACCCCGAACTCCACCGCATCCGCGACGCGTCGATCACCGTGGTCGACGCCTCTCCCGAGGACAACACCCCCAGCGACGTCTACGAGATCCAGGTCCACGGCGTCAGCGTCCTCATCCGCCGCCGAGCCCAGTGGGGCCCCGCCTCCGACGTCCCCTACGTCCACATCGAGGACCAGAACGAAGGGCCCAGTCTGCTGCTCGTCGAGGTGAACAACGGCGGCGAGCACGAACACCCCCGCCCCTCGGCCGACGGAGCAGCGACATGAACCCCAACCACGCCTACGCCACCGCCCGCCAGCTGATCGACCCCGACGCCAACTACGCCGTCCACATCCGCACCGACAACGGTTGGACAAAGCCCACCGACCCCAACCACCGGGAACTCCCCGGCCTGGACGTCCTCATGGCCGCCCGCAGGGTCCTGCGCGCCCAACCCGTCGGCCACGTCCAGAGCACCAGCCCCGACACCCTGGACATCCGAACCGGCAACGGCCGGCTCTGGCTGCGCTTCACCACAGCATCATCGAGTAGGGGCCAGGCCCCCGGCGATCCAGCCCCGGGTGACCGCTTCGGCTGACCAGAGGTTGTCCGTCTGGCCCACCTCACCAAGCCCACTCGGGCCGTGTAGGCACCTGGGCCCGCCGCGTGCGGCGGAGCCGTTCAGCGCTCCGAGGCGTTCTGGCTGTAGGCGTTTAGGGGCCCTACTGCCACCGGCCAGAGCCTGGTCGCCGCCAGACGTAGTGTTGCTGCCGTGTGGCTCCCCCCGCTGTCCACTGCGCGCGCTACACGGCCACTGGCTCCTCGGGCTCTCCACCTCCTTGAATTCTCCATTGGGATGTCCACAAGCAGTGGCCTCGAATAGCCTCATTACGACGGGCTTATGACATCGACCGAAGATGGTTGGTCGTCGGGAATGGTCTCAAGCAGCTTGTTTGGGACGGAGTTGCAACGTCAGGTCCCTTTGGACTCCAAGAAACTGGTACGCCGACGCTGCACCTATTCATTGATGTACCAAGAAGGCGCGCACTCGCCTCGGCTCTGATTCAGTGAAAACTTCGTTCCAGTCGGCATGGACTTGCAATCCGTCCTGCGCACCTACTACTGGTCATTTGCTTGCCGCCACCAACACATATATTGGTACTGCGCCCACACTTTGCGCTCGCCGTTTGTGGCCTGCACATGCTCATTGCTCCTCCACAGTTCGCGCACTGACTGCTAGGGCTGAGCCAATTTACTCATTTCCGTAGGCATGCTTGTAGGCATGCTTGTAGGTACGTAGGCATCTCTGTAGGTATCTCTGTAGGGATCTTCGCATCTCTGTAGGTTTCGATCGATGCAGCCAGGTCGCTCACCTCTCCACCTAACACGCACTTCTATCGACACACGCTGCTTCTACATCGGCAGTTGCCCACTAGCACCCCGCGCACATGCGACGACGTCGCTGCCTGCGCGTTGATCCGCACGCTTCATGCTGCGAACGCATACTTCTCGAACATTACGCACCTTGGCACGTCCGACCCCGCCACTCTGCCTGTACGCGCACCACATCCCTTCGCGCTATCTAGATGCATGGCCTCTTGTCGCCGCCTGCACAAGTCCCAGCCTTGGCGGCAGCCCCTCAAGCTCCGCAGCCTTGGCACTGGCGTGGACTCGGCGCACCGCAAGGCTCACGACACGCCCCGCGCTACGCCACAACACCAACACTCGTCGCATCTTCCTGTTATGGTCGCCCGTGTCGCGTCGTGACACGGACTGCAGACATCCAGTGCACGAAGCACGCCCCCAATGTCCGTAATAACCAGCAGAGCGCACTCGTGATGCAGCAAATGGCCAGTAATGCCACTCAGATACACCTCAAGCGCGTGACACGACGCGACAGTCACCTCGCCGTCTCCCGCAGCCACCCTCTCTCCCAACTCCGGAGGCCCTCGCGATGACCACAGCCCATCCGAGCGACATCGACGTCGCCGACGAGGCATCGCTCCCGGCGCCGGTGGTGCTTGCCATCGCCACTCAGAAGGGCGGCGTGGGCAAGACGACCACCACCGTGAACTTGGGCGCACGCCTCTCCATGGCCGGCTACAACGTCCTAATTGTTGATCTTGAGCCCCAGGCGCAAGCTGGAACCGCGCTCGGCATCACGCTCGGCGGCCATGAGGATGAGGCTGCGAACGAAGCGGAGCTCCAGCGGTCTCTCGGCTACATCCTGCAGATGGCTCTCCAGAAGTTCCCGCGTCCGCATCTCAAGCAGGCGATGTTCGACCGCACCGACGAGGTACTGGGGGACTTCGAAGGTCACGGTCAGCTTTGCGTCCTTGCCTCGGAAGAGGCATCCATGTCAGCGGCGCAGAACGCCTTCGTGACGAAGCCCTACAAGGAGATCGTCACCCTTCGACACCTCTTGCTCCAGGAGGCACGGGGCTTCCACTTCGTCCTCATCGACACACCGCCGGCCGTATCCCACCTCAACGCAGTGGCGCTGGCGGCCGCTGACTTCGTGGTAACCGTCTGCATCCCGGAGTACCAGTCCATCAAGGGTGCCCTGGTTCTGAGCGCGGCCACGCACGCGATCGCAACGAACACCCAGGGAGTCTGCGAGCCACAGCTTCTCGGCGCTCTACTCAATCGCTCCAACCCCGAGTCTGCGTGGACGGCTCAGGACGTGGACATCCGGAACGCGATGATTGGTGACGGCATCAACGCCGAGCCAGGGCGGGGCCTCTTTCCGTTCGTTACGGATGTGCGACGCGACGTCCGCATCTCGGAGTCCTACATCCACGGCCGGCCCGCCGTAACGCGGTTCCCGAATCACTCGTGTGGCAAGCAGTACACGGGCGTCGTGGAGGAGATCCTGGACCGCATCCAACTGCCGCGCCAGAAGTGGACCATCGCCGATCCGGTCCTTGTCGAGGAGAACGTCGATGCCTGAGGAAGAGCCCTCCGGAGCGGAGCGCAAGCAACCCAAGAAGAGGACGGCGAAGAAGGTCGCGGGTCTCAGGCCTCGTCCAGACTTGCTCAGCAATCCCGCCCTGTCGGGTGCGGCGAGCGTGGCGGCCCGCTCAGTCCTGGGTCAGGGTGCCGGAGCTCAGCCAGTTAAGGCTGTCCAGGTTCCGGCCTCGGCCTCACAAGACGCCATTGCCGTGCCTGCCCCGAGTACACCCCCTGACTCGCAGGGCGCGGCTGAGGCGGTTGCGCCGGACACTACGCAGACGCGGGCCGAAGACCAGGCGTTGAGCGAGGGAGCGGAATCCGGCTCCGCCACGCCTCTGTCGGTCTCCGCCACGGATGTGCAACTCAGTGAACCGGCACGACCGGACTCCGGTGATCTTTCATCTCCAGACGCTGCTAACTCTGGAGCAATGCACGGAACTACCCCGCATGCCTACCAAGGCCTACCCGACGACGGGGAGGCCGCTGGGCAGCACCTCGTTGCTCATGACGACGAGCAGCCGGTCCCGGGGGAGGAGGCGACCACAGCCGAGACGACTGAGGCTGAGCCAAGAGCGGGGGGAGCACCTTCATCAGGGTCCCGGCGAAAGCGCTCTGTCTCCACTCGCCAGGGCTCCAAGGTGGGGCCCGCACACACGGCATTGCTCAACTCATGGCGTAGCAGCAGGGTGGACCTCAAGCTCCGTCGGGACGCCTGGCAGACGCATCCGTTCCGCTTCGCGGCGGACTTGGTGACACAGCTAAGCAAACGGGTGGCGCAAGACTGTTCGTCTTCCGGTAAGTCGCTGACGGCTGCGCAGTATGTCGACGCTGCAATGAGCCAGTATCTGCCGACGACCATAGAGGAGCAGTTGGCGCTTGCCGAGGAGTTCCTTCTCTCTCGGGAGACGGACGTGGGCACGGGGAAGCAGGCCAGCCATCGGGTCAGCCCTGAGGTCTATGCCGTCGCAGCGCCCCTAGCCAATGATCTCCGGGAAGCAGGGCACGCGCGCATCGCCGTTCACGTCTACTCAGGGGCCCTTGACAGCTTCCTCCGCGATCTCGAAGCAGAAGGGCCGCTCGGGAAGTAGGGCACAGGCACCCCCTCGGCTTCGCGGAGGCGCCGACCACAGCGATGTGGTCGGCGCCTCCGCACTTCTGCCTGCCCTTCCATGAGCAGGGATACTCGGCGTGCCGTTGAGAAGGCACCTTCGTAGTTACATCAGTAGTTCTATAGGGATGCCTGTAGGGATGCCCGTAGGGATGTCTGTAGCGATGTCTGTAGGGATCTAGGCGCACTCCTATGTTCGTATCGTTCGGCCTTCTTGAGTGCCTCGACTATGACGCGACGCGACACGCAAACAGCTCGGTATAACCGGACAACTCGGACGAACGCCCAGGCGGGGGCGAGGAATCGAGCGAAACGCGTGTCGCGTCGTGACACGAGATCGGGCCGCAATGCGCTACGGTGATCCACAGCCTGAAGGACACACACTGGAGACGCCTTGTCCGCCTACGTGCAGCCGGCCGTTCTCGCGAGCACGGCCAACGTCAACCGCTCCTGGGTTACCAAGGCCGCCCAGCTCGGTCTCGTGAACGCAAGTGCGCTCGACGGGGAAGACGTCATTGTCGTACGCGTGTTCGCCTTTGTGGATCAGCTCGTCTGGCCGGGCAAGAAGCGCTCTCGAAGCGAGGCTCGGGCGATGGAGCCCTGGGTGTCGCTTGCGGTCAACGCTGCGCGAGATGCAGCACGTGACCCAGCCACCAAGATGGACTCAATCCTGTGGATTACCCCTGAGGGCGTTGAGGTAACGAACGACTTCGGTGCCCACACGGGATTTGTCCTCGCGCACCAGCGGTCGAACTTCGTTGCAGTCCCAATCGGCGAATGGATCGCTGAACTTCCACCGAACCTCGAAACTATCTTCCACTGGCCGCGCAAGATCTTGGACACCACGATCACTGTCCAAGACACGGAGATCGCTCTCCTGGGCTTCAGCACCATTCCCCAACAGGTCACGGTGTTTGCGACATCAAGCACCGCACTCAACGACGCCACGTACCAGAAGGTGCAGCAGCATGTGTCGTCGCAGCACCGTGGCTCAGCGATCCGAATCATCGAGCACCAAACAAAGGGTGCACAGTCTCGTTGGTCCGAGCTCTACGGCCTTCCGGACGGCGGGCTGATCCGTCGTCCGGTGGACGACATAAGCCTTCGCAACGAGTACGGACCCCAGCTCAAGCACTTTGGCCGGCGTCCTGACCGGGAAACAAAGTGACTCGCCGGGCATTCCGCCGAGAGGCCAGCAGCCGGAGTCGACCGCGAAGCATTGGCTTCCGGCACGCTCCACTGAGAAACGCCCTGCGGGGGCTCATGTAGCAGGACGGCCCGGGATCTGCGGTCCCGGGCCACTGCTGTTGTCGAGGAGGTGAGGCACAACCGACATCCCTAGCTGAATCACGTCGCATGCCCGGCTGTTCTGCTACGGCCTAGCGCGCCGGGTGGCGATGACGGACGTCCTTGTACCTCCTCGACTGGAGCAGATCATAGCTACCCGTACGAGGGTCGGCTCAGTCATGCCTGAAGCAGGCGAAAGCCTACCCAAGAAGTCGAAAATTCCAGGGCGAGCGCCCTCGCATGGCGTCTCGTCAAGCTCTCCACACCTGGCCGACCGACCGACTCTGGCCCTACAGCTGGGGCGCGGCATGGGGTTCCGGCTGTTGACGGCCGTCCGCGCCCTGCTTTCCGATCCCAGGCTCGCCGGCCGCAAGGATGTTGTGCGTCTCGGCACCCTCGTGCTGATGGCGAAGGCCAGCCATGGCAGCTGCCGGGTTGAGATCACGGCCAGGGAGCTGGGTCGTTGGCTCGGGGTGTCGGAGTCGACCGTCGACCACGAAGTAATCAACGTTCTTCGTGACGTTGATGCTGTCGCTGCGCGTGTGCTGCGGGGCGGCGACGGGCTGCCGACCGGTGTCGAGTATCGGGTGGAAGCTCTGTGGGAGGCCCGGAACGACGTCGGCGCACCTTTGGCGTTGACGAAGGCCGAGTTGGCGACGCTGCTGCGGTTTTTGGAGGAGTTGTTCGCTCCGGGGTGGGGTGAGCAGTGCGCCACGCCTCCTGGTCTGCTGGTGAAGAAGGGACGGCGGGGGAGGGGCGCGGCGTCGGATCGGCTGGCACTGGTTCTGCTCGCCCTGCATGCACGGCCGGACGGGCGGGTTCCGTTGGTCGGTGGGCCGTTGGCGAAGAAGGTGGCTCGTCATGGCCGGGCGGCGGTGACGCTGGCGCGGATGCTGGGGTGCCGTGTGCCGGTGGCCGCGACGGTGCTGGGCCGGCTTGTTGCCGCGGAAGCGGTGACGGTCGCGCCGGGTCGACTCGTGGTGCCGACGGTGGCGGCCGCGCATGGGTCCGCGGCCGCGGTCCCGGACGATGCCGAGCTGGAGAGTTCTGCGTCTGCTGATCCGGCGTCTGCCGGTGATGCTGCGCGCTGTGTTCGGTGTGCCTGGCGTGAAGAGTCCGACGTGCTTGTGGTGGAGGGGGATGGGTGGCGGCAGCTGTCGTGGGATGACCTTGGGGGCGCCGAGGAGGGTTCCGGAACTGCACCCAGGGATCTCGACGACGCTGGTAGCGATCTTTTCGCAGGTCAGGTCGTCTTTGAGACGTTCGAGGCGAGTTGCGCTGCTGCAGACCCTCACGCCGACCACGCTGTTGTGGCTGATGTACGTGGTGAGGGTGCTGGAGGTTTCGGGTTTTCCGGCGAAGCCGCGTCGGGGTACTGCCGTCAGCCGGTACGCGCGTGCGAGGGCGGGAACTCCCCGACGCTGGAGGATGGTCTCCACGGTGACGTGACGGTCGTCGACGGCGGGGCTGGCCCGCTTCGCGGGGACAAGCCTGATCTGCTGCTGGCGGAGGGGGAGTCGGGTTCGTCGGCCGCGGTGTCGACGCTTGAGGCGTGGCGGTCAGCGTCGGGGGGGCCGCCGCCGGTGTGGGCTCAGGTGCCCAAAGGGCTGGAGCGTGTGCTGGAGCCGGTGGCCATGGTGTGGGGCCGGCTGGACCGGCTGACGACCAGGCGTTACGTCACGAAGGTGGTCCAGGCGCGGCTCCGCGAGATCTCGGGGGCGTGCGGTCCAGGGGTGGATGCCGAGCGGGTTCTCCGGGAACGGCTCAAGCGCCGGTTGACCGAGCAGGGCACGGTGCCGGTCACCGACCCGGTGGGGTGGCTGGTCGGCCGTGCTCTGCCGCGCCGGGCGTTGTGCCCTGACAGTCGGTGCGACGACGGACGACGGATGGACACCTGGGCCGACTGCGCCGCCTGCCAGATGCTGGTCCTGGACGGACGGGCGCTGCGCTCCCGCGCCTTCACCAAGGCGACAACGGCTCTGGCCGGCGGCCGGGTTGACCGGCCGGTGTTCGAGGCGGAGCTCAACGCGTGCTGGCAGCGGGAGGCCGCCGCGGCCGCGGTGCGCCGCGAGGACGCACTCCGCCAGCGGCACGCCCGTGAGCGGGTGTGGGCCGAGCAGCGGGCCCAGCGTGCGGCCCAGGAGACCGCCCAGCGGGCACTGGCCTGCAAGGTGTGCGGGAAGCCGGAGACAGCCGGTCTGTGCTGCCGGTGCCGCGACGAGCGCCGCGTCGAGGAACTGGTGGCCGAGGCCGTAGACGTGGCGGTGGCCACCTGGGGCATGAGCGGCGAGGCCGACCGGCTTGATGCCGTTCGCAGGACTAAAGGGACCATGCGTAGAGCGGTCGACCAGGCGGTGAAGGACCTGCTGGCTGCGGGCGGAGGCGTGTTCGCCGAATCGGTGGCGCTCGCGGCGCGGCTGGCGGCGGAACTCCAGCTGGGCGCCTTGCAGCGCCGGGCTGTGAACTGGTTCGCTCACCAGCCGCCGGCCCAGGCCGAGTACGAGAAGGTCTTCGCCACCGAGATGCGGCGCAGCCACCTCCACGACAGCCTCGAGGCGGCCCGCGAGGCCGCTGAAGAGGCCGCCCAGATGGCCCGGTTCAACACGGCGCACGCGCTCCTCAACGACCAGCTGCGTGCGTTGCGGGCCGCCCGGCCCACGTCCGAAGCGGATGCCGAACCCGACTGGTATGCGCAAGCGGCCGCCCAGGTCCGTGGCCTGATCCGCCCCGCGCCGCCCGAGCGCGCGATGTCCGTACGACGGCCCCCTGCGTTGCCGGGCTCGCCGGCACGTGGCAGCGAGGCGGGGGTGGGGGCATGAACCGTCCCGTACGGTCTGCTGTCGCGCACCGGCCGGTGCGACGGCCGTCGTTGACCGAGTGGGTGCAAGGGCTGCCGGGTCTGTCGGGGCGGGCGCGCCGACTGCTACTGGAGGGCGACACCGAGGGCCGGTACGCGGGCAGGACAGCCGCCGATTCCGGCTACCGGCTGACGATGGCCCTGGCGGTCGCGGTCTCCCAGCCCGGCCGGGAGTGGACCCTCGCGCAGTGGTGGGAGGCCCTGGTGCTGCGCCCGACGGCGGGCGGCGCCTGGGCGCGGTCGCTGCGCTCGCGCAAGGGGGATCGGTACGTCGAGGGCAAGCTCGCCGGGATGCTCGACAAGGCACGTGCGTACGTGGGCACTTCCGGCACAATCGTGTGCCGGGCCGATGCCATGGTGGCGATCGCCCGCCTGCGGGGCGCCGTCGAAGCCGTCGTGTGGCCGGGGCCCGGCGGCGGCACCGATCTCAAGAACCTCACCGCGCGGCTGCAGCTGGCCGAACAGGCCGGCGGACTCGAGCACGAGGTCTCGGTACGGCAGCTGGCCGAGCTGATGGGATGCGCCCGCTCGACCGTGGAAGCCAGCAACGCCCGCCTGCGTGCGGCCCGGTGGCTGGTCCTGGTCGCGGCCGGCACAGGAGAGCACAGTTCGGCCTGGTCCCTGCGCATCCCCCCGACAGAGCCCGAAGACCAGGAGTCGTGTGCGCGCCCGGGACACCGTCCAGCCTCGGGGGAGAGGGGGGCAGAGGGTGTCCCGGGCGCGCACACGGAGCGGGAGGTGAGCACGCGCGCGCTGGGCGCCGTGATGGGTACCGACGCCTGTCACCACTACGCCCACGGCACCTCCGGCGCCCGGATCCTCGCCGCCCTCGACCCGCTCGACGGCGCCGACGTCGAGTCCTTGGCCACGGCGACGGGCCTGCACCGCACCACGGTGCGCCGCCGCTTGGACAAGCTCGTCGAAGACGGTCTCGCCGAGGAAGCCGACGGCCTGGTCTACCTGCCCCGCCACCTGGCCGACGGCGAAGGCCTTCGCCCCGACCCCGACCAGCTCGAGCACGTCGCCCTCACCCGGGGCACCGCCGGCCTGGGCGAAAGGCGCCGCAAACGACACGGCGACCAGCGGCGCCGGTACCGGCAGTGGCTCACCGAACGCACGCAGTACGCCGTCGAGCGACGCCGGCCCGCCCGGCCCCGGCTGCGGCTGGTTCCCGAGGGCGTGGTCGACGAGAGCACGGGCGAGCTCCGCGACCCCGCATGGCGGGGGTGGAACATCGACGACCCGTACCGCCCGACCTGGCCCGACGACGGATCACCCGAGGCGGTGTGCGGATGACCTCACGACAGGACGGCACGTGCGGCCCCGCGCCGGTCGATCGTGGCGGAGCAGGCGATGTTCCGCACCGACCGGCTGGACGTCTCTCCCACCATGCACTTCACGTTCCGCCCCGGGACGGACGTTGCTGTCCTAGCGTGGAAAGCATGACGGTACTGATCGTGGGCGGCAGCGGGTTCCTGGGCGCCGAGCTGGCCCGCCAGGGACATGCAGCGGGCCGTCAGACGGCCGCCACCTTCCACTCACATCCCGGCGAGATCGCCGGAGTGACGTGGCACCGCCTTGATCTGCGCAACCCTGCGAGCCTGCGAGAGACCCTGGACGCTGTCAGCCCAACGGCGGTCGTCAACGCGAGCAGTGGCGGATCCCAGTGGGCAGTCACGGCCGAGGGCGGGATGCGCCTGGCTCAAGCCGCGGCTCAACGGGGAATCCGCCTGGTCCACGTCTCGAGTGACGCCGTCTTCTCCGGCCGCCGCCACGACAAGTACGACGAAACGTGCCTACCCGACCCGGTAACGCCGTACGGGGCGGCGAAGGCTGCGGCCGAAACCGCCGTGCGCCTGCTGGACGAGGGCGCCGTCGTCGCACGGACCTCGCTGATCATCGGCGATGGCCGGTCCGAGCACGAACGCATGGTGCACGCCTTGGTCGCCGGCACGCGGGACGGGGCCCTGTTCACGGACGATGTCCGGTGCCCCGTCCATGTCGGCGATCTGGCCGCCGCACTGTGGGAGCTCACCCTGTCCGATGCGGCGGGCATCTTTCACCTCGCCGGCCCGGACGCCGTCACTCGCCACGAACTCGGCACCCTCATTGCACAGCGAGACGGCCTTGACGCATCGCTGTTGCCGACCGCCCGTCGCGCCGGCAGCGGCCTCCCCGGCGCACTCCGCGTCCACCTCGACAGCCGCGTCACCCAGAAATACCTCGCCACCCGCCTCCGCGGAGCCCGGGAGTTCCTCCGACGCCAAAGCCCCGGCCACTGAACCGACGGCACGGCGCCAGCTCTCACCGCCCGCCTTGCCCGGCAACGCGACCTGGGCAGGGGGGATGCCGAGGGCAGGGCAGTTTCAGAACGTGGTGCGTACTTCGCTGCGCGGATCCCCGACGGGGATCCGCTCCTCGTAGAGTCCGGCCCGCGCAGTGCGCCGCCACGGGCGGGCGCAGCGAACGGCCACGTCGATGTCTTCGTCCTGCGAGTCCAGGTCGATGTCCGCGATCGCGAGGGCGGGCTGTCCGTTCGCGGGACAGCGCGCCAGCCACCTCCCGCCGGGCGCCACGACCCCGGACGGCACCGTAGCGCTGAACTGGGACGGGACCGAGTAGCCGAGCCAGTAGTTGTAGAGCGTCCCGTACGCCTGCGCGACACGGGCACGGGGCGCGTCGTCGACCATCACCGACAGCAGGACGCAGTCGACGTCCAAGCGCTCGTACTCGTCGAACACCTCGGGGAAGTTGGCCTCAATGCACAATGCGAAGCCGAACCGAATGCCGTCCACCTCGATGACGAGCGGCTGGTGTCCAGGGGAGTACAGGTAGGAAGCCTCGGTGTGTGACAGGAACCTCTTGTCATACCGTGCGACCAGCTGGCCGCGGTCGGCGACGACGTAGAGGCTGTTGTGCGGTCGGTTCGGCGGTGTGAGCGGATGGACCGATCCGAACACCGTCCACAGCCCGAGCTTCCCCGCCAGCGCGGTGATCGACTCCGCTTCCTCGCGCATCACGTCCCACGCGGCACGACTCCAATCAGCCGGCACCAGCTCGCCGGCCGGGCCCGCCGCCATGACGTGCTTGCTCGGGTAGGTGATCGCCCCCTCGGGGAACTGCACCAACCGCGCACCTGCCTCGGCGGCCTCGACCATCAGGGCCCGGATCTCTTGCCCGGCTGCCCGCAGTGCACCTCGGTCAGTTGGGTCCTCCGGCACCGTGCTCTGCGCGACCGCCAGCCGCAATGCCCTGGTCACACTGAGGCGCTCGTCGGGGGCAGAAGTCGTCGTCATCGCTCTCCTACGGTTAGGTGCTTGCTCGTGGACGCGGTGAAAGGCGGCCGGCACAGGGCCGAGGTGTCAGTGGGTCAGCTGGACGGGGTCGCCCTTTGCAGGGCCGGCGGTGAGGTGGGTGAAGTGCTCGGTCTGGATGATCCGGTTGCGGTCGGATTCGGGAAGGCGGGCGAGGATGCCGGGCAGGGAACGCTCGCGTGCGACTTCGCCGCGGTGCGCGAGGATCGCGGCCCACTTCATGTCGGCCCACGGTGTGACGTCGACGCTGGTGGTCACGTACGAGTCCGGTACCGCGAGGATGGACTTGCCCACCCCTTCCAACAGCGGGCCGAGCAGGCCCACACCGGACTCGGGGTGCGTAGCCGCGTACAGGGCAGTCGGCTGCCAGGGCGGGCCCGCTTCGGGATACAGGTGGGCGAGGCCGGCCGCTTCGACGGCGAGCAGAGTGATTTGGTGCGTGCGTACGTGGTCGGGATGGCCGGTCAGCTGGCCGACCGAGTCGTGCCCGACGACGATATCGGGCCGGAAGGCCCGGATGTGAGCGACGAGGCGGCCGACTGCTTCGTCGAGGGGAGCATCCACGAGTCGAGGCTGGCCGGGGGCCGCCTCGGGGTTGCGGGCGTCGCTGTAGCCGAGCAGGCGTGCGGCGCCGGCGCCCAAGGCATGCAAGGCGTTTGTGAGTTCGGGAGTGCGGCGGCTGTCCGGCGCCCAGGTCGCGGTGACGACGGCGGTACGGGCGCCGGAGGCGTGATGCTGAGCGAGCACGCCGCCAGCCAGGAGGCTCTCGTCGTCCGGGTGCGCGAACACCCCAAGCAGCGACGGCAGGTGCGGGACGTTCATGGTGGAGAGTCTCCTTACGGGTGTGGTTCCGGGGGGCGTCGGCCGCGCGACGTCTCCTTGCGGCGGGCCGCCGCTCAGAACAGGGCCCCCTGTTCCGCGTCCGAAGCCGGGGGCGGCTGGGTGGGCTGCAATCCGGCGGCCATGTCCAGCTCAAGCAGCGTGCTCCACCGGCCGCCCACGCACCCGTCGTCCAGGAGGCGGATCAGCACCTGAGCGGTGACCTCGACATCCGGCATCGCCCGGTGCCGTCCGGCAGGCTTGGCGATGCGGTAGTGGCCGAGCAGGCTGTCCAGTCCGTAGGAGCCAAGACCGGGCACGACGGCCTTGGCCAGGCGCAACGTGTCCAAGAGCGGCGTCGCGGCGAGTACGGGACAGTGTTCTGCCTGGCGGGCGATGATTCCGGCTTCTGTGGAGGCGTGGTGGGCGACCAGCCGGTACGGCGGCGTAGTCAGGCGCGCCTCGATTTGCGCCATCACCTCGGCAGCGGGGGCCGCCGAGGTGAGCATTCGCTGGGTGATGCCCTTGAGCTGGACGTCCCGCGCGGTCACGGGCACGTCGGCAGGCGGGCGCATCAGCTCCTCGAACCGGCCGGTTTCCACCAGTCGGCCATCCCTGGGGCGCAGCGCCAGCGCCGCGACCTCGATCGGCTCGGCGGGCCGTCCTGCCGGGGTGAGGCCCTCGAAGTCGATCACCACGAACGTTGTCGCGGCGAACCGCGGATCGTCCGTCAGCGCGGCCACGGTGTGGCTCCCCCTGGAACCGCCGTCGGCTTCCGGTCGACGGCTCGGTCATCGGTCCGGGGGACTGGCCCGGCGTGACCGCCCGGGCTGGGCACCCGCTGCAGGTGCCGGGCTGCGTACAGCCGGTAGGAGACGTGGTTGTCCGGCTTCGGGGAGTCGATCGCGGTGACCGCCTCCATTCTGAGCCCGTGCTGGACCAAGAGGTCCTCCCACAGCTGCGGGGTGAGGACCCACATGTTCACCCGGTGGTCTTCGGTGGTACCGGGCAGCCGCAGGATTTCGGGGCGCGGCATCAACTCGGCCGACGGCCCGGTGCCGTCCGAGTTGGTGTGCAGCGCCGAGAAGAGCAGTCGGCCTCCCGGTGCAAGGTTGTTGGCCAGGACGGGCAACAGCCGGTCGGGGTCCAGGTACGGCATGGAGCCGACGGAGTAGATCAGGTCGTACGGATCGGCGTCGCGCAGGTGGGCCACGGCGTCGGCGCATACCAGGTGCAGACCCGGGGAGTCCGGGTAGCGGGTGAGGGCGCGCTGGTGCTGGGCGGGGGAGGCATCCACGGCTGTGACGTCGGCACCCCGGGCGGCGAGGTAAGCGGCATGCCGGCCAAGGCCGCTGCCGAGGTCGAGGACGCGCAGCCCGTCTACGTCGCCGAGCGCTTCGATGCCGGGACCGATGTCGGGGATGCCCCAGTCCCACCGGTCCAGCTCGGGCAGCTCCACCCTTCTGGCCAGTTGGTGGGCGCCGTAGACGTTCCAGGTCTCGACGGTGTCCGATTCGTTGGTCACCAGGTTCTCCATCCGGTAGCCGGGGCAGGGATCAGGGGTGCAGGGCGTAGCAGCGCAGGACGTCGAGGTCGGCGGTCTGGACGGCGGACCAGCCCGCGGTGAGGATCTCCGCCTGCGCGGGTGTGATGCCGAGGCCCCGCAAAGGGTCGGTAGCGGGGCGGCGCCCGGCGATCTCGGTGACCACCCAGAAGGTCCCGCCCGGGGCAAGGAGGTGGCGGACGCGGTCGAGGAAGGCGGCCTTGTCGTCGATCCATCGGTAGACCAAGCGGCAGGTGACGACCGCGTACGCCGGCTCGGGCAGGACACGGAGGTCGTCGGTGGTGATGTCCATGCACCGCCAGGCCGGTTCGTGTCCGGGCCCGGTGTCCTGGGCGGCGGCGAGCTCGATGGCGCTGGGGGAGCAGTCGATGCCGGTGGCGCGGTAGCCGAGTCCGGCGAGGCGTCGGGCGAGCGAGCCGTCACCACAGCCGATGTCGAGGGCGGGGCGGTCGCGACCGGGGCCGAGGTGGTCTTCCAGCAGCCGGTTCTCGGTGTCGTCGAGCTGCCGGTAGCGGCGGCCCTGGGACCAGAGCGGCTCCCAGTAGGTCACGGCCGCAGTGGACGCGGTGGTCATGAAGGGGCTCCTTCTCGGGCTGGCGGCACGGCCGCGCGGGTGGGGATCTTCCGCAGCGTGCGGACGGGTGAGGCCAGCAGCGGGACGACGGGTACGACTTGGAGGAGCGCGCCGACGGCGAGGGTGGCCCGGACGTCGAGGAGGAGGACCAGGCCGCCGGCGGTGGCGGCGGCGAGCGGGCGTGCCCCGGCGGTGAGCGTGGTGCTGGCGGACTGCATCCGGCCCTGGAAGGCCGGGTCGCACACGGCCTGGCGCAGGGAACGCTGGCTGGTCCCGGACGCCGTCGCCCAGAACAACTGCACCGCCAGCGTGCTGGCCAGGACGATCTGCCACCGCAGTCCTGGCCCGGCACACAGCAGGGGCACCTGGGCGAGGGGACTGACCGCGAACCCCACGATGATCGTGGGGCCGATACCGATCCGGGCGGCGATCCTCGGCGCGAGCAACGCACCGACCACCCCGCCAGCACCCCCGATGCCCATGATCACGCCGAACGCGGATGGGGAGGCACCGAGCCGGTCCAGCAGGTTTGTTCCCGCACAGACCGTGTCCCCCGCAGGTCGTGTCGCTTTACGAGGCGACTGGCGACGTGGTCGGTGTCGCATAGCAGCAGCGCATCGTGTCGCTATCCCCGTTCGGAGCTGTGACGAAGGCCATACCCTACTTGCTCTCCTCCCGGCTGCTACAAGATCACTCGGCAGCCGAGCGGCCGCCCGCCGTCGAGCCCTTGCCGCCGCCAGCCGACTACGCCTGTGCGGAACACCTGGAGGAAACCCTGCGATGAAGAACCACGCCCCCTACTTGATCGCCACCGCGCTGCTGGGTTGGATCGCGTACCTCGTGCTGTGGATTGCCCGCGATCCCCAGCATGGCGGCCAGCCCTTGGCGAGGGGGCCCAAGTGAGCCGAAGGACACTCTGGGGTGATCTTGATGGGGCGAGGGGCTTCCAGGTCAGGATGGGGAGGCTGTTTCGAGTGCCTGCAGGAGCAGGCCGGGGTCGGGGGTGCCGGCGAATCCGTGTGTAGTTCGGTACACCCGGCAGGCCAGTCCCGCGGGGCGTCCGGGCTCGGCGAACGGGTCTCGCCCGTTGAGCAGGATGGTCGGCGACCCGGTGAAGCCTGCCCGTTCGGCCTGCTGCTGGTCGGTAATGACGCGCCTGGTGACCTCGGTGTCGTGCAAGCCGAGAGTGTCGAGCGCCCGACGCACCTGCAGGACGGCGGGCTCGGCGTTCGGGCAGTCCAGCACTGCCAAGACCTCGACCTTCATCTCTCCAGTATCGCGCGTATCGGGTCCGTGAGGACCGCGCCTGTCGGGGCCCGCCGCGCCGGGCGTTGCCCCTTCGTACGGAGCGGGGAGGGGATCACCGCGGCTTCCTTCAGGGGTCGTTCTCTCCGTACAGCGGTTGTCGGCGAAAAGATCTTGGACAGTGCAGGACCCCGGCGGCAGTGTCCGCCGAGGTCTGCACGTTGCCTCCACTCAGTGCCCCGAGATCCTCGCCCTCGCCCTCAGAGAATCTCGGCGCACTGAAGGGGAACAAGGGCGACCAGAACTACGTCCTGCCCGCCGATGTCGACCCGGCCGAGTACATGAGTGTGAGCATCTGGTGCGACCGTTTCGACGTCTCGTTCGGCGCGGCGGAACTGGCTCTGCCTGACGGATTTTCAACCCAGGGCGTCGGGGACGTGAGCCCCCATCCGCACCGGGATATCGGGTGCCGGAATTCTGAGTCCTGCGGCACCTGGCATCGACGTCGCGGACGAATCCCTACGGCCTCGGTCGTGAGATGACGACGCAGAGCGCGGGAACCGGCAGGAGTACGGGTGTTGGTGTTCAGGGCCTGCTGGCGGCGAAGAAGGGCATGCTGTCGAGGGGGACGATCTCGATGTTCTTGCCGGTGCGCGGTGCGTGGATGGCCTTGCCGTTGCCGACGTACATGCCGTTGTGCTGGTTGTCGTTGTACCAGTAGATGATGTCGCCGGGCTGCAGGTCGGAGCGGGCGACCTTGCGGCCGGCGTCGTACATCTCCTTGACCGTGCGCGGCAGCGAGACCCCCGCCGTGCGCCAGGAGGCGCCCACCAGCCCCGAGCAGTCGAAGGAGTTGGGGCCCGTCGAGCCCCACTCGTAGGGCTTGCCGAGCTGCGCGTACGCGAAGTCGAGCGCGGCCTTGGCGCGGCCGCTCGCCGGGCCGTTGTAGGTGGCGGCGGAGTCGCTGACGCCCGCGGCGGCGTCGTCCCGCTCCTGGTCGGCTTCCATTCTGGCGCGCTGTGCGGCCGTCAGGCTGTTCAGGAGCTTGCGCGCCTTGGTGAGCTTGGCCTGGACCTCGTCCCTTTTCTTGGCGGCCTTGGTACGCGTCTCCTCCAGGTCCTTCAGGCGTTCCTGGGCGGTCTGGCGCTCCTGGGTGAGTTCGCGCTGCTTGGCCTGCATCGCCCCGAGGGCGTCGGCCTGTCGGTTGCTCGTACGGTCGAGCATCTCGGCCTGTTCGAGATAGTCGTCCGGGTCACCGGACAGGAAGAGCTGCACGCTCGGGTCGATGCCGCCGCTGCGGTACTGCGCGGCCGCCAACGGGCCTATCTTCTCCCGCAGTTCGTTGACCTCCTGCTGCTTGCGGGCCAGCCGGTCCCGCGCGCGGTCGGCCTCTCGCTGGAGTTTCTTCTGCTCCGCGCTGATGCGGTTGTACTCCTCTGTGGGAGCCGTGGCCTCCTCGTAGAGCTTCTCCACCTGCTGGCGCACCTCGTCCACCGTGGGCTTGGGGGCCGCCTGGGCCTGCGTCGGCAGGAGGCTGACGGCGCCGGCGGCCATGCCGAGCGTGGCGATCCGGGCGCGGCTGGGCGGCTTCGGCCGACGGTGCGTTCCCATGCTGGGGTGGCTCCTCTGCGCGTCTTTGGACCAAGCAACTGAGCGTGCCCGTCGGATCGGTGCACGGCTGCCAGTGAGCAAGCGCGTTAGAACTTAGTAGTTTAGTAGTTCGTCCCGCAAGTGAGTCCGAATCACACCAGTCTCAGGTGCCGCCGGTCAGCCGAGACCGGGCGGGCACGCGATGACCAGAGGCAGCAGCGGAGTGGTCACGGCCGCGGCGGCCATCGAACCCCGCAGGACGGGGTGCGGGGTCCTGCGCGGCCCCAGGACTCGCTGCAGGCGGATCAGGACGGTCTGACCTCCTGCCGCGAATGCCCCCGCCGGGGCACGGGCCTCCGCCATCTCGTACATGACAGTGGCGAGCGTGTCTTGGGAGTGGCTGCGCAGGGCGCGATCGTCCGCGACCATCTCCAGCAGGAGGGCCGTCTGCTCCCGGGCGTGGCGGGCCAGCGGCAGTCGGCGGAACACGGAGTCGAACGCCTCCACGGCGATCAGTGCCAGGTGATGCCGGCCCGCGACATGGCTTTGCTCGTGTGCCAGCACCGCGTCGAGCTGCTCCGGCGTCAGCCGGCGCACCGCCGCGTCGCTGATCACGATCCGGGGGCGCAGTCCGGGCAGGCAGTAGGCGGCGGGGACGTCGTAGGGCAGGACGGTGGCGTTCAGGTGGGGCGAGTGGCGGCCCACCAGGTCCACGGCTTTGCGGTGTCGTGTGCGTGCCCGGCGGGCTCGTACGAGGTGGAAGGCGAAGCTCGCGGCCAGGGCCACCACGATGGTGGCGGGCAGGGCGACGGCGAGCCGGTCCGCGGTGTCGGGGTCCGGGTGGGCTGATCCCACGTCAAGTCCGCAGGAGTGCAGCAGGCCCACCAGTCCCGCGTGCAGGTGCTCGGTCGGTACGGCCAGGTTGTACGCGGCGAGCGTGGCCGCGATCGAGAACGCGACCGTCAGGGCGTGCCACACCGCCGCCGCCAGGGCGGGCGCGCGGTGCGGCCAGCTGCTGCGCAGCATGAGGTGCGGGGCGACGAAGCCGATGGCTGCGGTGTAGGCGATCAGAACGGGGGCCGCGTTCACGGCTTGTCCTGTCGTCCCACGTTCCGCAGGGCCTTGCGCAGGGCGGCCACTTCCTCCTCGGACATGTTCTCGACGAAGTGGACCAGCGCGGCCGGGCGGTCCTTGCTGGCTCCCAGACCGTCCTCCATGAGCGCGGCGGCGTACGCCTCGCGGCTGCGGACCGGGGTGTACAGCCAGGCGCGGCCCTGCTTGCCGCGCAGCAGCCAGCCTTTGGAGTACAGGATGTTGGTGACGGTCATCACCGTGGTGTACGCGACGGGACGGGTCTTGTTGATGTCGTCGACGACTTCGCGCACCGTCGCCGGACGGTTCCACGTCCAGAGGCGATCCATGATCTCCGCCTCGAGATCCCCCAGCCGCCGCATGGCCCCGACTCCCTTTCACCACCGAATGCGCAAGCGAATACGCAGCGCCATAGTAGACGGGCTCCCTTACAGCTTCCCTCGCGGAGGCGTCCGACGAAGAAGCTCGCCAAACGTCCAGACATCACGCGCTTGCCCTCGGCGCTCCCGACCCTTGTTCATGCTGCGTTCAGTGTGCGCTTCGAGACTTGCCGGTCAGCATGCTCGCAGCATTCGATCGAAGGGCTTTCAGTGAAGGACAAGAACGCCAAGGATCCCGCGCCTTCTGCAGTCTCCAGGCGCCAGTTGGTCAAGTACGCCGGCGTCGGGGCAACCCTGGTCGCGGCAAGCCCGCTGGCGGGGGCCACTCCCGCCGCGGCGGATGACGGTGACACCCACACGCCGGGCGGCGGCTCCCGAAGAAGAGTGTGGCGTGCCGGCGATCACCACGTGCACTCGGAGTACAGCGGCTCGTTCGACACGTCGGCGAACCCGCCGAAGTTCCAGAAGGGCGGCGACGCCGTCTACCCGATCGTCACCAACGCGATCATGGCGAAGCACTTCGGCCTCACCTGGGCGATGTGTACCGACCACGGTGGGCCGACGCACTCGAAGGTGAACCTTGAGCAGGCGTATCCGGACCTGCTGCGCTCACGCGTGCTCGTGCCCGAAATTCTCCAGTTCTGGGGGATGGAGTTCGACGCCCCGGCGCTGGACCACCACACGCTGATGATCCCTCACCACGCGGACGAGGCCCAGCAGTTGTTCGAGCTGGAGAGCCGCTTCGCCGCACGCGACGCCTTCCCCTCCGATCCCGGCCGCAACACCGAGGCCAAGATGATCGAGTTCCTGAAGGCCGCGAAGGACATGCGGCAGAAGCCGCTGGTCATCGCCCATCACGCGGCACGCTCGGCGACCGGCCTCGGCGTCTACGGGCAGGACACGCCGCGCGAGTTCCGCAACGGCAACAACGCCGCACCGGAGATATACGTCGGTTTCGAGGGGGCTCCCGGCCACCAGGCCGGCCCGCTCAACGGCGGCGCGCGCGGCGGCTACGGCAGCTACCCGACCCACGGTGGCTTCGACCAGATGACGGCTCGTGTCGGCGGGCTGTGGGATTCGCTGCTGGGCGAGGGCCGGCGCTGGTGGATCACCGCGACCTCGGACTCGCACGTGCACTGGACGCGCGGCGGCTCCGACTTCTGGCCCGGCGAGTACAGCAAGACCTACGTGCTGGCCAGGCAGGACTACGCCGACATCATGGACGGGCTCCGCAACGGCCGGATCTGGGTCGGCACGGGCGACCTGATCACCAGCCTCGATCTCACGGCCGGCAGCCAGGGCCGGAGTGCGGCCATGGGCGAGACCCTCTCCGTGAGCCGCCGCAAGCGCAGCGACGTCGACATCGAGATCCGGTTCCGGCCGCTTGCCGGCAAGAACGCGAACGGCGACCACCCGGAGGTCCAGCGCGTCGACCTGATCGTCGGTCAGGTCACCGGCCCGACCGCCAACCCCGACTCCGACACCAACCCCACCACGAAGGTCGTGGCGCGGTTCGGCCCCCGCGACTGGCGCAAGCACGGCAACGAGTACGTCATCAAGTACACCCTGCGCAACGTCGAGACCGACCTCTACGCCCGCGTGCGCGGCACGAGCACCGACGAGGCGGAGCCGCTCGCCGACGGACTGGAGAGCCCCTGGGACGATCTGTGGTTCTACTCGAACCCGGTGTTCGTCCAGGTCCGCTAACCCTGTCCCCGCAAGGTGTTTTCGCCCGGCGGCAGTTGACCGCTGTCAGCCGTTCCCTGCGCAATAGCAACCCGCCGGACGCTGCCCGGGCAACGTCCGGCGGGTGGTCCGCGTCCTACAGCAAGTAAGCGTGGGGGAGGGAGAAGGCGATGGATTCAGTCGCCGTGAACGGGGTGCGGCTCGCGTACGAGAGAGTCGGCACCGGGCGGCCCGTGGTCCTGGCGGGCGGGACCGGAATGCCACCCGTCGCCTGGGAGTTCAGTGGCCTGCGCGATGCGCTGGTGGAAGCCGGGCACGAGGTGGTCACCTATGCGGCACGCGGCGTGGCCCCGTCCGACGCGCCCCCCGCCCCCTACACGATGGCGCAGCTGGCAGCGGATCTGGAAGGACTCCTGACAGCCCTGGACATCGGCGAAACCGCGGTCGTCGGCTACTCCCTGGGGGGCTTCACTGCCGAGTTGCTGGCCCGCTCCCGCCCCGACCTGGTGCGCTCGCTCGTACTCATGGCCGGTGCCGGGCCGCTCACCGCCGTGCTGGACGCGGTCCTGCGGGCTGAGGCCGAACTCATCGAGGCCACCGGGACACTGCCGCCCGCCTTCGTCCGGCTCCAGACGCTGCTTTCCACACTGGCACCGTCGGTGCTGTGTGAGGACGAGGAGCAGGTCCGCGGCTGGCTGGACCTGCTCAGCTCACAGGAGCAGGCGTGGACGTCAGCCGAGGGCGAGCGAGGCCAGTCGGCGGCAGCCGCCGACTGGCTGCGTGACGGGACCCGTATGGGCAGGCTCCGTGACATCACGGCACCCGCTCTGGTCGTCTGCTTCGAGCACGACACGTACTTCCCGCCGCGCAGCGGCCAGGTTGCCGCAGACTCGCTGCCGAACTCCCGGTTCGTACACGTCCCGGGTGCGGCCCATGGCGGGCTGCTGACCCATCCGCAGCCCGTCAAGGACCACTGAAGACGCGATGATGTGGCGGTCCGCAGCCTTGGATTGCCGTAGACCGCCACAGGCCACCCCGCTACCGCGCTGCGGAACCACGCTCCTTGAGCATGTCGGCCATCAACTCCATCTCCGACTGCTGGGCGTCGACCATGCCCTGGGCGAGCTTCTTCTCCACCTGGACCTCGCACCGCTGAGCGCAGGCACGTGCCATGGTCACGCCGCCCATGTGGTGGTCGGTCATCAGCTGCAGGTAGAGGACCTCGGCCTGCCGCCCCTTGAGCTTGCCCAGCTGCTCCAACTCACCGTCGGTCGCCATCCCGGGCATCAGAGCCCCGCCCTTGGCCTGGTGCTCACCATGCCCCTGGTCTTTCATCCAGGTCATGTAGCCGTCGACGGAGATCTTCGGCAGCTCCCACAGATCAAGCCAACCGAACAGCATGCCGCGCTGGTTGGCCTGGGTCTGGGCGATGTCGTACGCCAGGCGCCGGACGTCCTCATCGTCCGTCCGGTCGCGGACGATGTAGGACATCTCCACGGCCTGCTGGTGGTGAACGGCCATGTCCCGGGCGAAGCCCGCGTCGGCGGAGTCGACGGCCGGCACCGGGCTGGTGGCAGTGTCGTCGGAGAGAGAGGTGGTCAGCGCCCAGGCGGCCAGCGCCAGCACCACGACGACCGCCGTGGCGATGAGGAACGGTCGCGACGTGGGCCGTGTCGGCATGGAGCCCGCGTCCGCCGTGTCGGTGTCCGTGTCTTCGGTCAGTGTTTCGGTGTCGCTCATGCCGCGCTCAGTCCGTTCGTGCACGCGGCGCCCGGCTCGGGGGTCTGTGCGCCCTGGACGTACTTGGTGAGGAACTTCTCGACCCGGGGATCCGAAGCCTTGTCGACGCTGAGCTGTGTCCCCCATGCGGAGAGCATGATGGTGCCGGCCTGTTCCTTGACCGGGCTCATCAGGGTGTACGGGGTCTTGGCGACCTGCTTGGCCAGTTGCTCCGTGTCGGCGCTGGACGCCTTGTCGTTGTACGTGATCCAGACCGCGCCGTGCTCCAGGGAATGGACCGCGTTTCCGGCGGCGACGGGCTTCTCGTAGACGTCGCCCTGGCAGTTCATCCAGGCGTTCTTGTGGTCACCGCCGACCGCGGGGGTCATCGGGTAGTCGACGTCCTGTTCGACGTGGTTGCGGCCGAGCTTCTTCGCGTCCCAGCTCTTCGTGCCCTGCACGGGCTTCTTGGCCTCGGCGGTTTTCTGCTCTTCCTTTTCATTGGCGCTGTTGAGGGCGTACGCGCCCCAGCCGGCCAGCGACACGACGACGAGCGTGCTGGTCGTGATGGCGAGGATGCGGTTGCGGCGCTCGCGGGCCTTCTCGGCACGGCGCATTGCCTGCACATGAGCCTTGCGTTCAGCGGAGCTGCGGGCGGACTTGCCTGTCTTGGGGGCACCCATGGGTGTTCCTTGTCCCCGCCGCGCGAAGGCACGGCGGTGCTACGAAGGGGGATGTCGGATGGAGGGAGAGCGGCACGGGGAGCCGCCCGGACATCCCGCTACGTCCGCAGCACCTGCAGCACATGGAGGCTCGGCGCCGCGCGGCCCGTCTGCGACACCGCCGCGAGGAGAGGGCCGGTTGGCCTCGATGCGCAGGGCATTTCCGGTAGGACCACCGGGTCGAGCTGGGGTGGTGTGGAGACGACGGCCCCGACATGGTGCGTCGCCGAGACGCAGCAGGTCCCGCCCGCCGGACAGCCGTCCGGCATCGCGGCCCTGGAACCGTGCGACGACGCGCTCGCCTCGGTCGGGGCAACAGCGGTGACCTGCACAATGGGCCCCCGCGTTACATCGTGGTGCCCAACCGCACTCACGCACACGAACAGAGCGGTCAGCGCCGCGGCCAGCCAGCACGCGAGGGCGGCCGATCCCACGGACCTCCGCGCCCTATTGTCGCCGTGTCCCGCTCGGTTCATCGCCGCTGATAGTAACGGCTGTGTGCCGCCGCGTATGCGGGTCCGGTGCGGAAGGTTGCCCCGGCCGCACGACCGTGAATCGGCCGTGCCAGGCTGTCCCGCAGACACATCGCGCCGCGCCGGGACGACGGCACACTGACGCTGCGCGCCTGGTTCTACGAGGTGAACAGCGGCTCGGTGGCGACCTTCCATCCGGATCCGGACGCGTTCCTGCCCCGGTGACAGCCCTGTCAATCCATGCGGACGCAAGGAGACTGAGTGATGCTTCTGGCCGCCGGACTCGACGCCACCGTCGTGAGCGGCTCCCTCCTGCTCGCGCTGCCCATCGCCGGACTCGCCGGCGCCGTCTCCTTCTTCTCCCCGTGCGTACTGCCGCTCGTGCCCGGTTACCTCTCGTACATCACCGGGGTCAGCGGCGCGGATCTTGCCGAGGCCCGGCGCGGGCGCATCCTGGCGGGCACGCTGCTGTTCCTGGCCGGGTTCACGGCCGTGTTCGTCTCGTTCGGGGCCGCGTTCGGCTACGCGGGCAACACGCTGCTGGAGTACCAGGAACCGCTCATCCGGATCCTCGGCGCGCTGACCATCGTGATGGGCCTGTCGTTCATGGGCGTACTACCGGGAATCCGGCGCGAGTGGCGCCTGCACCGGCGCCCGGCGGCCGGCCTGGCCGGTGCCCCGATGCTGGGCGTGCTGTTCGGCCTGGGCTGGACCCCGTGCATCGGCCCCACCCTTGCCGCGGTGCAGGCGCTGGCGTTCAGCGAGGCGAGTGCCGGCCGCGGGGCCGTGCTGACCGTCGCGTACTGCGCTGGGCTGGGACTGCCCTTCCTCGCTGCAGGGTTGGCCTTTCGTAAGACGCTCGGGGTGTTCTCCTGGGTCAAGGCTCACTACCAGTGGGTGATGCGTATCGGCGGCGGCATGATGATCGCGACGGGGCTGCTGATGGTGACCGGCGTGTGGAGCAGTCTCATCAGCCAGATGCAGTCCTGGTCGGCCGGGTTCACGGTGGGCATCTGAAGCGGGCTCTAGCTCTAGCGAGCGTCCTCGGCCGCTGGCTGTTGACGAGGCTGCGCGGGAAGCCGTAGGGCGATGAGGGCCGAAACGGCGAGGCAGACCGCCGCGCTGGTGAGGAAGACGCGGGACACGGCGTCGGTGAAGGCCCCGGCGGCGTGGTTGGTCAGGTCCGCGCCGAGCGGAGGGTCGAGGCGTCGGGCGGTGGCATGGGCCCCGGCGACGCTGTCGCGGGCGGCATCGGCCACCGGCTGGGGAAGGCCCCGCAGATGGGGGTCGAGGTCGCCGGTGTCCACGCCACGGCCTCGACGTGCGCGGGGCCTTCACCCGTCCGCAGCGACTACGTGCTCGGTGCCGCCCTCAAGCAGGGCCCGAGCGGAGGGTGAAGGTGTTCAGGAGCCCTGAGGACAGCGAGGTCACCTGGGTGCCGCGCCGCGCCCCCTGAGCATGTCGGCCATGAGCTTCATCTCCGGGGACCCGGGCGAGGGCGAACAGACGGCGTGACAGGCCAACTGCGCCGTCGCGGCACTCCGAGCCTGGGTATCCGTCAACCTGCGGCGGGCTAGCACGCCGCCGCCCGGCCCGGCCATCGCGGCCGTCGCCGCACCGCGAGCCGGCGCGCCCGCAGCCCGTGCGGCGCGCCGGCCGCCGGGGAGCGGGGCCTGTCGGGCACAGCGGTCGCATGAGTTCGGGCCTTCGGATAGTCAGTCGCGCTCTTGGAAGTGGTGCGGCTGTTCGTCCGTACGCCGTTGGTCGCGTAATCACCCTTCCGCACCCGGGCCCGCCGTTGGGCGGCTCCTATCGCGCCCCTTCGGACCGGTTGTATTTTCGCAGGTCAGGAGCCTGTTAACGGACATGACAACGGTCACCGATGCAGCCTTTGCCCCTTTTGGTCCCTGTGTGTTTCCCTGCCTGGAACAGACATCGTGAAAGGGGCGGGCGGTCATGGGCGGAAACGGTCACAGCCATGGGGTGGGCAGTCACGCGGGAGGCCGGCACCGCTGGCGGCTCGCGGTGTCGTTCGCCATGGTGGGTTCGTTCTTCGTGGTCGAACTGGTCTACGGGCTGCTGTCGGGCTCGCTCGCGCTCCTGTCGGATGCCGGGCACATGGCCGCCGACGTGGTGGCGCTGGGCGCGGCGCTGGTGGCAACCCGGATAGCCACCCGGCCCGACACCACCGGCCGCCGCACCTACGGCTCCTATCGCGCAGAGGTGTTCGCCAGCCTGCTCTCGGTGCTGCTGATGCTCGGCGTGTCGGTCTATGTGGTCGCCGAAGCCATCGGCCGCATCGGCGGCGACGCCGAGGTCGACTCCGGCCCCATGCTCGTCGTGGGCGTGCTCGGCCTGGCGGTCAACGTGGCCGCGCTGCTCCTGCTGCGGTCCGGCGCGTCCGAGAGCCTGAACGTCAAGGGCGCCTACCTGGAAGTCGTGGCCGACACCGCCGGCTCGGTCGGCGTGATTCTGGCGGGCGGGCTGGTGGCCGCCACCGGTCAGCCCCTCTGGGACACCCTGGTCGCCCTCGCCATCGGTGCGTTCGTCGCGGTGCGCGCCGTTGCACTGGGCCGCGAGGTCTTCGCCGTCCTCGGCCAGCACGTGCCGACGGGCATGGACCAGGCCGCCGTGGCCGACGATCTGGCCGCCGTCGGCGGCGTGAAGGACGTGCATGACCTGCACCTGTGGACCCTGACCTCGGGCATGAACGTGGCAACGGCCCACTTGGTGACCGCCGACCGCGCCGACAGCCACGCCGTCCTCGACGAGGCGCGCGACCTGCTGCGCGATCGCCATGGTGTCGCCCATGCCACCCTGCAGGTCGAACCCGCCGAGCACACCGGCTGCGAGCGCGTCGGCTGGTAGAGATGGCCTCTCCAGATGCCTCTGCCGAGAGGCCAGTTGCAATCCGGTGGCCCAGGGGTGCTCGCTGGGTGACTCCTTCGCCCCCGGTTTACGGTGAGGACCTGGGTCGGGGCCGAGCACCTGCCCGGCCCCGTCCATCAGCCACTCGTCGGGGCCGCCGAGTCGTGTCCGCCCTACCTTCCCGATGGGGATGCCCAGACCGTGGGCCGTCCCACGGCCAGAGCGGGCGACCGCCATGTCAGGGCCCACCGGACGATGTCGCCGTCCGATGTACAGGGGTCCGCTGAGGCGTTCGTGCCGGGAATGGGTGGCACTCACGTGCGAGACCGCGGCCAGGGAGACCTCAGTGGTCGGAAGGGCGGTGCTCGCCATGCGCAGCGCGGGGCGGGGCGCCGATAACAGCTCCGGCGTGCGCCCGGGCCGCGGGATCGCGCCGGGACTTGAGCAGGCTGGCCACCGTGGTGACGGCCAGAACCCCGCCGATGACCGCCAGCGACACGGGCGTGGAGATCTCGGGCACCCCGGAGTCGAGGCCGTGCCCCCAGTGCAGGATCAGCTTCACCCCGATGAACGCCAGGATCAGCGCCAGCCCGCTCGACAGGTACACCAGCCGGTCGAGCAGGCCGCTTACCAGGAAGAACAGCGCGCGCAGACCCAGCAGGGCGAAGGCGTTGGCGACGAAGACGATGTAAGCCTGTTCGGTCACTCCGAACACCGCTGGGATCGAGTCCAGCGCGAACAGGATGTCCGTGCCGCCGATGGCGATGAACACCACGAACAGCGGCGTGACCACGCGCCGGCCGTCGATACGGGCCAGCAGCCGGCCACCGACGTAGGTGTCGCTGACCGGCAGCACCCGACGGCAGGAATGCACCAGCACGTTGTTCTCGACGTCGGGGTCCTCGTCACGATGGCGGTACAGCTGCACCGCGGTCCACAGCAGCAGCAGTCCGAAGAGCAGGAACATGAAGGAGAACAGCGACAGCAGCGTTGCTCCCAGGGCGATGAAGATCGCTCGCAGGACCAGGGCGGCGATGATGCCGAAGGTGAGCACCCGCTGCTGGTGCTCACGGGGCACCGCGAACGTCGACATGATGATCACGAAGACGAAGAGGTTGTCGACTGACAGACTCTTCTCCACGATGTAGCCGGCGAAGTACTCGGCGCCGTATTCCCACCCCACCTGAGTGGCGAAGACCAGGCCGAAGACCACCGCCACCGCGATGTAGAAGGCGGACCAGGCGGCCGCCTCCCGGAAGCCCACCGCGTGCGGACGTACCGTGCCCACCACCAGATCCAGGGCAAGGAGCGCCAGGATCACACCGATCGTCAGAGCCCACCCGAGCGCGGTGACCTGCATACCAGACCTCCCATTGGTCTCGTCTTCGTCGGACGCCGCACCATGCCCGCGTCGGACCTGCGCGTCACTTCCACGATCATCTCCGGCCATCACCGGATGCCTGAACATCGAAGTGCCCGACCCGCTGGTAGTCGTCCTCCTGCCATCCGTGATGAGCATTCGCGGCGTCGGAGTGACTGTCTCACCCGCCGGCCGTGGGTGCTCGCCCGCCGGAGCCGGGCCTGGCCCGACCGGATCGCCTGCCGGCTTGCCTACGCGCCCAACGGCACCAAGCCCGAGCGCTTGGGCGGGATCGCCGACGCCGCTGGGCGATCGAATTCGCCCTGCAGTCCGGCGCGGATGGGGTGAGCGCATCGCTGTGGCCGCTGTCGACCGCCAGCCGTGCACATGGGACAGGGCCACCGATGACTCCGAGTGTGCCCGCTGCTGCGCCCGATCGGAACAGCCGCCTCCGCTGGCGGCGAGGAGCGCGGAGGTGATCGCGGTTCCCACGCGGCCGAGCACAGGGCGGGCAGCCGGGCGTGCGGTCACTGAAGTCCCTTGCGTAGCTGTAGGTTCCGATCTGCAATGTCCTCGGGCGTCGCGCTGACCTCGTGCTTTGGTCAACTGTCCGGACGGCTTGTCAGCGGATTTGTCCAGCCGGTCTGTCGCAGTGGCGAGGAGGTCGAGCGGGAGACCGCAAGGACCCAGTACGTGCCCCGCGACGAAGTCACCTGCGACTGAGCGACCGCCGAGAGATCAGCGCGACCAGGCGGCGCGCTCCCGGGCGGGGATTCGGAACGACCCCGTCGGCGGTACCCGCCGAACCCGGCTGGTTCAGAACCTGGCCCAGGGCCGCGTCCTCGTGGGGGTTCGAACCCGCCCGGGAAGCGCACGCATTTCGGCCGGGGCTGGCCCCCGTGCATCGGCCCGACCCTCGCCGCCGTCCTCAGCCTGTACGTCACCACGGGCAGCGCCGGACGCGGCGCCATACTCGCCTTCGTCTACAGCGTCGGCCTGGGCCTGCAGTTCCTCGTCGCCGTGATCGGCTTCCGGCGCGCGCTGAAGGCGTTCGGGCTCGCGCGCTGTAACGCGCGGGGCATGATGCGGTTCGGTGGAGCGGTGCTCGTCCTCGTCGGAATCCTCCAAGTCAGCGGTATCTGAACGTACTTCACGGGGCAACTGCGCTACGGGTTGGCGGGCGTCCAGCCGTGGCTGTAGCGCCCCATCCGCGAGAAGCAACAACAGCTCGGCCAGGAAACAGCGTCTGGCGGATTCACCTGCCGCTCCACCGGGCCGCTTTCGGCCAGAAAGCGTGCCCAGCAGCACCCAACAGGGGGTGGTCCGCACCCTGGTCGGACACACCGCCCTCGAAGGCGACACCGGGCAGGGATAATTGCCTCAACATGTTCGTCCAGTCTGTCGGTGACCGAACCGTGAAGGGCAGCGCCGTCCGCGCAGCCGCCGTCGCGGTGCTCGGCAGTGCCCTGGCCGCCGGACTTCACCACGCCACGGGCGACTCGCCGGTTTCAGGGCCGGCGGTGGCACTCGCGGCATCCGTACTATTCGTGGGCGCGTTCCTCGCGTTCGCGGTCTGCTCGCCCCGTACGACGGCGCTGCTCCTCGCGGCCGCGCAGGCGGCCCTGCCGATCTGGCTCAACACCACCGAACCGCTGGCTGCTTCGGACGGCCATTACCGGTTGCTGCCCACGTGGCACCACAGCAGTCCGGCCATGGCCGCCCTGAACCTCACGGTGGCCGTGGCGCTGACCTGGCTGTTGAGCAGTGCGTGCGAGTTGCCCGCCCGGCTGGTGAACGCCTGCCTGGAGCCTGCCCGGCAGTGGCTGCTCCGACTGGCCGGCTTCCTCGGACTGCCTCTCCCTCTTCCCTACGAAGCGGTGACGTCCCGTCCCCGAGGGCGAGCCTCGGACATTCCGCTGCTTCCTGTCGCCTGCCTCGTTCTTCGGCATCAGCGCGTGCCGTGCGGGCCGTGAGTTCGGCGTATCGCCGAATCCGTCCGCACGACTCGTGCGACCGGCCCGGAGCCGTGATCGTGCACGGCCCGGGGACCGTTCGCGACCACTGATGTCCTGGAGCGTTTCGCCATGCCCATCCCATTGGCCGGGTGGTGCCCGGACGGTTTCGTCCGTGCAGTCCTGGGATCCGACAGCCCCGCACCCGATGACAGGTACGCACCCGAGCACGAGGATTCCGGCGGAGGTCTGCTCGACTTCCTCGCTTCCACCCAGATGATCCTGCTTATGGTCTTGGGGGTGTTGGCCGTTGTCCTGCTGGTATGGGTGCACTTCATGCACCGCCGGGAGGACAGGAACCTCGACAGGGAGGCTCCTCGCGGTCCGGCGCCGCAAGCGCAAGACCGCGAAGGGGAGTGACACCTGGGAGGCCGACCGCTCCGGTCGGCCTCCCAGGCGGTTGCATCAGGCAGGGGCGAGCTGTGGTTCCTCTCGTACGGCCAGGCGCCCGCTGCGGGCGAGCGCGGCGACGGATGCCGCACAGATGAGACCGGTGACGGTCAGCATGCACCAGGTCAGCCAGAGGGCGTCGTGCCTCGCGGCGAAGTCCCAGAGGGCGCCGGTGGCGAGGTTGCCGAGGGTGATGCCGAAGCCGGAGACGGTGTTGTACAGGCCGTAGTGGGTGGCGACGAGGCGGTTGCCGGAGAGGGTGACGACGGTGTCCATCTCGAACGGGTAGACCACCGCGCTGCCCGCCGCGAGCAGCACCACGGCCGCCACCAGGGCGGCGAGCACCGCGCCGGTGGCGCCGGGCGGGGTGAGGGCCAGCGGCAGGAAGGCGAGTCCCATCGCGGTCAGTCCGCGGACCAGTGCCCGCCCGGAACTCCACCGCTGCTTCGCCCAGCCGGTGAGCCTGAGCTGACCCATGACGGCGACTGCGGCGGAGACGACGAAGAGGCCGCTGGTGACCCAAGTGCCCTTCGATCCCAGGGCGTTGGACGCGGCCAGGGGAAGGGCGAGGTAGACCTGGAAGGTCAGGACGTACGAGCCGATCATCGCAGTGGCGAAGAGCAGGAAGGGCCGGTTGGCGACGACCGTGCGCCACTGGGCCAGCACCCCGTCCGGTGCGGCCGTGGTGCCTGCCGTGTCGCCGTGGCGTGCGGGCAGAGCACGCCACTGCAGCACGGTCAGTACGGCGAAGATGGCGGCGGCCACGGTGCACACGAGCCGGAAGTCGGCGGCCAGCAGGGCGAGTCCGACCAGCGGGCCCAGCAGCATTCCGGCCTGGTAGTAGACGTTGAAGGTGGCGAAGGCGTCCACGCGCCGCTCGCCCGCCTCGACGGCCAGGTAGGCGCGGACGGCGGGGTTGAACAGGGCGCCCGCGAAGCCGGTGGCCGCCGAGGCGGCGATGAGGGCGGGGAGGCTGTCGACCCAGCCGAGCAGGCCGAAGCCGAGCGTGCGCAGGAGACAGCCGGCCATGATCGGGGCCTTGTAGCCGAAGCGGTCGGCGAGTGTGCCGCCGATCAGGAACATGCCCTGCTGGGAGAAGTTGCGCACGCCCAGGACGAGTCCGACCGCCCAGGCCGCGAGACCGAGCCCTCCGGACAGGTGGGCGGCGAGGTAGGGCATGAGCATGTAGAAGGCGAGGTTGATGGCGAACTGGTTGGCCATCAACAGGCGTACGGCGGGCGGGAAGGAGCGGGTCTGCTGCCACAGGGTCTTCATCGGGCGGCTCCCGCGAGAGCCTGCTCGACGGCATTCTGCTCGCCGGTGGTGGCGAGCGGGTCGGCGATGCGTGTGCAGCGGGTCCAGCGGGTGACGACCCGGTCGCCGGGGTGGGCGATCTCGTCCGGGTCGTCGGCGGGCAGGTGGCCGAGGAGGTCGTGTTCGCGGCAGTAGGTGTCGTTGAAGATGGTGCCGACGTAGCGTTGCGGGCCGTCGGGGAAGACGGCGACGACCCGGTTCTCGGCGGGCAGGGTGCGGGCCAGCCAGCGCGCGACGAGCGCGACGGCGCCGACGCTCCAGCCGCCGGTGGCGTAGTGGTGGCGGGCCAGGCGCCGGGCGGCCCACACGGCTTCGGGCGCGGCGACCCAGTGGACCTCGTCGAACAGGTCGTAGGCGACGTTGCGGGGATAGATGCTGCTGCCCAGGCCGCGCATCAGGCGCGGGGCGGCGGGCTGGCCGAAGATGGTCGAGCCGGTGGTGTCCACGCCCACGACCCGCAGCCGGGGGAAGAAGCCACGGAGAACGGAGGCGATGCCGGCGGAGTGGCCGCCGGTGCCGACGGAGACGACGAGGGTGTCGATGCGGCCGAGCTGGGCGACGAGTTCGTGGGCCAGCGGAGCGTAGGCGGCCACGTTGTCGGGGTTGTTGTACTGGTCGGGACACCAGGCATCAGGATGACGGTTGAGGAGTTCCTCCACGCGGTGGCGGCGAGCCTCCTGCCACCCTCCGGTGGGGTGCGGGGTGTCGACGAGTTCGACCTCGGCCCCGTACGCGGTGAGCAGGCCGGTCATGAGAGGTTCCATGCCGGGGTCGGTGACCACGGTGACCGGGTGGCCGTACGTGGCTCCGGCGAGGGCCAGGCCGAGGCCGAGGGTGCCGGAGGTGGACTCGACGATCCGCGCGCCGGGCAGCAGCTGGCCGCGTTCGCGGGCGGCGCGGACCATGTGCAGGGCGGTGCGGTCTTTGATGCCGCCGGGGTTGTGGCCTTCGAGCTTGACCCAGAAGCCGCGTCCGGCGGGGGCGAAGGGTTCACCGATCCACAGGACAGGGGTGCCGCCGACCAGGCCGGCGGGGGTGTGCAGCGGATGTTCGGCGCCGGCCAGCAGCTGGGCGGGCGAGGTGGGCACAACGGTGCGGGTGAGGTGGTTCATGGCGTGCTTCTCCTGCGGCCGGCGCCGCGAACGGCGACCGGTCGTATGAACGGGGGAAGAGGCGGAGGTGATCGGCTGCCGCGCCGGAGTCGTCAGGGAGGGCTAGGCAGCAGGGACGATCAGGTCCGCCACACGCCGATACGGGACCGCGTCTGCCCGGTGGATGACACGCCGGGCGTGGCGGGCGTGGACTGAAGGGCCGGGGACGGGGGCGGCGGCTGGGTGCCGAGGAATTCGGCGCGGGAAGCGTCATGAACCGCGGGAACGGCCAGGGCGACATCGCGCGGGGGCTGAACCGTCGGCTCATCCAGGCCCCAGCAGTGCACACCGCCGTGGTCTGCGGGAGCCGCCTGCCGCGCCATCGTCTGCTGCGGCCGCTCGGGGGCCTGCCCACAGCTCGCGGAGGAGGCGAACAGCGGCGTGTCGGCCTGCCCAGCCGGGGTAGCTGTAGGGCCGTGTGCGCAGGCCAGGACATGTACGAGCGCGGCCAGCAACACCAGGAGCACCGCTCCGGTCCGTGCCACGGAGCGGCTGCTTCGAGAGACCGAGCCAGCCCACATGAACACAAAGAGTAATCAATAGATCACGTAAAGTTCTTGTTAAAGGTGATTGCTCCACGCGGTGCCGAGCCTCGGCGCGATGGTGAAATTCCCCGCGCCGCCCGGATCCGTATGCGTCTTGGGCGGACGCCCGTACGGGCAACTTCCGTTACCCCCGATCACCGCATCGGGTGAATCCCGGCCCCGATCGGCCGCATCCAGGCCGCACCGCCCGGCATCCGGAGGTTCTCTGAGCGGGAGCACACCAGGAGATCCGGATGCGGCACACCCCCGGCACGACAGCACCCAGGCCCGCGGCAGCCCGCGGCCTGGGCGCTGTCGTGCTGCTCGCGCTCCTGGCCCTCCTGCACGCGACGTTCAGCCCCGGCCCGTCGCACCTGACCGCGCTCGACCTGGACGGCTGCCGACTGCGTGCCGCCGCGACGAGCGCGCACCTCTGCGAAACGGCACCGCCGGTGGTCGTGACCGCAGCGGGCGCCGAAGGCCATCAGGACGGCGACGCGCCCCAGTCCTGCGACGCCTCCGGCTACGGGCCACGCCAACTCGCGGACCTCTCCCACCCCCCGGCCGTGTCCGGCACCACACCAGGCGCCCCCGCGGCCTCATCGCCGGGCAACGTGTCACCCGCCGTGACGAGTGCGTCCGCCCCGGGTTCGCCCTTCGGCTCGGTCGTCCTGCGCTGCTGAGAGGAACCGGCGCCCCGCCCTGACATGCGCGCGGGCACCTCACCGGTTCCCCTCCCTTCCCTGACTGCACCGCAGGAGCATCACCATGCCCATGGACGTCTACGCCGCCGTCGGCGCGCTCGTACGCGCCGAGATCGCCTACACGCACACCCAGCCGCCCCACCCGCCGGCAGACGATGCCGCGGTCCGCGAGGAGATCGTCGCGGCGAAGCCCCCGGCCGCGGCGGCCTCGCCCGAGCCCGTCCGGCGGCGCCTGCGCACACGGGCCACCGCGGTCCTGCGCCGACTCGCCGCAGTCTCCGGGTAGTGCCGCACCGCCGCCCGGTCCTCACCGGCTGCCTACATCCGGCAAGCTCCGCCGAACCGGGTGATTGCTCTTGCAACCAGGGTGCCGGTGTTGCTCATGTCACCTTTTCCACCCGGGAGTTCAGCATGTCCAAGGAACGCAGGCCGGTAACGTTTTGGCGTCGGCATGAGCGAAGCGTCGGGGGTCCAGTGGTGATACGTCGTATGGCGGCAGCGGTCGTGCTGCTCGCCGCGGCTGTCCTGCTGCACTTCGGAACGCCGCACCACTCCTCGGTCGCATCCGGCGCGGTGTCCTCCATGGCACCCGCGATCGAACCGGAGTCCAGGAAGCAGCAGGGTTCCTCATCTGCCGTGCCGCATGTCGGTGCCGGCTCGCAGCAGCACCAGGCCGACGCCGAGGCGCTCGCCCTGCCGCCCCGGACCGGTCACCCCGTCGAGGCACCGTCGCTCGCCGCCGACGCGATCGCGGACGAGTCACTCGCGTCCCTCACCGCGGTGTCCGGGCCGGCGCATCCCCGCACCGCGAGGGAGGTCTGGAACCCGGGCGCCGGACTTGCGCCCACCCCCAGCACTCTGCAGACCTTCCGCTGCTGATCGGCAGCGTGCTGCGCGCACCCTTCGCACTTCCGGTACGCACCACCGCGGGACGAGCGTCCAACCGGGCGCTCCCCACGGTTCGTTGACGCACACCCGGACGCGCGCAGTACGCACTCTTCGCTCCCTTTCGTCCTGAGAGCCCCACGAAGAGTTACGAGGCCGATTCCCATGCACGCTCTCATCGAGCACGCCCGTACGTTCCCTGAGAAGATCGCCGACCGGCAGGAGGAGTTCGCCCGGCTGGCCGGGGGCCAGCAGCCCCAGGCCCTGTTCATCTCCTGCTCCGACTCCCGCGTCGTTCCCTCCCTGTTCACCGGTGCCCGCCCCGGTGACCTCTTCGAGCTGCGCACCGCGGGCAACATCGTTCCGCCCTACCGCGGGCAGGCCGCCTGCGGTGTCGCCGGATCCCTCGAATTCGCCGTCCAGGCCCTGCAGGTACCCGACATCATCGTGTGCGGCCACTCGCACTGCGGCGCCGTCCAGGGGCTGATGCGCGAGCAGAACGTCCAGACGATGCCGCTCGTACGGCGCTGGCTTGCCCGGGCCGGACACCGCGCCAGGACCGACGAGCCGTGGCAGACCCAGGGGCTCGGCGAGGACCCCACCGAGGTGACCCAGCAGCACGTCCTCACCCAGCTCGACCACCTGCGCAGCTACCCGTTCATCGCCCGGCGCCTGTCGTCGGGGCGGCTGCGGCTGCACGGCTGGTACTACACCGTCGAGACCGGCGAAGTCCTCTTCGCCATGCCCGGCACCCGCGCCTTCAAGCCCCTGTGACCCGACCGGACCACAGCTCTACCCGTCCGCTCCGGTCGCTTCTCACGCGACGTTCCTTCCCCCACAGAGAGAACGCCATGACCTCACCTTTCTCCTCCCTCCGGTCCGCCCTGCGCACCGACTTCACCTCCTCCCTGGTCGTCTTCCTCGTCGCCGTGCCCCTGTGCGTGGGCGTCGCCGTCGCCTCCGGCGTCCCGGCCGAACTCGGCCTGATCACCGGCATCGTCGGCGGTCTCGTCACCGGGCTGCTGCCCGGCAGCAGCCTCCAGGTCAGCGGGCCCGCCGCCGGGCTGACCGTGCTCGTCCTCACCGCCGTCCAGGAGTACGGCCTGTCCGCCCTCGGCGTGATCGTCCTCGCCTGCGGGCTGCTCCAACTCACCCTCGGCGCCCTGCGCTGGGGACGCTTCTTCCGCGCCATCTCGCTGTCGGTCGTGCACGGCATGCTCGCCGGCATCGGCCTCGTACTGATCCTCGGACAGCTCTACGCGCTCGCGGACAGCAAAGCCCCGGGCACCGGCATGGAGAAGATCGCCGGACTGCCCGGCCTCGCCGTCGACGTCCTGCTCTCGGACCCGGCCCTGATCGCCGTCGCCCTCGGCGCCGGAACCATCGCCGTCATGACGCTGTGGAAGAAGCTGCCCGGCAAGGCACAACTGCTGCCGGGTCCGCTCGTCGCGGTCGGCACGGCGACCCTCGCCACCGTCGTCTTCGACCTGCCCGTCGCCCGCGTCAAGGTCAGCGGCCTCATGGAGGCGATCCAGCCGCCCGGCGGGAGCGACTTCGGCCGGCTGGCCGAGGTCGGACTGCTGACCACCATCGTCGCGTTCACGCTGATCGCCTCCGCCGAGTCACTGTTCAGCGCCGCCGCGGTCGACCGGCTGCACGACGGCCCGAAGACCGACTACGACAAAGAGCTGATGGCCCAGGGCACGGGCAACACCCTGTGCGGGCTGCTCGGCGCGCTGCCGATGACCGCGGTGATCGTCCGCAGCGCCGCCAACGTCCAGGCGGGCGCCCGCACCAAGGTCTCCCGCGTCCTGCACGGCGTGTGGCTGCTACTGTTCGCCGCCCTGCTGCCCGGCGCCCTCGGCATGATCCCGACCGCCGCGCTCGCCGGCGTCCTCATCCACGCCGGCTTCAAACTGCTCCCGGTCAAGGAGCTGGGGCCGCTGTGGCGCGAACACCGGGGCGAGGCCGTGGTGCTGGTGATCACGGCCGGGGCGATCCTGGTCACCAACATGTTCGAAGGCGTCCTGATCGGACTGCTCCTCGCAGTGGTCAAGACGGCCTGGGAGACCTCGCACGTCCACATCGACGTCACCGACCCGGGCAGCGGCCCGGTGCGGGTGCGGATCGCCGGCCACGCCACCTTCCTGCGCCTGCCGCGCATCCTCGACACCCTGGAACAACTGCCCGCCGACCGGCCCGTCGAGCTCAACCTCGCCGGGCTGCGCCACCTCGACCACGCCTGCATGAGCGCCCTGCAGCACTGGGCGGACCAGCACAACGCGCACACCGTTCAACCCGAGCGCACCCACGCCTCGGCGTGAGTGAGGGCCCGTGGGGCGGTGTTCCGGCCGCCCCACGGGCCTTTGGTTACATACGGGGTGAACGGCCACGGATGTTCACCCGTACTCCCTGTCGTACGCCTGTCCGCTGGTGCGGGCAGGCCCAGCCCGGATACGGAGAGGCACGTGCCCCAGCATCCCGAGCAGTCACAGCACCCACAGTGGGGACGCACCGGCCGTACCCTGCCCACCGCCCGCCTGATACGCGGCGCCGCACTCGCCGCGAGCCTGGCGTTTCTTCCCCTGGCGACGGCCTGCAGTGGTGGTGAGGACGACGCGTCCCCGAACAGCAAGCCGTCGGAGATATCCGCCGCCCCTGCGGCCGGTGTCGTGGCCCCGGCCAAGGTCGAGGTGATCGCCAACCTCACCGGCTGCAAGCCCAAGATCCGCATTGACGCGGACGAACTGCGCCAGGGCGTGTGCCACACGGCCAAGGTCGACTACAGCATCACGACCTTCCCCGAGGAGAAGTACAAGGAGACCTGGCTGGACTCCGCCGCGATCTACGGGGGCAAGTACCTCGTCGGCCCGCGCTGGGTCCTCGCCGCGAAGCCGGAGATGCTGGAGGGCTTCCGTGCCAAGCTCGGCGGGACCATCCAGGAACTGAGCGGCCTGAGCGGGGGCCCGGCCCCGAGCGCGTCGTAGCGGCGGCCACGTCCCCACCGCCATCGCACACCCCCGTCGCAGCCCTTTCCTGCGGCGTACGCCCCCTGACCTGGAGACTGCTTCATGCACACGGCACCGCGCCGGACCAGGAAACCGCTGACCGTCATGCTCCTGGTCGGCACGGTGCTCGCCCTCCTCCTCGGCGGCGCCGGATCCGCCTCCGCCCACGCCACCCTGACCAGCGCCGAACCGGCCGACGTCTCCGTCCTCAAGACGGCCCCGAAGCAGATCACGCTCGCCTTCAGTGAATCCGTCAGCCTCTCCGACGGCTCCCTGCGTGTCCTGTCCCCGAAGAACCTGCGGGTCGACAGCGGGGCGGTCACGCATGCGGGGAAGGAAACGGACACCGCCCGGGTGAAGCTGCGCGACAAGCTGCCCGAGGGCACGTACACGGTGTCCTGGCGGGTCGTCTCCGCGGACAGCCACTCGATCTCCGGCGCGTTCACCTTCTCCGTCGGCAAGCCGTCCGCCACCGCCGCCGTGGTGCCCACCGAGTCCTCGGACGACACCGCCGTCTCCCGCATCTACGACGTCTTCCGCTACGTCGCGTACGGCGGCCTCGCCCTGCTGATCGGCGTCGCCCTGTTCGCCCTCGTCTGCTGGCCGGCCGGCGCGGGCCTGCGCCCGCTGCGCAGGCTGCTGCTCGCCGGCTGGACGGCGCTGTTCGCCTCCACCGTCGTGCTGTTGCTGCTGCGCGGCCCGTACGAGACCGGCCGAGGTCTCACCGCGGCCTTCGACCTGTCGCTCCTGGGCCAAACCATCACGGGCAAGACCGGACTGGCCCTGAGCGTGCGGTTGGTGCTGCTCGCGGCGGCGGCAATCCTCGTGGCGCTGTCCGCGGCCCGCCTCCGCCGCGCAGCTGACAGGACGCAGCGCGATCCCGCCGCCGCGCACGCGGTCGATCAGCCCGCCGCGGAACCGCAGTTCGGCATCGGCGTACGCGTCGTGGGCACGCTGTTCGCCGTGGGCCTGGCCCTCACCTGGGCCGCCGCCGAACACGCCTCCGCCGGTATCCAGGTGCCGTTGGCGATCCCCGTCTCGGTGCTGCACCTGCTCGCCATGGCGGTGTGGCTGGGCGGTCTGGCCGCGCTGGTCGTTGCCCTGTTCCGGGCACCCGCCGATGTGGTGGTCCCGGTGGCAGCGGTTGCGCGCTTCTCCCGGCTGGCCTTCACCGCGGTCGTCGTCCTGGTCGCGACCGGCGTCTACCAGTCGTGGCGGCAGGTCGGTTCGTGGGAGGCCGTGTCCACCACCGAGTACGGCAGGCTCCTCACCTTCAAGGTCGGTGCGGTGGCCCTGGTGCTGACCGCTGCGTGGTTCTCCCGGCAGTGGACCGCGCAGCTCACCCAGGAGCGGCTGCCAAAAACCCTTCCGGCGGCCGCACCCGAACTTGTACGTGTGGCACAGACCGTCGGCGTCGGCGCCTCCTCAGGCAGCGACACAGCCGAGGGAACGGGCGGCGACGCCGGGACGCCCACTTTGTGCGATCTGCCTGACACCCCTGGGCCATCCGGCTCGCCGTCCGCCTCCGACGGCCACCGGCGTAGTTTGCGCCGGTCGGTCGCCGCCGAGGCCGTCCTCGGTGTCGTGGTCCTGGCGATCACCACGCTGCTCACCGGAACCCAGCCCAGCCGCGCCGCCGTCCAGAGCGCCGCAGCGACCGCCGCCGCCCAGGAACCCACAGCGCGGGTCGTGACAATCCCGTTCGACGTCGGCACCCCGAACGGCACCGGCGCGGTGCAGCTCACCTTCGGGCCCGGGCGCGTCGGCGACAACACCGTTGAAGCTCTGGTGTACGGCCCCGACAAGGGCATCGCCACGGTCCCCGAACTCCGGCTTACCCTCACCCAGAACGCCCAGCGGATCGGCCCGCTGGACGCCAAACTGGCCAACAAGGGCGGCTACTGGGCCGCCGACCGCCTGCGGTTGCCGCTGTCCGGAACATGGACCCTGCGGGTCACCGTCCGGGTCACGGACATCGACCAGGTCACCGTCTCCAAGAACGTGACCATCAGGCCGTCACTTTTCTGACCGTCCGTACGCACGGACACGCTCCGCCCAGCTGACCGGCGCAGCACAGCCACTCCCGGGCGAACCGTCCCAGGGCGGCCGTCCCCGCACAGAGGCAACGGCCACACACCGCTCTCCCCGGCACGGCGTCGCTGGACGGCGATCCGCACACCGCCGTCCAGCAAGAGGAACACACCGAACAGCACCAGCGCCCAGGCAGCCATCGCCCTCACCCCCGGTCCGGGTCCTGCTTGCGGGCCGCGCCGAGCAGGTAGTCGCCGCTGATACGGGTGAACGCGCCCGTCACCGCCAGGCCGTGACGCGGCAGTTCGGCGAGGAACTTCTGCGCCGTGAACCGGTCGTGCTCGGGGTGCTCGAACAGCATCCGGTAGGACGGGCGGGCCAGGGCGTGCGCGGTGACCTCGTCGAAGACGAACACTCCGCCCGGCTTCAGCACGCGGGCGATCTCCGCGACGGCAGATCGCCAGTCGGGGATGTGGTGGATGATCGCGAAGTCGAACGCGGCGTCGTAGGCACCGTCCTTGGCGCCGAACGCCGACTTGAGGTCGGTCGCGTCGCCCACGGCCAGGCGGACAAGGCCCGGCCGGTCCGCCAGCCGGCGCCGGGCCTTGGCGACCATGGTCTCGTCCAGGTCGACGGCGTCGACCTGCGCGGCGCGGAAGTGGTCGAGGATCAGCTTCGTGCCGTAGCCGGAGCCGCAGCCGATCTCCACCGCTCTCACACCGGGCGGCAGCGGGCCGCCGGCCAGCCGCAGCAGGGCCGGGACCTCGTAGAAGCGTTGCAGCGCCCGGCGGGCGGGATTGTTGACCGCCGCTTTCTCGATCCGGTTCATCAGCATGACGCGGCCCCCCAAAGATGACATCGACTAGCATGGCTATCATCGTTCCATGACGATGAATAGCACGGAGGCCACACCGTCGGCCACCACTTCGTGCGGGGCGCCCTCGGCGGCGGTCGCCCTGTTCCGGTCCTTGGGCGACCCGGCCCGCCTGGCGATCCTGCGCCGCCTGGCCGAGGGCGAAGCGCGGGTGACCGACCTGGTCGCCTGTGTGGGCCTGGCGCAGTCCACAGTCTCGGCGCACCTGGCCTGCCTGCGCGACTGCGGCCTGATCACCTCCCGTCCGCAGGGCCGCGCGACCCTGCACGCGCTGGCGCACCCCGAGCTGCTGGACCTGCTGGCCTCCGCCGAGCAGTTGCTCGCCGCGACCGGCGAGGCCGTCGACCTGTGCCCCACCTACGGAACCACCACCCCTGTCGTCGAGGAGTCCGCCCGATGAGCACCGCCCCCGCCGCCGTTCCTGATGTCACCGGGCCGGCCGCGCACCGCGCGGTGCGGTACGCGAAGTTCACCATCGGCTACAACGTCATCGAGGGGATCATCGCCATCTCGGCCGGCGCGGCCGCCGGGGCGGTCTCGCTGATCGGGTTCGGCATCGACTCCGGCATCGAGGTCGCCGCCGCGGTGGTGGTCCTGATACGGCTGCTGGCGGAGATCAAGGGCGGCGAGCCGGACGAGGCCAAGGAACGCAAGGCGCTGAAGTTCATCGCGATCACGTTCTTCGCGCTCGCCGCCTACGTCACCGTCGAGGGCGTCCGCGACCTGTTCAGCGGAGAGAAGCCCGACACCTCGCTGGTCGGTATCGTCCTGACCGGCGTGTCCATCGTGATCATGCCGTGGCTGGCGCGCGCCAAGCGCAAGGCCGGTCTGGAGATGAACTCCCGCCTGGTCGTCGCCGACGCCGCCGAGACCAAGCTGTGCGCCTGGCTGTCGGTGTCCACCTTCGCCGGCCTGCTCGCGTTCGCCTTCTTCGGCTGGACCTGGCTGGACCCGGTCGCCGGATTCGTCATCGCCGCCTTCGCGATCATGGAGGGCAAGGAAGCCTGGGAGGGCGAACTCGTCTGCGACGACGGCTGCGAAGACGACGACAAGTCGGCCGCGGCCGGCGAGGCGTCCTCCTGCTCGGACGGCTGCAAGTGACCGCCCCCACCACCACGGCCGCGGCCCGGCCCGGCGCTCTCAAGCGCCGGGCCGGACTGCTGGCCCTGGCCGCCGTCCTCGCCGGTGCCGACCTCGGCCTCAAGGCGTGGGCGCAGCAGGCCCTGCCGGGCTCTCCGATCGAGGGCGGTCCGCTCGACCTCCGGCTCGCCTTCAACTCCGGGGTCGCGTTCTCCTTCGCCGCCGGCGCCCCCGCCTGGACCGTCATTGCCGTCACCGGGCTCATCACCCTGATCGTGGCGGCCGCGCTGTGGCGCACCGCCCCGACGGCCTCGCGCCTGTGGGGTGGGGCGCTGGCCGCCGTCCTCGGCGGAGCTGCCGCCAACCTCCTCGACCGGGCTCCCGACGGACAGGTCACCGACTACCTGCATACCGGCTGGTGGCCCACCTTCAACCTCGCCGACGTCTTCATCGTCTGTGGCGGCCTGCTGCTCGTCGCCCTGTCCTGGCGCGCGCCCGAGCGGACCTGAAGGCGGACCGTACGATGGGCCTCATGACCAGCAGCACCGGATCGAGCCGCCGCCCCGCCGGGCGGCTGTTCGTGCTGCTGGTGATGGCGGTCCTGACCGGTGTGCTGGGCATGCACGCCCTGGGCCCCGCCGGGGCGCCGTCACCACGCATGGATGCCGGTCACGACATGGTGATGACTATGGCCGATGGCGCCGCGCACGCGAGCGAGGGATGCTCGCACGCGGACGGCGGGCCGGATCACCTCGATCACGCGGACGGGACGTGTGCGGCGGCCGGCATCGGCTCCGGGTACGCGCCGCCCGCGCTGACCAGCGTCCTGACGGACGCGCCCGTCGCTTCTGCCTCGGTGTCGCCAGCTGCGGTGTCGGCCGGGAGCGGCCGGGCGCCGCCCGACCTGTCTGAGCTGCAACTCCTGCGGATATAGAGCGGCCCGCACGGCACCCCCAGGCCCGGATACTTCCGGTGGCTGGTGCCGCGCCATCGCACGCCCTCATCCCATGAACACCCGCGCGCCCTGTCGTGGCTGCGCGGTGAAGGAGTTGCACCACCATGAACCACAAGCGTTCCCTCGTCCGTCGTACCGCCGCCGTGGCTGCCGCCGGTGCGGCCGCGCTCGTCCTGGCCGCCTGTGGCGGGAACGGCGACAGCTCGGCCGGACACGACGGCCACACCTCGAAGTCCCCGTCCGCCTCCGCGTCGGCCTCGCAGGGCCAGCACAACGCGGCCGACGTCGCCTTCGCCAAGGGCATGATCCCGCACCACCGCCAGGCCGTTGAGATGGCCGACCTCGCGCCGTCCCGGGCCGAGTCGGCGGAGGTGAAGAAGCTCGCCGAGGACATCAAGAAGGCCCAGGACCCGGAGATCAAGACGTTGTCCGGCTGGCTGACCTCCTGGGGCGAGGAGGTGCCGACGGAGGGCGCCATGGACCACTCCGCGCACGGCGCCGACGGCGGGATGATGACGCCCGAGGAGATGGACCAGCTCAAGAACTCCTCTGGCAAGGCGTTCGACACCGCCTTCATGGAAATGATGATCAAGCACCACGAAGGCGCGGTGGCCATGGCCAAGACCGAACAGGCCGACGGCGCCTACGCGCCCGCCAAGAAGATGGCCGGCGCGATCATCACCTCCCAGACCGCGGAGATCACCCAGATGAACAAGCTGCTCGGCAAGAACTGACCGGACACCGGCCACAGGGGCGGGCGCCGCAGGCGCCCGCCCCGGCACGCCCGCGCACCGTCTGCTCCTCCCCGACAGCTTGGAATCCGCTCGTGATCACCTCTGCCCGCATACCCCGGCGCCGCGGCCGCGCCGCTGCCCTCCTCGCAGCCGCCGCCGTGCTGCTCGCCGCCTGCACCAGCACCGGCCCCGCCACCAAGCAGGCCGCCACCCCCGACCCGGGAACAGGCCACCTGCACGGACTGGGCGTCGACCCAGCCGACAACACCGTCTACGCCGCCGGACACCTCGGCGTCTTCCGTCTCAGCAGCGGCAAGGCGGTCCGGGTGGCCGACCGCTACCAGGACACCATGGGCTTCACCGTCACCGGCCCCTCCACCTTCCTCGCCAGCGGCCACCCCTCACCCGCCGACCCCGACGCCCGCTCCCCTCACCTGGGCCTGATCCGCAGCACGGACGCCGGCCGGACCTGGACCACGCTCTCCGCCGAGGGTGAAGCCGACTTCCACGCCCTCCAGCAGGCCGGGGACAGGCTGTACGGCTTCGACAGCCAGAGCGGCAAGGTGTGGGCGAGCACCGACGGCGGCCACAGCTGGGACAAGCGCGCCCGGCTGCCGCTGCTCGACCTCGCCGCGCACGCCAAGACCCCCGAGACGGTGTGGGCCGCCACCGGCAAGGGACTCCAGCGCAGCATCGACGGAGGGCGCACCTTCACGGCCGTCCCCGACGCCCCTGCCCTGGCCGCGATCGACGAGCCCGCCCCCGGGCTGCTCGTCGCCCTGGCCGCCGACGGTCGCGCGCTCAGCAGCCGGGACGCCCGCACCTGGACCGAGCACGGCCGCTTGCCGCAAGGCGGTGATCCGACCGTGCTCACGGCCGTGACCGAGCAGCGACTGCTGGCCGCCGACAGCACCGACACCGTCTACCAGTCCACCGACGCTGGCCGCACCTGGAAGGTCCTCCACCAGCCCACCGCCCAGACGACGGAACACCACTAGAGGAATACCCCTAGGGGGTATACGGTTGTGGCGTGGGGCCCGGTGAACGGACCGCACTGGACGGGAATGGGGATGAAGGTCATGGACCACAGCGCTCACCACACCGGCACGGCGCACGACCCGGCCGCCCAAGAGGCTCACCACCACGCCGCTCACGCCGGCGGCCACGGCGGGCACGCCCCCGGGGCGTCCTGGTCGACGGCCGCCAAGGCGACGCTGCACTGCCTGACCGGGTGCGCCATCGGCGAGATCCTCGGCATGGTCATCGGCACCGCCCTGCTGTGGGGCAACGTCGAGACGATGGCCCTGGCGATCACGCTGGCATTTCTCTTCGGCTACTCGTTCACCCTGTTCGCGGTCCGCCGGGCCGGCCTGGGCTGGAAGAGCGCCATCAAGGTGGCGCTGGCCGCCGACACCGTCTCGATCGCCGTGATGGAGCTGGTCGACAACGGCATCATCGCCCTCACCCCGGGAGCGATGGACGCCCACCTGTCCGACGCACTGTTCTGGACGGCCCTGCTGGGCGGCTTCGCCGTGGCCTTCGTGATCACGACGCCGGTGAACAAGTGGATGATCGGCCGCGGCAAAGGCCACGCCGTCGTCCACGCCTACCACTGACCCAGCCGCTCGGCTCTGCGCCCGGCCGCACCTCACGGTGCGGCCGGGCGCGCTCGTGCCTGGGGGTGCAGCTGGAGGTATCGGGCTTTCGTGGCGGCCGCCCCGGACCTTCCGGCTCCGGGGGAGGCACCCTGATGTTCAGCGTCGTGGCTGTGCACCAGGCACCCGGGTGCCGCGACAGATTCGAACGGAGGGGGGTGCCAGCCAGTCACAGGCCGAAGGCGCCGCCCTTGATGAGGATGAGCAGTCCGATGGCGATCAGGACCAGGGGCAGCAGGCTGTGGCCCCAGCGGGCGAGGGCCTTGGCGATGACGGGGCGGGTGGCGAAGTACCGGTTCCTCGGCTGACCGCATGGGGGCGGGTCAGCGCGGCTGGGGCGTCTGCTCGCGCTGGCGGCGGCGCCCGTAGCGGGTCGCCCCGCGCGGCTTGAACACCGACAGGGCGGCCGCTGTGAGCAGGACCACCAGGGCGGCGGCCGCATCCGCAATCAGCTGAATCCGCATGCCCTGAAGCTCGCCGCCCGCGAGCGCCGCCCGGGCGGCCGCATCCGCGAGGTGCCCGACCGGCTGCATGTGAACCAACAGCAGAACGGTCGCGACCACGGTGATCAGGAACTTCGCGATCACCCAGTAATGGCGCAGCAGCCCCCACGCCGTGCCGAGGGACTGCACCAGGCCGGTCAGCAGACAGGCGATGCTGAACGGCACGATCACGAACCAGCCCACCACGTCCATGGCCAGGTAGGCGCCCCGCACCGTCTGAGGTGAGCTGCTGATCAGTCCGGCGACGGCGAGGGCGAGGAACGCCGCGACCGCGCCCAGCCAGCCGACCGAGGAGGTGACGTGGAGCGTGAGGGCCTGCTTGCGCAGCCGCGGCGGGAACGGGGTCACAGTGCGTGCCCCGTCATGCCGCCGCCGGCCAGGTGCACGATCACGAACACCAGCACCAGGACGACAGCGACCGCTGCGGAGACCTTCACCCAGCGCGGCGCTCCCTCGCCGTCGTCCTCGTGACGGCCCGGTGAGCCTGCCATGACACCTCCTGCTTTTCGAGACACTCTGTCTCTAGCTGAAACTGAGTGTATGCCCTGTGGGCGTCCGTATCCTGGGTGGGTGCCGAAGCTGTGGAACGAGACGATCGACGCGCACCGCGCCGCCGTGCGGGAGGCGATCCTGGACACCACCGCGAAGCTGGTGGCCCAAGGCGGCCTGCGGTCGGTGACCATGTCCCAGATCGCCGAGCAGACCGGCATCGGCCGCGCGACGCTCTACAAGTACTTCGCCGACATCGAAGCGGTCCTGCGGGCCTGGCATGAGCGCCAAGTCGCCGCCCACCTCCAGCAGCTCGCAGGCATCCGCGACCAGGACGGCACCGCCATGGAGCGCCTACGCGCGGCGCTGGAGGCGTACGCGGGCATCGCCCGGCAGCGGCACGGTGGCGAACTCGCCGCACTCCTGCACCAGGGCGAGCACGTCACCCACGCAGAACGGCACCTGCACGGCATGCTCCAGCACCTCCTCGCCGAAGCAGTCGAAGCCGGCGACGTGCGCTCCGACGTCCCGCCGGCCGAACTCGCCCAGTACTGCCTCCACGCCCTGACCGCCGCGACCGCCCTCACCTCCCAGGCCGCAGTGACCCGCTTGGTCGCCGTCACCCTCGACGGCCTGCGCCCGGTTCCCTGAACCCGCCCGGACCACCGCTTCGCTGAGATCTACACCATTCTCGCTCTCGGCCACCCCGAGTCCGCTCTCATAAACGGTCCTTTGCCAGAGCAAGATCACTTGGGAGGCGTGAAGGCCATCCGGGAGCTCGATCGGTTCGCATAACTCGTTCTCACTCGAAAGCGGGAGTCACCTTCTACCGGGCTCATAACGGGCCCTCACACCGTACCCGTGTCCGATGAGCACGCACGCGGCTCCTGCGTTCGGCCTGTGGGGCGGAAGCGGTTCCGCCCCACAGACGACACGTCAAACGGGGGTCAGCTCTGCGAAGTGGTCGTGCGCCGCTTCACCAGCCACCACGCACCGCCGCCCAGGACGAGCAGCGCCACGACGACTCCGCCGATGACCAGGCCCGTCGAGCCGCCCTCGTCCTCCTCTGTCGCCTTGGTGTCGGTTTCGGAGCCCGCAGCCGCAACCGTCGACTCGGTAGCCGACGGGGTCGGGGTGGGTGTCTCGCTCTCGGTCGGGCTGGCGCTGGGACTGGGGCTCACCGGCTCGGCGTCTGGGGCCGCCGCCTTCAACTCCAATACCGGCGCGGGCTGTTCCGGCTCCTCACCCCCGGCGGGCAGTTCGATCCAGCGGGAGATCTTGCCGTCGCTGTAGACCTCGATCGTCTTGAACGCGATCTCCTTGGCGTTCGGCAGCTGCCGGACCTTGATCTTATGCTCGGCGTCGACGCCGGCCTTCAGAGCGGGGCCGGCGACGTTGTAACCGTCGCTGGTGGCCTTCAGCTTCCAGCCCTTGGGGGCCTCGTCGAGCGTCACGTCACCGGGAGCGATGCCCTTGGGCAGCACGACGCGCATCTCGGTGAAGCCCGCGGAGGCGGACTCGGCCTCGGAGACGAAGCTGAGGGTGACGTTCTCGGCCAGGGCCTGGGCCTTGTCGGCTTCGACCTCCGCGTGCGCGGCGGCCGGTGCGGCCAGGGCGAGCGTGGCCGTCAGTGCGGCGGCACCGGCGAGTGCGATCCGGCGGCCGGCACGGGCCAACGGGTGCTTGGACATGGACACAGGGAAGCTCCTTGCTGGTACGGGAAGAGCCGGCCCCGCAGACGTCAGGGACCGGTGAGGGATGGAGGCACTCCCGCCCGGGTGGTCCCCTGCGCACCACCGCGTGCTCCAGTACGTCATCCCATGCGTGCGCCGCCACCTCGAAGAGGGCCCTTGGCCGCCGGTCGGGCAGCGCGAGCACCATGCGGCCGGTGTCGTGGACCGGTCGCGGCAGCACCTGGACCAGGGCCGCAACGGCCGCCCTGGCCAGCGTCCCGAGCGCGGCGAAGGCGGCCGTCAACCGTGCGTCCGCCCGGTGCAGCAGCCAGGCCACGACCAGCGCGGCGACCACGTGCACGGCCGTCATCGCCGCCCCGGCGTGATGCCAGCCGTGACCGTCCCCTGCCACGGCCGTGCCGTGCCCGGCGTGCATTACGTGCCCCGCCATACCCGTCGGTGTGTCACCGTCTGCGTAGGACAGCGCGAGATGCAGCACGCCCTGCGTGGCCAGCGTGAACGCGAGGGTCGCGGCCGGGGTGTAGCGGCGGCGTGCCAGCGGCCAGACCGCCGCGAACTGGGCCAGGACCGACGCCCCCGCCAGCCGCCAGGGCACCGTGCCCTCGGCGATCGCGTGATGGCCGAAGGCCGCGAGCACAGTGCCGAGCACGGCGAACAGGCCGGCCCGCGCGCACGTTCCCGCGCGGCCGGCCCGGCCTGCGGGGGCACGCATCTCGTGCCCGGTCACGTGATCACGTGGCACGGTCGCTCATCATTCCCTACCGGTCGGCGCCCGTCCGGGAAACAGCCGTACGACACCGTTCGGTCAGGCTCGCGCACCGATCGCCTCGGCAAGCCGGTCCGGCGTCCGCGTGGAGAGGTAGAGGTAGGGCGTGGGGTCGTCGGGGTCGACGATCTCGACGCGCACCGCGGTGGTGATGAAGCTGCGCATCACCATGAAGGCCCGCAGATCGGCCTTGTACGTCCGCCAGGCCCGCGCCTCCTCGCCGTCGAGGACCTCCGGCTGCCCCAGCGCGGCCAGCGGGATGCGGGCGTCCATCACGAACAGCGTGTCGTCGGTGACCCGGATGCGTGCCGATCCCTGCGCGCTGACGTACATCCCGGCCAGACAGGTGCCGATGGCCAGGGCGATGAGCGCGGCGATGGGCCCGTAGGGAAGGAAGATCAGGGCCAGGGAGAGGCCGAAGAGGACGGCGATGGCCCACCAGGTTCTGGGGGCGGTCAGGCGTTCGTCGTAGACGAGCCGGCTGGTGGAGGTCACGGGCGTTCACCTCGTCGTATACGTCAGATGGGGCTTGGTGGTTCACAGGGGCAGGAAGGTGCTGGCGCGGGGGTGGTGGGCCAGGGTCGCGCCGGTGTCGATCTCGTGGAACCAGGCGTGCAGGTGCAGCGACCGGTCGGCCAGCCGGGGCACGACGCACGGGTAGTTGCTGAGCGCGTCGAGCTGGCTGAGCACGTGCCAGTGCCCGGCGGCGGTGACGTCTCCGGTCAGTGGGGCCGGATCGTCGTCGGACTCCGTGATGCCGGAGGCCGTCAGGCTGTCGTGCATGGCCGCGGTGACGACGTCGCAGTGCGAGTGGCCGCAGACGATGATGTCCGCGACCTTCAGCTCGTTGACCGCGTACTCGATCGTCCTGGATTCGCCGGTCGGCGTGTTCGCGTCGTAGGGCGGTATCACCCCTCCATATGTGCGCAGTTCGAAGAGGTCTCCGGGCCGGGCAGCGGTGAGCAGGGCGGGCACGACGCGGGCGTCGGAGCACGAGATGAGCATCGCCCGTGGCCGGTGGTGCTGGGTGAGGCCGGCCAGGTGCAGGGTGTGGGCTGCCGCGCGGGCGCGGAAGACCCGCACCTGGTCGATCAGGTACTGCATGCTGCCTCCGCACTCGGTCAGTCGGACAGCCGGGCATCGATGAGCGCCTTGAACGCCTCGTACGAACCGGGGATGGCGATCTGTTCTCCGTCGAGGAAGAAGGTCGGGGTGCCCTGCACGCCCAGGCCGAGGCCATCGCGCTGGTCGTCCTGGACGCGTCCGGCCACCTCCGGGTCGGCGAGGTCGGCGTCGAACCGGGCCATGTCCAGGCCGAGTTCCTTCGCGTAGCCGCGGAAGACGGACTCCTTCCACTCCTGGGACTCGCCCCACTCCTTCTGAGTGGTGAAGAGCTTGGTGTACATCTCCTCGAACTTGCCCTGTCGGGCGGCGGCTTCGGCGGTGCGGGCGGCGAGTTCGCCGTTGCGGTGGCCGGGCATGGGGAAGTAGCGGGCGACGAAGGTGACCCGGTCGCCGTACTCCTCGCGCAGCTGCTCCACCACCGGGTACATCGCCCCGCACGACTCGCACTCGAAGTCGAGGAACTCGACGATCGTCAGCTCGCTCTTCTTCGGCTCGCTGAGACGGTGGCTGGAGTCGCGCACGGGCAGCGCCTCGGCGGCGGGCTGCACGTCCAGGCCGCCGGCATCGCGGTCGTCGGGGGAGAACAGCAGGAAGGAGCCGAAGGCGGCGGCGAAACCGGCCACCAGCACGGCGGCGACGATCAGGTGCTTGTGCAGCTTCTTCATGATTCCTCGGTGGGCGTGGTCGTCGTAGGGGGGTTGGCGGGTCGCCGGTCGCGGGCGTGCAGGCCCGCCAGGTAGGCGTTGTAGGCGGCGAGCGGGTCGTTGCCGTCGCCGCGGTCGATCTGCCGGTCCACGCGGCGGGCCTCGCGCTGGTCGGAGCGGACCCACTGGATGGCCAGGATGATCGTGGTGATCAGGACGGGGATGTCGCCGGTGGCCCAGGCGATGGCTCCGGCGTCGTACTGGTCGTCCATCGGGTACTCGACCCAGGGCCGCTCGAGCGCCGACCACCAGCCTTCGCCGATCAGCGCGGTCGAGCTCATCAGCGAGATGCTGAACCAGGAGTGGAACGGCATCGTCAGGATCAGCGCGAACAGCCGGCCCAGATGGGGCGGGCGGCGCGGGCCGGGGTCGATGCCGATGACGACCCAGAAGAACAGCAGTCCAACGGCCAGGAAGTGCACCAGCATGAACGTGTGGCCCAGATGGCTGCGCATCAGGGTCTCGAAGAGCGAGCTGTAGTAGACGACGAAGGCACTGCCGATGAACAGCACGCTGGCCACCACCGGATGCGAGATGACCTTGACGTACCGGCTGTGCAGCAGCTTCATCAGCATCTCGCGCGGCCCGTCCGGCTCCCCCTTCGGGGCGGCGGGCAGGGCCCGCAGGGCGAGGGTGGCCGGCCCGCCCAGCACGAGCAGGATCGGTACCGTCATCGCGAGGATCATGTGCTGGCCCATGTGCACGCTGAACAGCACCTTGCCGTACGTGTTGAGCCCGCTCATCGTGGCCAGGACGGTCACCGCCAGGCCCAGCAGCCACGAAATCGTCCGTCCCACGGGCCACTTGTCGCCCCGCTTGCGCAACTTCCGTACGCCCGCCAGATACAGCAGCGCGGCGGCGGCCGCGCCGAAGGCGAACAGCGGGTCGAAGTGCCACTGGGTGAACAGCGGCGTCCACGGGAAGTCACCGAGCGGCGGCGGCATGGCGAAGCCCAGCAGCTCCTCGGTGGGCGAGAGCGAGGCGTCACCGGCGCCGGGGGCGGGAGTGCGCGAGAGGCCGACGGCGAGACCGATGGCGGCGGCCATGAGCAGGAGTTCGCCGGCGGCGAGCCGGACGAACCCCCGCCGCCTGCCGTCCTTGAGGGCGGGCAGTGTGCGGCGGCGATGCCACCATCCGATGCCTCCCAGCGCGGCGAGCGCCGCCGCCTTGGCGAGCACCATCAGCCCGTACCGGCTGGTGAACACCTCACCCAGGGACGGGAATCGGACCACGGCGTTCACCATGCCGCTGGCCGCGACCGCGAGGAGCGCCCACGCGGCGAGCGGGCTGAAGCGCCGGACGGCGTCCGCCGCCTGCTCCTCCCTGCGCGCGGCGACGATCAGGACGAAGACCAGCCCGCCGACCCATACCGCGACACCGACCAGGTGCAGGGCGAGGCTGGTGACGGCGGCGTCGTGATTGCCCGCCGCCGAGGAGTGCCCGGTGAAGGCGGGCGGGAGCATCCCGGCGACCGCGAGGACGAGCGCCAGACGGGCCCAGCGGGCCGTGCCGATGCCCACGCAGAGCGTCGCGATCAGACCCGCGGCACCCGCCATAAGCGCGTACGAGCGTCCCTGGGCGTCCGTGGCGACGAAGTCCGCCACCACCGCGGGAGACACGATCTCGCCGACCGGCTGGGCGAACAGGTCCGAGAGCGTGAACACCAGCGCGGCCACCGCCGCCAACGTCCACAACGCCGCAGCCGCGGCAGCCCAGTTGAGGTAACGCAGCTGCGTTGGGCTGAGCTTCTTGCCGCCCGGCAACAGCACGACGACCAGCAACAGCGCACCCACACTCGCCACGGCGGCCGCGTCCGCGAGGGTACGGGCAACCGGCAGGCCCCACGCGGTCAGCGCACCCGCATCCTCAATCCCGGGGATCTCGACCGCGGCCCCGCCACCGGCCCACACCGCGACCGCGGTGACGGCGACGGCCAGGCCAACCGATCCGGCCAGCACGAGCGGCAGCTGCGGCAGCCGCCCGGCCCTGGAGGTGGTCTCAGTGGCCATGACCGGCCCGCCTTCGTCGTACGGCGTACGCGCCCGCGGCTGCCACGACCAGCGCGCCGGCACCCACGAGGACGGGGACGCCCCCACCGGAGGACCCCGTATCGGTCTTGTCCGGCGCGGACTCCTGGGCGGCGCGGGGAGTCGCCGCACCGGTCGACTCCGCGGCGCGTGGCGACGGAGTGAGGCTGGTGGTCGCGGCGACAGTGAAGGTGTACGAGCCGGAGACGGGGTGGCCGTCGGCGGAGACGACCCGGTAGCCCACCGTGTACGGCCCGGCGGGCGAGGCGGGATCGAGGGCGAGGGTGACCGTCTTGCCGGAGACCCGCGGCTCGCCCGAGGCGGCCGACTTGCCGTCCGAGGTGGTGACGGCGACCTTGGCGTACTTCTGGGTCATCGCGTCGCTGAAGGTCAGCGTGACGCGCGGGGGCAGCCCGGCGAGTTCGGCGTTCGCGCCCGGGCTGCTGGTGTCGAGTTCGGTGTGGGCCGCGGCCTGCGGCGCTGCGACGGCCAGGGCCGCCAGGGCGGCGGGGAGAACAAGGGCGCGTGCCGCCGTGCGGACGGCACGCCGGTCGGTGACGTACATGACGCGGAACTCTCTGTGACCCCCGGCAGCCAGGGCGCCGGGACGGGAGGGACCGGCCCGCCGGGCGGCCCTCGCGTCAGGCCCGTCAGGGCAGGCGGAGAGCGCCGATCGGCGTCGGCCGGAGAAGGGCGAACGGACCGTGCCCGTCACGCGGCGGCGCCCGGCCCTCGTGCAGCCGCACCAGCAGAGCCGACATCAGCGGCGAGGTGCTCTCGGGGTAGGCGGCCTGCGCGCCGGTGCTGTGACGGCCGCCGAGCAGTGGCCAGAAGAACAGCAGCAGACGCCGTACGACCAGCAGGAGGGACCTGCTCTGCCACAGCAGCCGCTCCGAAACGCCCAGCAGGCGGGCGACGAGCAGCAGGGTGACCAGGTGGCCGGCGAGCAGCACGCCGGGCGGCGGCCCGGCGGCCGCGTCGTGCTCGATCAGCCGGCCCAGGCCGCCGACGGAACTGTCCTGCCCGGTCACCGCGGCGCAGGCTCCGGGCAGCGAGTAGGCCACGTGGTAGGCGAACTGCGCGAGGGCGAGCACGCCCAGCAGCTGGGTGTCCGTCAGCCGATGCCGCGTCAGCACCGCCGCGCCCGGCAGCGCGACGGCCGCCGTCGCGGCCACGATGATCCACCGGGGCGCGTGACACTGCGAAAGCACGTGCCCGGCCAGCGGCAACAGCACGCACAGCACCGCGAGCACCCCGGCCCGAAGCCCGCGCAGAACGCCGGACGCCGGCGAGCCGGGTCCGGGCGAGCAGTGCGTACGCATCAGATCGTGGCCTTCAGGGAGTCCGTCGCGGGGAGCGGACGGGGCGGCGGGTGACAGGTGACGGGATCGCATGGCCCGTACGTCCTGGAAGCGTACCGACCACCCCGCCCGCTGGTTCACGACAGGGTCCAGCTCCCGGCGCCGCCGCTCGGACGCTTCCACCAGTCGAGAGGTTTCCGCAGGTCAGATGATTGTTAACCGACATGACAACGGTCACCGATGCAGCCTTTGGTGATTCGCGTATGCGTGCGTTTCACTGCGGGCAAGGCAACCGCTGCGAGGGGGAAGGCGTACAACATGGGCGATCGCAATCACGAGCACGGTCCAGGACACGAGCACGGAGGAGGAGGGCACGCCGGGCACTCCCACGGCGTCTCGGCGGACGCCGACCGGCGCTGGCTGGGCATCGCGCTCGGCCTGATCACCGTGTTCATGGCGGGCGAGGTCGTCATCGGCATCATGGCCCAGTCCCTCGCCCTGATCTCGGACGCGGCGCACATGCTGACCGACGCCGTGTCGATCGTGTTCGCGCTGATCGCCATGCGGCTGTCCGCACGCCCGGCACGCGGCGTCTTCACCTACGGGCTCAAGCGTGCCGAGATCCTCTCCGCCCAGGCCAACGGCCTGACCCTGCTGCTGCTCGGTGCCTGGCTGGCGTACGAGGCCGTGCACCGCCTGATCGATCCGCCCGAGGTGGAAGGCGGGCTGGTGTTCGGCACAGCCCTCGCCGGGATCGTGGTGAACATCGCGGCCGCCTGGTGCATCTCCAAGGCCAACCGCTCCTCCCTCAACGTCGAGGGCGCCTACCAGCACATCCTCAACGACCTGTTCGCGTTCATCGGCACCGCGGTGGCAGGTCTGATCGTGCTGACGACCGGGTTCGCCCGCGCCGACGCCATCGCCACGCTCGTGGTGGTCGCCCTCATGTTCAAGGCCGGGTACGGGCTGCTGCGCGAGTCCGGCCGGATCTTCCTGGAGGCCGCCCCCGCAGATGTCGACCCGGACGCACTGGGCGACAAGCTCGTCTCCCAGCCGGCCGTCGTCGAGGTCCACGACCTGCACGTCTGGCAGATCACCTCCGGCCAGTCCGCCCTGTCCGCGCACGTCCTGGTCGAACCCGGCGGCGACTGCCACGCCGTCCGCCGCGACCTCGAAGAACTCCTCCAGCACGACTACGGCATCACCCACACCACGCTCCAGGTCGACCACACCCAGGAAGAGGTGCTGCAACTCGCCCTGACCGGCGAAGGAGCGGGCGACGCCGCGCACTGCGAGGACCCGCACGGCCCCACCCACCGGGACGGGCCGCACAACCACTGACCTTCGGGCCGACGCGACGACGGTACACGGTTCCCTGAATTCAAGTTTCCGTGTACCGTCGAGGGTGTGCTGACCATTGCCTCCGACATCGACGCCCTGGCCCGCTTCGGCCGTGCGCTCGCCGACCCGCTCCGCTGCCGCATCCTGCTTGCGCTGCGGAAGGCGCCCGCGCACCCGGCCGATCTGGCCGAGGCGTTGGAGATCTCCCGTACCCGGCTGTCGAACCACCTCGCCTGTCTGCGTGACTGCGGCATCGTCGTCGCCGTCCCCGAAGGCCGTCGCGTGCGCTACGAACTGGCCGACGCCCGCCTCGGCCACGCCTTGGACGACCTGCTCGGCGCGGTCCTCGCTGTCGAGGCCGACCGCACCTGCCCGGACGCCGAGGAGAAGGGCTGCTGCTGATGACGATGTCGATCTCCCTGGGCCCCGCGCCGGACCGCCGCACCCAACTGGCCCGCCGCATACGCCTGCTGGTCGCCGCCACCATCACCTACAACGTCATCGAGGCGATGGTCGCAATTACCGCCGGCACCCTCGCCTCCTCCACCGCCCTGATCGGCTTCGGCCTGGACTCGGTCGTCGAGGTCTCATCGGCAGCAGCCGTCGCCTGGCAGTTCTCCGCCGCCGACCACGCCGTACGCGAAGCCCGGGAGAAGACGGCGCTGCGCATCAGCGCCCTCTCCTTCTTCGCGCTCGCCGCCTACGTCACCGTCGACTCCGTACGCGCCCTCACCAGCACCGGCGAGGCCGAACACTCCACACCGGGCATGGTCCTGGCCGCCCTCTCCCTCGCGGTCATGCCGTTCTTGTCCACCGCCCAGCGCCGCGCCGGACGCGAACTCGGCTCCGCCTCCGCGGTCGCCGACTCCAAGCAGACTCTCCTGTGCACGTACCTGTCGGCCGTCCTCCTGGTCGGCCTGCTCGCCAACTCCCTGCTCGGCTGGAGCTGGGCCGACCCCGTCGCCGCCCTCGTCATCGCCGCCGTCGCGGTCAAGGAAGGCCGCGAGGCATGGCGCGGCGACAACTGCTGCGCGATGCCCATCGGAGGAATCACTCCTGAAGCCGAGGAGCAGGACGGATGCGGGTGCGGGCCGGGCTGCTCGTGCTGCACCCCGGCGAAGGAGGCGAGTACCCGATGATCGGCTGGGCCTGGGCGGCACTGGCGCTGTACGGATTCTGGTTGCTGTCCGCCTTCGGCCTGCGCACGCTCATCCAGCGCCGCCGCACCGGCGACTCCGGGTTCCGCGGCCTGTCGGGCACGCCCGGCTCGGCGTCGTGGTGGGCCGGAGTGCTCTTCGTCGTGGCTCTGCTGGGCGCCGTCGCCGCACCCGCCGCGACACTGGCGGGCCTGCCGGTCCTCATCGACGACATCCCAGCCGTGTACGGGATCGGTGCGGCGATCGCCATGCTCGGCGTCGCCGGAACACTGACAGCCCAGCAGGCCATGGGAGCGTCCTGGCGGGTGGGCGTTGACCACGCCGAGCGCACCGCACTCGTCAGCGACGGCCCGTTCGCTCACATCCGCAACCCGATCTTCACCACCATGGCCGTCACCGGCCTCGGACTGACGCTGATGGTGCCGAACGTCCTGGCGCTCGCCTGCCTCGCCGCGCTGATCATCGCCGTCGAGCTACAGGTGCGTGTGGTCGAGGAGCCTTACCTTCGGGCAGTCCACGGCCCTACCTACCTCCACTACGCGGCCACTGCGGGCCGCTTCGTACCCGGCATCGGGCGGGAGCGAACCAGTAGGAAGGACGCTGGCCTCCAGTCATGACCCGAGCCATTAGCGCCAGCCTCTGACGCAGCGGCAGCGACATGACAGGTGGCGGACAGTCATCTGTTCGGCGGCCAGCCGGCCTGCCAGGTTGGCTTTCTCGGAGTATTTGGCCCCACCTGTTCCGGCCTGACCTGGACCTGAGCCTTCGTTCGATTCCGGCCTCACGTGGCCCCACTTGGTTTTGTATCGGCCGGTGGGCAGTGGTGCCGGACGAAGCCGGAACTACACCCGTCCGTTTTGGGGTGGTCCAACGCAAACCGGAGAACCGGGGCCGAATGGCGGTGAGAAAGCCAGCCAGGTGTCGCACCACAGGTTGACCTGCCACCGGCGGGTGTCCCTCGACCTCTGGCTCGCCACCATGAACAGCGGCCTCAGCTTCGGCCGACTGTCCATCGGCTCCTCCGCCCGTGCCCTCGGCCTGGCCGATCCCGGGCCGGGGCGGGCCTGTACGACGGCGGCACCCTCGTCTGTGTGACCGCCCGCCCTGCCTGCGAGGACGCCAACGGGCTCGGCCTCATCGCGCGCGGCCCGGACAGAAGCAAACTCATCGGCCAGGTCAGCGATCTCCTGCGGCGCTGGAGCCAGGAGAGGCCCGAGCAGCCCGTCGTCACCGGCTACCCCGCGGCCACACCCGACGACCGTCTCGCCGCCGGTGCCCACGTCAACCGCCGCGTGACCCGCCTGACCATCGGCTGGTGACCACCTTGAACTCCGTGGGCTCCAGCGTCACCAGACCGATGGGATAAGGACGTTCGACGGCCCCAAGGGGGCATGTCCTCGGCCCGGCGAGGAGATCCCATCTCAACGCAGGGGGCGGGGCACCCGGCAGTCTTCGACCGAAAACCCCGCCCCTGTACGTGAACGTTCTCGCAGGCGCCGCAGTACCGCACCCTGCGCGGGTGCCAGCCGAAACCGGTGCTGGAGCGGGCAGTCAGCTACACGATCCGTACGGCGCACTCGCTCTCGAGCTGTTCGGCAGAGCCCGGACATTCGACGGCGCGGCCAAGGCATCGCGAAGCCGTTCGATCTCCATCCGCTGGGCGGCGATCTGCGACAGAGCCCGTTCCCTGAAGTCCGTGAGACCGCCGATCTGCTCGTCACGCGCGGCGAGGCGCTCCTTCAGCCCGGAGACCTGTTCTTTGAGGCGCTCGATCTGTGCAGCCCGCGGGTCCGGAATCACGCCCGTTTCCCGAAGCTCGGCCAACCGGCGCTCGAACTCCTCCGCCAGGTGCTGGTAGGGACCTGGCCGCGGCGAGCCGTCGCGATTCTTCTTGGGATAGAAGCCGGTGCGGGTGACCCCGGCTTGGGCCGCGAGGGTCTTGATATCGCACTTGCTGCCTGCGGGAATTTCACCGGCAAGGAGCCGGTCCATGACGTGCCGAATGGCCGCCTCGTTGTCCCGTCGGGTCTCGTCGCTGATGCGGGCCACGTCATGCCCCCGTTCCGGAGTTCACGTCAATCTCGGACAACACCCGTTCATCGCGGGCAAGCTCCGCACCCAGCCGGGCCTTCTCCGTCCGCTGCGCGCGCCCGATGGTGGCGATGAACACCTTCTTGCTCTCCGCGCTAGCCGCCCACACCGGGCGGTGCCCGGCATGGTGGGTGGCCTGGGGGCACCGCGCTGAATCGCACATGCCGATCAAGGGCTCTGTCGCCCCGCGGGCGTGGGCCCCTGCGAGCTTGAGGCACAGCGCCTTGGACGGATCGAGGAACCAGCAGTAGTTCGCCGGCCCCAGGTGCAGGGCCTTGGCCCGCTTGGCGAGCAGGTTCGTCACCTCCTGGTCGCTGCGCTTGATGTTCGGCGCCCCGGAGGAATCCAGCTGTTCGTCGACGAACGCGAAGAAGTCCAGGAGGTCGCTGGCGCCAGGCCCCGCAGGCCGGATACCGTTCTGGTAGTCGCGGAAAGCGTCGAGAGCGACGCGCATCTTGTGCTCTCGCTCCTCTTGGCCGAACTCGGCCATCAGCACCGACTGGGCCCCACCGGGGCGGTCCGCATAGCCCTCCGTGGTGACCACGGAAATGTGCTTGAGATGGATCTTGGCCGCCAGCAGACCACCGGGCCGGTGCGCCATTTCCACCGCGAGGGTTCTCCTTAGCATCCGCAGACTGACCGGCACCTCGGGGATCGGCGCCAGCCCAAGGCGACGGCCCACTGGGCCATTGACCCAGGTCAGGAACCATTCGTACGGGGTGAAGAAGGAGAGCGACTTAAACAGGTGACCGGCGTTCTTCACCGGGTCAGCGAGCGAGGCGGCTACGCCGGCGGTGTCGTACGCCTGCTTGATGGTCACCCACTGATCGTGTTCACCACCCAGCTTCCGGCCCTTGATGACCTTGCCCTTCAGGCGGTAGCGAACGCGGCCCTCGCCGAGCTGTTCGGGAGGCAGGCGGCAGTCATGGGTCAGCTCAGCCAGTTCACTCTTCCGCATCCCCGTCAGTGCGGCGAGCGCGATGACGCAGGCTGTGCGGGCCCGGGAGAGCTGCAGGCGGGCCTCGGTGGTGTTCAGCGGCAGGGTCCAGGGAACACTGCCCCGTCCGTCCGCGCGTTCGACCAGAGCGGCCGTCCGGCCCCAGCGTTTGGACAGGCCGACTTCCCTGACGGCCTCCTCCAGGTGGCCGCGCAGCGTGGGCAGCCACGTGTAGTGGAAGGCGTGCCGCCCGGTCTCGTGAGCGAGGGAGATCAGGTTCACCCGCAGCAGCGGATCGTCCGGATCCCAGCCGTCCGCCAGCCGCTCGGCTACGACGTGATCGAGAGCGACATCCAACGGATCGCCCTCCTGTATGTGCCGGTCGATGGCCTGCGCGACCTCGACCCTCCAGTCCGGACGCTCACGGTTGTTGCGGCCCGGCCGGTTCGGCACCATCTCCTGCAACTGTTGCTGCAGCTCCATGACGTGCGGCGCCAGCACCTCCACCACGTACAGGGCCGCCGCGACGAGCGGTTGGAAGACGTCGTTGCTCAGCGGAGGTGTCGTGTTGCCCGTCCGACGGACCATCCCGGCGACGGAGTACGCCGTGCGTCGCCCCCACGGACGGAAGGCCGACACGTAGCCGTCGGCCGAGAACAATTCCTTGTAGTAGCCCAGCTCCTGGATGACCGCCACGACGTCCATGCGGTAGCCGGGGCTGCTGTCGCGGATCACGACACCGTGCTTGTCCCGTACCTTCTTGCGAAGCTCCAGGTAGGCACCGCAGTGCTGCTGGGTGACCTCCCCGAGACTGTCCACGCCCTGCTCGGTGAGCCAGTTCAGCCAGCCGGTCAGCACGGTCAGCCGCCCATGCACCGTGGCAATCAGCACCGGCGTTCGGTAGGCGTGAGCAAGTTCCCGCACAGCACGGTGGTCCGGTGCGAGCCGGGCGAAAATGAACTCCTTCGCGAGTTCCCTCCACTGAGGATTGAGGATCTCGGTGAAGGACAAGATCCGCGCGTACCGCGCAAGGTACCGCGGCAGCCCGATGACACCGGTGAAGTCCCAAATTGCGTCATCGAAGTGAGGATGCGGGCCCGCGCCGTGGACCGGCAGACCGGCCGCAGCGCACACGTCTTCACCTCGAAAGACGGAACGCGAAAAGGCAGCCGCGAGGCCCGCGGGCCGGTGCAGGGTGGTCATACGGTGTGCTCCTCAGGTCGCAGCGGAAGCTCGACATCGGAGTCGGTGACCTCGGCAGCTGCTGCCCGTAGCGCGTGCTCGGAGAAGTACCGGTCGGGGGTCAGGATCTCGTCGAGACGGTGGGCGTACGGGCCGAAGACGGGGATGAACTCGGCGGTGGGCATCTGCTGCCACTGGCGGGAGAAGAACGCCCGCAGTCGCAGCAGGTTCGGCAGATGGCGTGGGGCGAACAAGGCCAGCGGGCACAGCAGGCAAACCCACGGGCGTGCCGGACAGGGCTTGCCCTTCGGCCCATGGAGCCCCGACAGTTGATCTCCACATGCCGCGGTGAACACGTCGCGTTCCCCGGACAAAAGCTGCGCCAAGGCGTCGTCGTCCAGGCCGAGCCGCTTCATGTGCTCGGGATAGTTCTCCACCAGGTCGGCCATTTCAGCGGTGGCCAGCACCAAGGGCGGCAGCGCCCGGCGAACGAGGTCCTCCTGCGCCTGGGCGATGATGTCTTCCGCCGCCTCGCGCTGAGCCGGCGTCGTGTTCGTCAGGTAGTGGTCCCCCTCGATGCCGGGGGACCGGTTCGGATCCAGCGTTGACCGGCGGCTGCCGCGCCAGTGCGATCGGTCTTTCAGCGCGTCGTGGGTAGTGCGGATGCGGTGCCGGTGAAGGAACAGGGGGCGGCCGTCGTCACCAGTCATCTGCGTGGGGCGCCCGTCCTCGTCGACGGCTTGGCGCCGCTCCACCCAGGCGCATATGGACAGGCGCGTGGCCGGCTTGGCCAGCCATCGCTCTCCCGCCCATGTGCCACTCGGCGTGAAACGCACCCAGAGTTCGTCGCGCAGTTCCTCGGGCGCGAAGCGGCGGGCCACCGCGGAGTGATCGAGCCACTGTTCCAGCAGGCGAGTGGCCTGACGTGACAGAGCAAGGCTCTCCGCCGCCGTGCGGCCCTTGACGTAGCTGAGGAGGATCTTCTCGTCACCCGCCCACTCGATGTCGGTAAGTCCCAGGTCCGCGATCCCGTCCGGCACGACCCCGGTGTAGGCGCCGAACAGCAGCTGATAGGCGATGATCACATCCAGGGTCGGGATCAGCGGATCCAGCACCGCGCGAAGACCGACCCCGTATCTCTGCCGGAAGGGGAACGAGCCGCGGCCTGCCATCTCGCTGACGAGCGGGTCGGGCCCGTTGTGAAGCACCAGCCAGTGATGGGCAGTGCGCTCACGGAGCGAAGCCCCTGGCCCGTCAGCTGACGAAGCCTGCTCACGGGCCGCGCAGAACGCGCGGAACGCGCCATCGACCTCGTCGCGGCAGGTACGGATGAGCCGGGCCCATTCGGCCTCGCTGTACGGCTGGTGCGAGCCGTACCGCTCGCCCGTGTTGAACAGCCGGCCATCGACGAACGCGCGCACATCCGGCGCGAGAATCTGATCCTGGTCATCCGCGCAGCGCAACATCGCCCGCAGCGCGCTCTCCTGGGAGGATCGCACCCCTTGCCGCCAGTACCGGGCGAGGAGCGCGCGCGTCAGGTCGGAGGCCCCGCCGGAGAACCCGAACTCGACCAGCCAGTCGGTGAAGCCGCGGACGGCCGTGAGGTAGAGGTCGAAGCCTCCCGCGCTGTCGACCTGCCCGTGCGGATGGACAAGGTCCGTAGCGCCTTCCAGCAGCGTGCGTGCCAGCCCCGGGAGCTCCACTGGCCGCCGCACACGCAGGGGACGGCGGTACTCCGACCCGTCGCTGAAGATGCAGTGCACACCCAGCGGGTCAAGGGTGACGGTGGCCGGCATCAGACTACCGCCGGTTCGTCGTCGAACTCAGTCTCGAGCTCCAGCTCGGCCTCCTCGGCCAGCAGCCCGTACTCCTTGCCGACCCGTCGATACAGGGAGGTGAACAGGCGGAGCACGTCCAGACGGTGGAGGTACGCTTCCGTGGTCAATGAACTGGTATGTCCGAGCAGATCGCGCAGAATCAGCAGCGGTTCTTGGGTCCGCAGGTAGTGCGCCAGGGCGGCATCGTCGTCGGTGTCGCGGACCTGTCGAGCAGCCTGCTCGTACCAGCCGCGCATCAGCCGCGCCATGGTCGCCATGGCCATGGTGTGACGCAGCCGGTGCGGATTGACGTGCGGGAAGCGCGGCTCGTAACGCTCGCGGATGCGGTCAGAGGTCCTGGCGAAGACCGTGGACCATCCGGTGAACGGGCGTCCCTGGCCCCACACCGACAGCAGCATCGAACCGCCCTCCGGGGCGACCAGACGCCGCCGATCGCCGGGGCCGAGCGAGCTCCACTGCACACGGACCCCGTTGACGCGTCCGCCCCGCTGGTCGGCGTCCGTCACGAACAGCGGCTCTCCCCAGCGGGCCGGTGGACGCCACGACGATCCGAACGTCGCTGCTGCTCGGTCGAGAGCGATGTAGGAGTGCAGCTCGGCCAGCGAGTCGTAGTCGATCCACGACTCGCGGTACTTGCTTCCCTTGGTGATACCGGAAGGGATCGGGAACGACACCGGCACCGCGGTCCGTCGCGAGGGAAGCAAGGGCACCTCGCAGACCAGCAGGTATGTGTACTCCTGGCTGCGTAGCCCGCTGGAGACGATCATTCGGCCGACCGCCGAGTTTCGGGCCAACTCCCGTCCGCGGTACCGCAGATCCCGCTCCCCGTCGGGGCTCAGGCCCGCCAACCCCTTCAGGAACATGTCCGTGAAGTCGTCGTCGAGATACTTGATCGTCACGTGAGGCTTGGCCTGGCGCCGCCGTGACTGGTTGACCTGTCCGCGACGGACTTGCCCCTTGAAAGTCCAGACCGCCTGCCGGTACGTGAACGGCTCGGAGTCGGCGTACTCCTCGTCCTTCGCCCACTTGTAGAACCCCGCCAGAATCCCCATGTTCTGGTTCCACGTGGACGTCTCGAAGCGGTGCTGGATGGGCCCCTGGGCTCGATAGACGGAGTACGCGCTCAACGCTGCCTTCAGGCGACGCCGCGTGTCGAACAGGGCGACCCCGTGCCCGGATATGAATTCCAGCCACTCACGCACCGTACGCACGTAGTAGGGCCACGAATTTGGTGATGGGCATCCATTCGCTGGCAGCTCGCAGGCCCAGCAGTTGATCACGGTGGTGGGACGGACGCCGTTGCTGTCTTCGAAGAGAAGGTCCTCGTCGAACAGCAACGGCATCCCCTCCGGGATCGCCGGCCTGAACGCAAGTCCCCAGGACTCCCAGCCTGCTGATGAGTACGTCGATTGGTGCATGGCCGATGAGTACCAATGCAACCCGGCTGAGTGCAACAAGCAAACGAGCAGGTCAGGTGGGGTATCAGACGGTAAGCAACACCGTCGTTAAGCGGGAACAAGCAAGTACAGCGCCCACAAGGTATTGAGGAGCGCCAGGGCAAACGACGTCGTCGCGTTGACGAGGGTCAGGGTGCGCAGCCGGTGGTCGCCGTTCACGTAGTGCAGGCCATCACCGATCTCGGTGTGCAGACGCCGGACTTCCGCTGCCGGCCGGGCGCATTCGGGGGCCTGGATGCGGGCGGTGCACCAGGCGCTGACGAGGTAGGACAGGACATCCCCGAGAAGCGCCCGGGCCGGGCCGAGGAGCGCGGTCAGGGTGGCGCCGAGGTTGCTGCCCGCGGTGGCGGCGATGGCGAAGAGGCTGCCGACGCGGCTGTTGCTCCGCTGGAGCAGGGACCGGTCGACCAGGCTGGGCAGGAGACTGATCGCGGCGGCATCGTGCAGCACCCCCGCCGCGCCTTGCACGACCGCGACCAGCATCAGCTGGGTCAGGGACAGCCGGTCGAGCGCGGCCGCCACCGGCACGCTGGCCAGCGCGGCGGCGCTGACCAGGTCGCCAGCGATCATCTGCCTCCGTTTGGAGTGTCGATCGGCGAGAGCCCCGGCGTGCAATGCCAGCAGTGCGGGCGGCAGTTGGCCCAGGAACGTCAGCCAGGCGACTTCGGCGGTGGTCGCGTTCAGTTCGAGCACCGCCAGCACGGGGATCACCATGCTGCTGATCGAACTGCCGGTCACGCTGGCTGCCTGCCCGGTCAGGTAGCGGCGGAAGTTGCGGTGCCGCCACAACGACGGCCGGGTGCCGGGAGAGGAGGAGGGGTCAGTGGAGGAAGTCATGGAGCACCTCCTCGGCTTCTGGCAGGCGCTCGCACAGCTCGGCCATGGCCGCCTGCCGGTTGCGGCCGTACGCCTCGAGTTCGGGGGTGACGGCGGCCGGGTCGTCGACGGCTTCGGACAGGGGATACACCGAGCAGGCCAGGTATCCGGCGGCAAGGCGGGGCACGGCTAGGAGCTCTTCGGCCGGCAGCGCCGGGTTGGCTTCCCGGTAGGCAGCGACAGCTTCGGCGAGGCCGGTAGGCCACTGCGGCTGCGCCAGGACAGTGCGCGGGTCCAGGACGATCCGCCCGAGCTCCCAGGCGGGGCTGCGGTGACCGGGCCGTCGGAAGTCGATCAATGCCGCCACCTGCTGCCCGCGAAGGAGCAGGTTGGGCGAGGCCAGGTCTCCGTGGACGGTCTGCACCGTCAACGTCGTCGGCAGCCCTTTGACCATGGCGGCCACGGCAGGCAGCGCGTCGAGCCGCTGGGCGGCGGTTTCCCGTGCCCAGGCGGGAAAGCCCGAGGCGGGCGGCCTCTTGGCGAAGAGGACGAGCAGCCGGTCAAGGCGCTGCCAGGCCCGCTTCACGTCGCAGACTTCCCGGGCGGGCACACGGCGCGGAGGCCCGGCCGGGTGCCGGGCCAGGGTCCGGTGCAGGCACCCGACGGTCTCGCCCACCGCGGCCCACCGATCGCCGGACAGGCCGCCCTCCGCCGTCTCCGTGTCCTCGACGAACGCCGCGACTGACACCGCCATGTCGCCGGCGGCCGCGATGAGGTCACCTTCCAGGGTCTTGCGTACTACCGGCACCGGGATCCGGCCGAGCCGCGCGAACTCGCCGAGCTCGAGCGCCTGGCGCTCCGCGTCCAGATCGGTGCCCGCCGGGTAGGCCTTCACGAACCACCGGGCTCCGTCGCTGTCCCGGGCCACGTAGTTGCGAGTGGCGGTCCCCGCAGGACCTTCGCCGACCAAGGTCGGGACGATCCGGTAGAACAGCGTCAGGATCCCCGCCACGACCATCACGTCCGACTCTGAGGCGTTCATCGCGGCGCCCCCGGGTGGCCGGAGGGATGCAGCAGCTGGCGCAGTGCTCGGGCATCGGCCTGCAACTGCTCCTCGTCCTGCTGTCCGAGATCGAGCGCGTCGAAGGGGAGCGGGCCGCCCGGCGCTGGATCCGTTCCGGCTTCACGTCGCGGAACGCAGTGCCAGTGGGCGTGCGGGATCTGGTTCCCCAGCAGCAGGTAGTTCATCTTCAGCGGCTCGTAGAGCGCCTCCACCGCGCGGCCCAGGGCCAGGACGTCGCGCCAGAAGGCGGCCGTCTCCTCCTCGTCCAGCTCGGTGGGTTCGGCGATATGACGGCCGGTGTAGATCACGACGGCATACCCGCGGACGTGGCCGCTGCGCCACAGGTAGGCGTTGCTGACCTCCCCGCGCCGTACAAGCAGGCCCCAGCCGATGTCGTCGGCGTCGAAGTCGTTCTGGCACATCGGGCAGCCAGCGCCGACCCGGTGCGCGGTGAAGTCCGTTGGCCAGGCGCTGCTGGCTGGCGAGTGCGCGGACTGGGCCTGAGGGGGGTCGGGGATCATGCTGCCTCCCCGGTGGTGCGCTGCTGGAGTTCCCACAGAGAGCGGAACAGCCCCGGCTCGCGGGTGAGCTGCGCATAGGTCCCCTCCTGCACCAGGCGTCCCTCGTCGAGGACGACGATGCGGTCGGCCACAGCGACATTGGTGAGCCGGTGCGTGATCAGGAGAATGGCCCGGTCCTTGGCCAGCTCCCGCAGTCCGGTGAAGACGTGGTGCTCAGCTCGGGCGTCGAGGGCGGCCGTGGGCTCGTCCATCACCAGCAGGGCCGCATCGCGGTGGAAGGCCCGGGTGAGCACGACGCGCTGCCACTGCCCGCCGGACAGCTGCTGGCCGCCGAACCACTCGGAGGTCAACAGGGTGTCGAGGCCGGACCGGAGAGCGGGCAGCATGTCGGCGGCTCCGGACGCCGTGCAGGCCGCCAGGACGGCGGCGTCACTGCGGTCGCCCTGCCCGAAGGTGATGTTGTCCCGCAGGGTCAGCGGCAGGTACGTGTACCTCTGCGGGGCCAAGGCCACGTGTTTCCAAGCCTTCCAGGGCTCCATCTCGGTCGTGGTCGTGTGGTCCCAGGCCACCTCGCCGGAGGTGGGCAGGAGCAGGCCGCAGATCAGCCGGGACAGCGTGGACTTCCCCGATCCGTTCTCTCCGACCAGGGCCACGATCTCTCCGCGCCGTACCTGCAGCGACACCCCGCTCAGGCTGTCCCGCTCGGCGCCGTCGTATCGGTAGGTGACGTCGCGGACCTCGAACCGCTCCGGGGCCGCGGACAGCGTCTTCGTCCCGCGAGAGCCGGCCATGGCCTGGCCGTGGGCGTTGTCGAGGAAGTTCTGCCAGTCCTGCACGTACCAGCCGGTGCGCACCAGCCGGGCGCCGCCGTTGATGATGCCGCGGACGGATCCGGTCGCCGTCTGGAGGGCGAAGACCGCGCCTCCTCCGGCCGCCAGGTCCATGCGCCCGGAGGCCAAGAGCCACAGCAGCGCAGCCCACACCGCGGCCGAGGCCACCCCGCCGGCGGCCGCGCCCGCGAGGCCCATCCACGCGCCCGTATCCGCGGCCTTGCGTTCGGCGGCGTTGACCGAGGCGGCGAGCCGCCGATACCGGCCGAGGAGGAACGGGCCGGCCAGGCAGGCGCGCATCTCCTCGCTGGACTCCATGTAGGCCATGTGCCAGCGCAGCTTGTGCAGCATCCGGCGCCGACCCGAGGTCTCCAAACCGGCCAGGTACACCACGCGTGCGGCCCGCACGTAGGCGGCCGCCTGGGGCAGGCACGCCAGCAGCAGCAAGGGGAGGAGGAGCGGGTGGATCACGGCGAGGACGGTGGCTCCGGCCGCGAGGGTCGCGGTGGCGGCCAGCACGTCTTGGGCTTCCTCCACGAGGTCTGGGGTGACCTGGGAGCCGCGGTCGGCGATGTCGTAGAAGTCGTTGTAGCCGGGCTGATTGTTCGCGGCGAGCTCGGCGCCGAGCGCCGCCTCGATCATGGTGAGTTCCGCGGCCCGGGCCAGGAAGGGCCGCAGCCGCCCGGTCAGCCACGTCACCGTGATGCCCAGCAGAGCGCGAAGGCCGGTCGCCGCTGCGATGACGGCCAGCTGTGGGGCCGCCTCCCACAGCCGGTCGGAGATGTCGCCGGAGGAGATCAGCGCGGTCAGGGTCCCGGTGACGGCCAGCAGGCCCAAGGCCGCGAGCACGCCGGTGCCGACCTGGCAGGCCAGCAGGCCGGCCGTCGCGACCCGGTCGACCCGCCAGGCCAGCTTCAGGGACCGCAGCACCAGCGCGGGCAGGCGCCGCGCCATCGTGACGGTCGTCATCTGCGCACCAGCCTGAAGCCGAGAGGTATCCCGGTAGAGGAACTCCTCCTCCTGCGGCGTGCTCACAGCATCTTCCGGAGGGCCCGCCTCCGATACGCTCTCGCCTTGCTGCTCGGATGTACTGCTTGTGCTCAAGCTGTCCCCCGATCTGTCGGTCACGGCTGGTCCGTGATGCTCAACGAGCTGGCCGAGATATCGAACTGGCGTGTTTCAGTCGCTCCCGATTTCCCGAGATAGAGCGGGTGGCGGCACGTGGAAGATGCACGAACCCGTCCGGCGCAACAGGTCTGCCGAGCTGCGTGGTTGGCCGAATCGCCGAGGTTCGCACCGGCGGGCGGGTGTGGCCTGGTGGGCTGGCCGCAGCAACGCCGCAATGGCCGCGCGCCGCCGCACGGGGTCGATATCGTGGTGCCGGTGCGGATGATGGATGCCGAGTTCGGTTCCACGACCTTCGTGGTCGTCGATGTGGAGATGCGTCGCCAGCCCGGCGGCCTTGTTCCGGCGGCCGTAGCCGCCCTCGCTCTCAGCGGGGCGGACTTCCAGCCCTTGTGGCGGGTTCACCAGGAGATCCGCGAGGAGCTTCATTCCTCCTGGAAGACGCCGCGGCCGCCTCGACTGCCTCACGAACTCCCCGAGGGGTCCGCGGGACTCGCCCTGCGGGAGATCGAGCGGCATGTCACGGCGCAGCCGCATCGGATCGTCGCCGCGCTGGGCCTTATCGAGGCCTCGCTGCTGCACACCGAGCGGGCCGCGTGCCCGCGTCTGGCCTCCCTCACCCGCTGGGACGCGGTGGAGCTCGCTCGAACAGCCTGTCCCGGCGTCGAGGGAGGGTTCGAGGATCTCGCCCGGTATCTGGGTGTGCGGCTGCCTCCGGGACCCCGGCCAGCCACCCAGGAGGCCTGGGCGGTGGCCCAGGTGTTTCGACACGCGGTCGAGCGCGGTGCGGCCGCGGGCCGGTGGTCGACCTTCGCTCAGCTGGAGGAGATCGCCGGGACCGCGGCGAAGCCGGTCGAGGAGAAGTTCCTTGCGCCGCCCACGGTCCAGGGCTCGCTGTTCGGCTGACGGCCCCGGTTCCGGCCCGGGCCCCGGGGTCGGGCCGGTCATGCCCGGCGTGCGACGACGATGCATCGCGTGCTGTCGCCGGTGAGAGGGCTGCCGTCATACCCGCCGAACGTGCCGTGAACCGTGAACCCGGCTTCGGCGAACGCCCCCCGGAGCTCCTCTGGGGTGTAGAGGCGCGAGGAGCTGTGGAACGGTTCGACGTGGCCGTCCTCGTAGCGGGTGGACATGCGGCTGTTGAGCCGGGCGGTCGCCGGGTCCCAGGTGGTGTGCACGGTGGTCGTCGCCTCAGGACCTTTCAGGATCCGGGTGCCCACCTTGGCCGTGGCGCTGTTGGGCGGGAAGTGATCCATCCCCAGGAGGGCGCCGGGCCGCAGGACACGGGCGGCCTCCTTCAACACGACGAGGTCTTCCTCGGGGGTATCGAGGAACCCGAAGCTCCGCAGCATCAAGACGGCGTCGGCCGAGGCGTTGCGGAAGGGCAGCGCCCGGACGTCGGCGCGTACGAAACGGGGGCGCCGGCCGTTGGCGCCTGCCGACGAGGCGGCGTGCGCGAGCATGTCGGGGGACAGGTCCACCCCGACGGTGCGGGGGAAGCCGCGCCGGGTGAATTCGTGCGTGTGACGGCCGAAGGCGCAGCACAGATCGAGGATCGCCTGGCTGGGCCGAAGGCCCATATGGTGGATGAAGAAACCGACACTGCGGCGGGTCTTGGCGTGGTTGTGGTGGCTGTAGCGCTGGTGGGGGCCGCGGCCACGGTAGTTGGTGATCCACCAAGGTTCTTGATCGGGTACGGCTTGGGCGCGGGGCATGGCACTCCGAGGGCGCAAGAGGACGGGACGGTGGAACTCTGGCTGGTGCGCGCGGCGCCCCGTCCACGGGCATGGACAGGGGCACCGCGCGGGTCACCCCGGGATGAGGCCGGGCACGGGAACGAGCAGGCCGTCACGGACGGCGAGGACCCGCATGCCGGCCTCCAATGCGGACGTGATGCCGTCCGGCGCGTCGTCGACGGCCAGGCACCGGGAGGGCGCTCGCCCGATCAGCCGGGCGGCCTCCAGGTACGCGTCGGGGGCCGGCTTCCCGCGCGCCACCGATTCGGCCGTCACCACGACCGGCAGGAGCTCGCCGAGGTCAAGCCGGTCGATGAGGGGATGGATGAGAACTCCGGCCGCGGCGGAGGCGACGGCCCGCGGCAGACCCAGAGCCTCGGCCCGCCGCAGCAGGTTCATCGTGCTGTCGATCAGCCGCGGCGGCGGCCCGTTGAGCAGCAGGCGCCGGCTGGCGGGCACGATCTCCTCGACCGGGAGCGTGCGCGGGCCCGCGAGGCGGACGATGACCTCGCGGATGGGCAGCCCGCAGTTCAGGGCGTACCACTGCGGGTCGACGTCCACGCCGTACGAGGCAAGAGCCTGCTGGAGCGCGCTCAGCCGGATCTCGGCGTTGTCGACGACGGTGCCGTCCCAGTCGACGACGACGCCGTCGACGTCCTGGAGCAGCTCGTCCACCGTGGGGTCGGCCGCCGGGACGGGCTGCGGCGGGAGGTTCACGGTCATCGTCCCTCCGCCCAGCTTTTGGCCGCGCGCTGGATGGTTTCAGCGAAGCGGTGCAGGTCGGCCTCGGTGGTCTGCTGCTGAAGGGTGACGGCCAGCATCCGGTCCACGGTCTCGGCGGCGCGCGGGCAGTCGGCCGGGCTCAGGTCCTGGCAGGCCGGGTGCTGGTGTGCCGCCCGGAGCCGGTAGGTGCCGACGGAGTTGGCCACCCCGGCCTCGGCCAGGCGGGTGCTGAAGTCCCGGGGGCGGTCGAGATCGACGCGCCACAGGGCGCTGTACCCGTTGGGGGCGTCGCCGGGAGCAGGGGCGTGCACGGTGAGCCCCGGGGTGTCGCCGACGAGGTCGTAGAGCTGGCGGGCCTGCTCGCGGCGCCGGGCCACGGCCTGGTCCAGGGCCTTCAGGTTGTGCCGGGCGAGCGCGGCGAGGGGTTCTGCCAGGCGGTAGTTCATCCCGCGTCGGCTGGCGGCCGGTGCGCCGGGGGCGGGTGTGAGCCAGTGCGTGCGGTACGCGGCGGCGCGGGCGGCGAGGTCGTCTTCGTCGGTGAGGAGGTAGCCGCCCTCCCCACAGGAGATGATCTTGCCGTCCTTGAGGGAGAAGCAGCCGATGCTGCCGACCGTGCCGGCCGTGCGCCCCCGAGTGGTGCTGCCCTGGGCCTGGCAGGCGTCCTCCACGACGTGCAGGCCGGCCGACTGCGCGTACGCGACGAGGTCGATCAGGCCGTCGGTCCGTCCGGCGAGGTGGACGGGGACGATCGCGCGGGTGCGCTCGGTGGTCTTGGCGGCCACGTCGGCCAGGTCCATGCCGCGCCCGTCCTCGGCGGCGTCGACGAAGACCGGACGGGCGCCGACGGCGGTCACGGCGGACACCGTCATGATCACGGTGGCGGCGGGGAGGAGGACCTCGTCGCCGGGGCCGACGCCGCAGGCGACCAGCGCGGTGTGCAGCGCCGCCGTGCCGGAGGAGACCGCGATGGCGTGCCGGACTCCGTGGACCGTGGCGAGTTCGGCTTCCAGGGCGGCGGCCTCGGCGCGGCCGGCCGGGTCCGGCATGCGGCCGATGGACGCCTTCAGCGCGTCCAGGGCGTGGGAGGTCGTCGTCACGCGGGGCTCCCGGAGGTCGTGGTGCCCAGCACCCGGTCGAAGTCCATCAGGGGCCACATGTTCACGCAGTCGACGCTGAACAGGGCGCAGTCGCTTCCGCAGCCGGAGGGCTTGCCGAACAGTTCGGCCGCGTCGGCGCCCTTGATGGTGCGGTGGCGCTCGGTGGGTGTGGCGGCCATCTTCAGGGAGGACGGGCAGTCCCAGAGCGAACCGTCGGGCTCGGCGAAGTACAGGGTGTCCCCGCCGAAGCAGCCCTCGACGGCTCCGGTGAGGTGGTGGATGGCGGAGGCGACCTGGCCGGGGTAGGTCCGGGGCGGGAGCTGGAGGGGGAGGTCGGCGGCGTAGAGACGGTCGAACTGTTCTTCCAGGAGCGGCAGTTCGGCGTCGGTGAGGACCAGGGTGTCGTAGAGGCTGTGCCCCTCGGGCAGGGCGACGGGCTGGGGCACGGCGTAGTCGCAGCCGAGGTCGGCGGCCAGCTGCGGCACGCCGAGGACGTCCGGCAGGTTGAGCTTGGTGATGACGGTGTAAAGGCCGACGCGGGGCCGGGCCTGCGGGCCGCGGGCGGCCAGCAGGGCCTTGATGCCGCTGACGACGCCCTCCCAGCCGTCACCGTCCTTGCGGGGCGGGCGCCAGGTGTCGTTGTAGTCGGGGTCGGTGGAGTCCAGCGAGACGGAGAAACCGTCCACGCCCAGCTCCACCAGGCGGCGGGCCATGTCCGGCTGGTTGAGGGCCACGCCGCTGGTGCACACCACGACCTCGAGCCCTCCGCCCTTGAGGATCTCGATGAGGTCGAGGATGGGCCGCCACGTGAGCGGCTCGCCGCCGGCGAGGAAGACCCGTCGTACGGCCGAGTCGGCCAGGGTGCGGGCGAAGGCCATCACCTGCTCGGTGGGTAGGTCGTGGGGCGAGAAGTGCGACAGCAGGCCGGGGGTCTTGTCGACGCGCTGCTCGTCGAGCCAGGTGAAGTAGCAGGGCTTGCACTGGTGCGAGCCGCAGTAGGAACGCAGCGCCCACAGCAGGCTGACGGTCCTCGGTATCGCGGTCATGGTCTTCCCTCACGTAGTCGGAGCGGGGCGGCCGCGCGCGGGCGGCCGCCGCTGCTCGGTCGGCTGGTTCGACGGGTGGTTCAGCCGTGCCAGGGGTTGTCGGGGCTCTGCAGGAGCCGTACGCGGGCGTGCTGGGTGGCGAATTCGTCAGCGCGGGTGTGCCGCTGCTTCCACAGCACGGCGAGCCAGCGCAGGGCACAGGTGCGCTGGGCGGCGAGGAAGAGGTGGCGGTTGGCGGGGGTGATGCCGAGGTCGGGCAGGAGCGTGATCCAGGTGCTGTCGGGGATCTCGCGGGCGCTGATGTGTTCGATCAGGTCGGCGGCGTCGAAGTGGACGGTGCTGTGCCCGCTGTACTCGAAGTCGACGCAGGGGCTGGAGGCTTCGTCGCGCAGCCAGTTGTTGAGGTTGGAGTCGCCTCGGGAGAGCACGGCCGGGGCGGAGGTGTCGTCGACGAGTTCGACGTCGCCGCTGGCGTGCCAGGCGGTGAGCAGGGCGCGCATGTCGGCGGTCAGCGGGTCGTCCTCGTGGCCGGCGAGGAGTTCGGGCCAGCTGCCGGTCAGGCGCAGCATGTAGTGGGAGCCGGAGTCGATGCGCTCCAGTTCGGCCATCAGCCCGGACAGGGGCACGGCGTGGAGGCGCTCGGTGGTCTGGGCCAGGCCCTTGAGGGCGGCTTCCAGGTCGGGGCTCTCCAGCAGCGGCGTGCCCTTCAGCAGCGTCATGCCGATGGCGGGGACCTCGTCGTGCTGGTCGAGCCACAGCGGGCGGGGGACGTCGTCGGCCTGGTGCTCGGCGAGCAGGGTCAGGGCCGCCCACTCGCGGTCCACGCGCCGGCGGTGGTTGCCCTTGGCGTAGAGCTTGACGCAGATGGGCCCGGCCTCGGGGTCGTCCCAGGCGTAGACGTGGTTCTGGAAGCCGCCGGTGAGCGGGCGCAGGCCGTGGCCGGCGAGCACTTCCTTGAGGCGGATCTCGCTGCCGGTGCGGGCGCCGCGCAGGTCGGTGAGGAGCTCGGCGGGCGGGGCGAGGCGCGTGGGGTGCATGCGGGGTACTCCGTGACGTCTGGTGGTCGGCGGTACGGGAAGAACGGGTCGGTTCGCTCTACTGCATGGAAGAACTGTGTTCGGCCGGGGCGGGTATCGGGACGCGTTCGGCGATCGCGTCGACGACGGCCTGGTGGACCTGGTCAGGTGTGAGTCCGAGGACGTCGACGGTGACCAGACCGGGGTCGTCGGCGGCGAGGTGGCCGTAGGCGTCGTGGACATGGCGCAGGAAGGCGTGCTGCTCGGCGGTGTAGGGCTGGCCCTCACGCTGGGCGGCCCGGGTGATGGCCTCGTCGGCGGGCAGGCGCAGCCACACGGCCACGTCGGCCGGCGGCCCGGACATCGCGGAGACGGACCGCAGCCACCCGATGCCGTCCGCAGGCCGGCCGGGGTGCTTCTGCAGGAGGGTGGCGAGGCTGTACGACTGGATGGTGTGGATGCCGCGGTCCTCGATGACCGTCTGCCCGACGCTGAGGGCCGGGGCTATGTGCGTGGCGACGGTGTTGGTGCGGATCGCGGTGGCGAGCATCGTGTCGGTGACGATGTTGCCGTGCCGGGAGAAGGGGTCCCCGCTGGCGAAGAGGTCCAGGAGCGTGCTGCCCAGGGTGTCCTCGGTGCGGGTCAGGTTGTCGGGCAGGTAGTTGACCGGCACCTGCTCGCGGGTGAGGTGGTCGGCGAGGAGCCGGGACTGCGTGGTCTTCCCGGCGCCGGGAAGACCCTCGAACGCGATCAGCATGCCGGGCTCCCCGCTGTGGCCGCCCACGGGGTGCCCGTGGTGGTGGCCGCGACGATGTCGAGAACGGCGTCGCGCAGGCCGGGCGCCGTCGCGATGGTGGTGAGCGAGTCGGGGGTGTGCGGGCTGCCGTCGGTGTCCATGACGACGGCGCCGGCCTCGCGGGCGAGGACGACGCCCGCGGCCATGTCCCAGTCGTGGTTGCCCAGGGTGATGGTGGCGTCGAGGGTGCCGTCGGCGACGAAGGCCAGATCCACGGCGGCGGACCCGAGCATGCGCACGCGCTGGGCCTTCTCGGCGAGGTGGGCCTGGATGGCGAGGGCGACGCGGTTGCGCTCGGGGCCATCGGGTCCCGTTCCGTAGTCGCCGACGGCGATCATCGCCTCGGGCAGCGTCCTGGTGACGGCGGCGCTGATGCGCTGGCCGTCGCGGAAGGCGCCCAGGCCCTGGGCTGCCCAGTAGCGGCGCCCGATCAGGGGCAGGTGGATGACGCCGAGGACGGGCACGCTGTGGTGGACGAGGGCGAGGGAGATCCCGCACAGCGGCAGGCCGCGGATGAAGTTCGCGGTGCCGTCGACCGGGTCGATGATCCAGTGGGTGTCGGCGTCGGTGTCGCCGCCCTCTTCCTCGCCGACGAATCCGATGCCGGGGGCCCCGTCCAGGAGGGACTTTCGGGCCTCGCGTTCGATGGCGAGATCGACGTTGGTGACCATGTCGCGGTCGCCCTTGGCGGTGATCAGGTCCGGGGTGAGGTCGCGCAGCTGCTGCTCGGCCCGTTCGGTGACCGAGCGGGCGAGGTCGAGCAGCGCCGGGAGTTCGGGGCTCATGCGGTGAGGGCTCCCTTCGGGACGGTTCGGGTGGGCGGGTGCTCGGCCATCAGGTAGGCCAGGGCGGTACGGGTGCAGTCCGGGACGGGGGCGCTGGTGTCCAGGCGCAGCGCGGGGACGGTGATCGGCTCCGCGGAGGCCTTGAGTCGTCGGTAGAGGTCGGGGTCGCGGTTGGCGGCCGGGTGGGTGCCCGCCTGCACGTCTCGGTACAGGCGGGCGGCGGCGACGTCGTCGCGGCAGACGCATTCGATGATGCGCAGCGGCCGGCCGGTCTCCTTGGCCAACCGCTGCACGTCCTCGACCTGGTAGCGGCGTGAGCAGGTGCGCCCGTCGAGGACGACGGCCCCGTCCGGGTGTTCACCGAGGTGCCGTCCGGCCGTCAGGTGCATGACGTGGACGCAGAAGTCGTCCTGTTCCCGGGTGTAGGCGACCAGGTGCGGGCCGAACAGCGCGTCGCGGATCCGGTCCTTGTCGAGCAGCAGGGTCTTCGGACCGAGCGCGCGGGTCAGTTCCCGACCGAGGGTGGTCTTGCCGGTCCCGGGCAGGCCGGCCAGTTGCACGATCACCGGGCGACCTCTTCTCGACCCGGCCCGCAGGCCACCGGCGGCGGGCCGGGAACCAGGTCGGGCAGGCGGCTGTGCAGCACCGCCCATCCTGCGCGGAGCGGCTCCGGAACCGCCGCCGCGGCTTCGTGGGAGGAGTCCGGGGCGGCCAGGGCGAGGCGGGCGGCGTCGGCCAGGCCGGACCAGCGCGGGCGTGCGGCGAGACGGGCGAGAGCGTGCGCCAGCGCGTCCGCCTGGGCGAGCACGGGCAACGCCTCTCCGCCGTCGCCGTCGCCGTCGCCTGCGGCCTCGGTCCGGGCAAGAGCCGCCCGTACGTCCGCCGGGTCGGCGGTGTGGCCCAGACCGGTGGTGATGTCGATGCTCACAGTGGGCGTCAGCGCGTCCCCGGTGGATCGCCGGCGTGTGTGCGCACCGCGGCCCGGCTGGGTGAAGCCGAGTTCAGCCAGCACATCCAGGGCCGCGTCCCGGTCGGCGGCGTCGACCAGGAGGTCGATGTCGGTGAACTGCCGGAGCCCGCCGGGCGGGTACAGGGCGGTGTCGTACGCGAGTCCGTTCAGCACCGCGACGGGCACGCCCCGGCCGGTGAGCGCCCGCACGATTCGGACGGCTTCGTTGCGGTGGAGCTGGTTGTGCAGCGTGTTGGCGCGCGCGATCTGGCCGAGGACGGAGCGCATCGGACGGGAAAGGCTCGCGTCCGGGGGGCCGCTCAGGAGACGGTGGGCCAGCAGGCAGACCAGCTTGGCGTCGATCGCTGCCTCCAGCACCGTGCCGAGCGGGACGGAAGCCGGCGCGGACGGGCGGATGTCCGGGTGGGGATCGCACAGCCACCGCAGGGCCGCTGCGGCCGGCCCGTCTCCCGCGGGCAGCGGCGGCGTCGCGGCGGTGGGCCTGGCGGGGGCGTTCACCCGTGTACCTCCGCTCCAGTGCCGAGGAGGCGGCCGACGGTGTCGGCGAGGGCGGCCGGGTCGGCACCGGCGTGGATCCGGTAGCAGGGCAGTTCGGCCAGGGCGTCGACCACGCGGCTCAGGTTGCCGTCGGTGATGGCCGGGTCGGGTGCGGGCCAGAGCCAGTGGTTGATGTGGGAGCTGGGCCCGCGGCCGGGGTCGGTCATGAACAGGCGTGTGTGCAGCAGCTCGTCGCGGGCCTCGGCGCCCGCGACCGGCTCGGCGCTCACCGTGGTCCGCTCGAGGTCGAGCCGGGGGAAGAGCAGCATGGCCGGGCGGACCGAGCCGAGGACCTGGCCGTCGCCGGACAGCAGCCGGTCGAAGTCCCACGGCTCGATGGGCACCTTGGGCCGGCTCGACCACCGCTGTTCGGCGGGCACTGTGCGCTGGGCTTCGGGGACGAGGCCGGCCAGGTGCGGCAGGGCGGCCAGTGTGCCGATGCCGGCCCGCAGCCGCGCGGGCCACACGTACCCGGCGAGCCCGCCCTCCTCCTCGGCGCGCAGCAGCAGCCGGTCGTTGGTGACGTAGTTGGCGCCGAGGCGGTGGAGGCCGGCGAGCAGGGTGGTGGTCTTGCCGCGGCCGCGGTGTCCGGCGATGACGACGCCGCGCCCGCCCAGGGAGAAGGCCGCGGTGTGCGCGTAGACCGCGCCGTTCTCCAGGAGCTGGGCGGTGATGGCCTGCCGGGGCAGCCGCGCCGCCCAGTGCAGCGCCGCCGCCTCCTTCGCGCAGCGCACGGTGATCGTCGCCTGCTGGGTGTCGGTCACGATCAGGGTGTGCAGCGCCTCCACCCAGAAGGCGCGGCCGCCGGGCCGCGCGAGGACGGCGGCCGTAAGGCGGGGCCCGATCTCGACCGTGGGCGCGTCGGTGAAGCCCTCGACCTCTTCGTACGCCGGGCCGCCGTCGACCAGGAGGTTGATCTGCCAGTGCGCGAAGGCCGGGCCGGTCTGCTCGTAGGCGTACAGGGTGCCCGTGGCGTGGGTGAAGGCGGCCTTCGAGTTGGTGCGCAGGCAGACGCTGGCCTCGGCCTGAGTGAACGTGGTCTCCCAGAGAGGGCCCGGCTGCCGGGCGGGGACCTGGTCGTTGGTGGGGGCCGTCACGGGCGGTCTCCTTCTGGCCGGGGCTGTGCCTGGGGCAGGTGCGTGCGGGCCGCGTCCACCAGCCGGGACATCCGGTCGGCGCAGGCGGAGGTGTGGAGGGCGACGAGGCCCTTGGGGCCGACCGCCTCGCGCAACCACGCCGGCTCGACGGCCCGCACACCGCGCCCCCAGTGGTCGCGGCCGCGCCGGGACCCGGTGAGGGTGAAGCCGGTCCCGGCCCGGATCGCGGTGATCTCCACCGGTGCGCTGGAGCGGTACTTGACCTCGGCGTGCTGGGCGGCGTGCCGGCTGGTGTGCTGCTGCTCGGTGCCGGGCAGGTCGGTGTAGATGTTGAACACGGTGGCGGGGCCGTCCAGGACCGAGGTCTGGTGCCAGGCCCCGAACGGCACGGCGACCAGGTCGCCGGGCTCGCACGCCTCCCAGTTCAGCACCGGGGTGCCGGACGGGTCGTGCCAGGCGGTGATCATCAGCACGCGCCCGGACAGGACCTCGAACACCTCGAGCTGGGCCGGGGTGTTCCAGTGGCCGATCGAGCGGTTGAGTTCGCCGCCGGGCAGCCGGCCGGGCCGATAGACGCAGAGGTCGGCGAACCACTCGGCGCCCAGGGCCCGGGTGGGCGGGAGGATGTCGCGGTGCGCGGTGTAGAGCACCGGGTCACTCCCTCCCTCGCAGGCGGCGCGGGCGGCGCCGGGGTCGGCCAGGTAGCAGGCCGGCGCCCCGTTCGCCGCGGTGGCGAGCAGGTCGGACAGGTGCCGGTCCACTCCGTCGCCCGCGGCGCTCAGGAGGGCCGTGCCCGCGGCGGGGCCGGGGCCGGTGGCCAGGTCAGTCATGGGAAACACTCCGTGAGATCAGCTCTGCGGCGGCCGCGCTGCACGAGGAGACCAGCAGGTCCGGCAGCTCGGCGAGATCGGCGAAGTCGGGGACGTGGGGCCGGGCGGCCTCGCGGCGGGGGTTGTAGTGGATGGCCCGGCATCCGGCGACCAGGGCACCGTCCACATCGGTGAGCAGGTCGTCGCCGACATGGACGACGCGACCGGGCGGCATGACGGCCCGCTCGGCGACGGTGGCGAACACCTCGGGTCGGGGCTTGGCCACTCCCAAGTCGCCGGAGAACAGCAGGTCGTCGAACCGGTCGAGCAGGCCGAGATCGGACAGCAGCAGCCGGTGGACGTCCGACGGCGTGGCCAGGGTGTTGGACGTCAGCACCAGGCGCCCTCCCGCGGCCTTGATCGCGTCTAGGGCCTCGCGCGCCCCGGGGATCGGCTGCGGGCAGGCCCGCAGCACCGCGTGCGTGTGCACGGCGAGCAGCAGCTTCAGCAGATCGGGCGCATCCCGGTCGATGCCGAGCTCGTCGAGCACCGCCCCGACCTGAGCCTCGACGCCGGGCTGCGCTCCGGCCGTCCGCTGCTGGTGCGCCGCCTCGGCCCGGGTGCGGCCCACGATCTCGCTCAGCTGCTCCGGCGCCGGGTGGTGGCCGTAGGCGTGAAGGACGCGGTCGAACTCCGTGATCCGCCAGGCGTCCGCGGCCTTCCGGTCCCCGTGGGTGATGAGGGTGCCCCACAGGTCGAGGCTGACCGTCCACCCCGCCAGGGGCAGCACGGAGCCGGTCACCGGGCATCTCCGTGCGGACACGTGGAGGTGGGCTGGCTGCGGATCCACGCGGCGATCGCGGCCGGGTCGTCGCTGCCGAAGAGCAGCGAACCCGCCACGACGCCGGTGGCACCGGCGGCGACGAGGTCGGGCACCGTGTGCTCGCGGATCCCGCCGTCGGCCAGGAGGGGGATGTCCGTGCCGCGCCGGTCGAGGATCTGGCGGATGACCCGCATGCGGTCCAGGGCCTCGGGGACCATGCCGGTGCCCTTGGTACCCAGCGGGGTGCCCACCATGGTGACGGCGTCGACGGATTCGAGGAGGTCCTCGACGTGCTCGGGGGCCAGGTCCAGGGTGAGCGCGAGGCCGGCCGCCTGGCCTCCGGCACGGATGCGGGTGATCGCCTCCAGCGCTCCGTCGGCTTCGGCGTGGACGGTGATCAGGTTCGCGCCGGCGTCGGCGAACGCCGCGGCCAGCTCGGCCGGACGGTGCGCCATCAGGTGGACGTGGAACGGAACCTCGGTGCGGGGGCGCAGGGTACGGACCAGGTCGGGGAAGAAGATCGCGTCGGGGGTGAAGGAGGTGTCGGAGGCGTCGATGTGGAAGGAGTCGGCGTACGGGCCGATCCGCTCGACCTCGGCGGTCAGCGCGCCCAGGTCGGCGGACCACAAGGAGGCGTCGATGATCGTCCGCTCGCGCGGGCGGTCGGTCAGGAAGGACACAGGGCACTCATCTCGTCGAGGTCGCGGGGACGGGGTGCGGGCAGCGGGGCGCAGAGCCGGCCGGTGATCGCGGCGGCCATCTCGGCGGCCACCTCCGGTGCTTCGCGCAGGTCCACCCGGATGGGCAGGACGCGGGGGTGGTGGGCGTCGAGCACCCGCCGGTAGGCCGCCGAGTAGCGGGGGAGGAACAGCAGGCGCTCGATCGCGGCGGGGTTGCCGCCTCCCCGGCCGCGGGCGATGGCGCGTTCGCGGGCCAGCGGCCAGGGGGTGTTGAGGAAGACGGCCAGGTCGGGGTGGAGGAACCAGGGCGCCACGATGTCGAGCAGACGCTGCAGGGTCTCGTCGGCGGGCGGGTTGGGCTGGGTCTCGGTCAGGACGGTCAGCGCCCAGGCGATCTTGGAGTAGACGCCGTGGTCGATGATGACGACGTCGTGCTCGGCCAGGGCCGGCTCGTAGAACGTTTGGTGCTGGTGGGCTTCGCGGCACAGGCGCAGCAGGACGTCGACGGTGGCGTGGTGGGCGTGTGCGTAGCCGCCGGCGCCGGTGCGGGAGCGCAGGGGCTGGGCTTCGAGGACCTCGGAGAGCCGGCCGATCGTGCCGGGGCGGGGCCCGTAGTGGAGGACGGCCACCGTGAAGCCCGTGGCCCGCAGCTGTTCCCCGGCCAGTTCGGCGGTCGTGGTCTTGCCCGCTCCCCAGACTCCTTCGGTGCTGACCAGGAGCCCGCGCGGGCCGTCGAGCCGCCACACGGGGGCGCGGCCGGCGGACGGGCCGGGCGGGCCGGCCAGTGTGGCGGGGGCGGCATGGTGCGGGGGGCCGACGGCGCTGCCTTGCGTGCCGGGGCGCATCGGGTCTCCTCTCCAGGTGGTTGGGACGGGATGCGGTGGGGTCAGCTGCGGGCGGTCAGGGAGGGCAGCCAGTCGAAGTCGACGGCCGGGTCGCGGGTCGGCTCGTACTCCAGGCCGATCCAGCCGTCGTAGCCGGAGGCGTCGATGCGCGAGAAGAAGTCCGGGTAGTCGAGGACCCCGGAGCCGGGGCGCCCGCGTCCGGGGGTATCCGCGATCTGGAAGTGCACGATGCGCCCGGCGTGGCGCTTCAGCAGGTCGGGGATGTCCTCACCGTTGCGGCCGTGGTGGTACAGGTCGCACAGGAACCCGGTGTTCGACAGGCCAGAGGCGTCGTTCACGCGGTCGGCCATGGCGACCGTCGCGTCGGCGTTGCCGAGCGGGTAGTCGGGGGCCTCCTGGCGGCTGATGGTCTCCAGGACGACCGACGCCCCCACCTGGTGGGCGGCGCGGGCCGCCAGGACCAGGCTCTCCAGGGCAAGCTCGTCCTGGGCGCCGGGGTCGGTGTCCGGCTGCCGGTTGCCGTAGAGGGCGTTCAGGACGCGGCAGCCGGTCCGGTCGGCGAAGGCGACGGTGGTGTCGATGCTGTCGCGGAACTCGGCCGCGCGGCCGGGTACGGACAGCAGCCCGCGGTCACCGGCGCGCATGTCGCCCTCGATGAAGTTCATCGCGACCAGCTGCAGGCCGGCGTCGCTCAGGGCGCGGGCCAGGGCGTCGACGTCGCGGTCGGCCGGAAGGGGGGAGTCGAAGGGCCACCAGATCTCGGCGGCCGTGAATCCGGCGGCGGCCGCGGCAGCGGGGCGCTGAAGGAGCGGCAGGTGGCCGTAGAGCATGGACAGGTTCGCGGCGAAGTTCAGGGTGCCGGTGTTCATCGTGGTCGGTCTCCGTCCGGTGGTTGCACGGCGAGCCGCCGTGCAGGTCTGGGGGAAGGGATGGGCGAGCTTTGCGGTCAGGTCGGGGCGCCGACCGTCTTGAGGGCGGCGAAGAACTCCTCGGCCCGGTGCTCGGGGTAGGTGCCATCGCGCATGGCCCGCAGGTAGTAGCTCTGCACGCGCTCCCACTCCCATGGGTTGGCGGCGAACTCGCCGGTGATCTGGTTGTTGGCCAGGGCGATCCAGCGGCGAAGGCAGCTGGAGCAGCGCCCGCAGTGGACGCGCCGCCCGCTCGGTTCGAAGCAGGAGAGGGTGTCCAGCAGGTCTCGTACGGGCAGGCCGGCCTCGACGTACCAGCGCACGATGTCGGTCTTGGTCATGTCCCAGAAGGGGCTGTCGACCTTGATCGGGCGGCCGGCGAACTCCGAGAGGACTTCGCTCATACGTGCGAAGGCGTCGGGGCTCTTGTCGAGCGTGTGGTCACCCCTGACGCCGACGCACCAGATGGTGTCCGCCTCGTAGTTGGAGGCGAGCATCGCGAAGTAGATGTTGCGGAACGGGATGAGCGGGCGGGTGTCCCAGGCGGACAGGTCCAGCGCGGTGCTGACCGTGAGGTCGATGCCGTACCGCTCGGCGAGCTCACGAACGCACTCCAGCTCGGCTTCGCGGAAGTGGTGGCGGATGTCGAAGTACACCGCGGGCGGTTTGCCCAGGTAGTGCCAGGCCGGGAAGGAGTCCAGGCCGGCGGAGTACAGAAGGATCGACTTGCCCTCGTCGCTCATCGGGTCTTCCCCTTTCAGCCCTGGTCGCGTTCGGACGGGGAGGCCGCGCCCTGTTCGGGCGCCGGGTCGTCTTCGGCCGTCGGGGTGGTTGTGGGGGCGGGGGCCTTCGGCCCCTTCTCCGTCTCCCAGGGGAAGATCACCCAGGTGTCGGTGTGCTCGGCGATGTAGTCGATGCGCTCCTCGGGGGCGGCCGGGCCGGGCCAGTTGGAGCGGTTGACGGTCAGCACCGCCGTGCGCAGCCGCCGGACGCCGAGCGCCTCGACCATCCGGCGGGTGCGCTCCAGCGTCGCTCCGCTGCCGGCGATGTCGTCGACCAGCAGGACGTCCCGCCCGGCCAGATCGCCGAGGGAGGCGGGGTTCTTGGTGGCCGGGGCGCTGGTCTTGGCCGCGTTGACGCCGTCCGTCTCGGTGTGCGTGACCTCGATCGTCCGGACATCGCGGATGCCGAGCTGATGGGCGATCATCACGGCCGGGATCATGCCGCCGCGCATGATCCCGACGACGGTTTCCGGCAGGCCGTCGCCGCTCGTCTGCTCGGCGAGGTCGCGGGTGAACGCCTCGATACCGCTCCAGGCCAGCCGTATGGGCGCCGGTGTGGTGACGGGCGGGATGGTTGTGGTGGTCACGGAAGCTGCTCCTCAGGGTGGACGCCCGGCGTGCTGGGCACGCGGACCTGGTGCCAGGCGGGCAGGAAGCGGTCGACGATCAGGGCCCAGACGCGGTGGACCTCGGGCTGAACGTTGGCGGGGACGGTCATCTCCACCTCGGCCGCGCCGACGGCGCCGGGGAGGTGGTGGGCGGCGAGGGCGTGCCGGCCGCGGTCACGCAGCTGCACGGTCAGCCACACCCCCGGCGCCGTCCCGGGCAGGTCCACGCTGACCCGCAGGGCCTGGCCGGGTACGAGCTCGTTCGGCGTGTGAAGGCGGACAGCCGTGTGGGCGAGCGTGGTGGGACGGTCGGCCACCAGGCCGCAGCGCGAGCAGGCCACGCGGATCCGCTCCACGGCGCCGGGCACGGGCCCGGACCATACGGTCCGTTCGAGCGGGCCGCGGCAGTATCCGCACCGGCCGGCGCCCGTCGGCCCGTGGGCCGGGGTGTGGGCGGCGGTCGCGGCGTCGGTGAACTGGTCGAGCATGCCGAAGCGGGAGCGCTCGCTCATCTCGGACAGGGCCTTGGCCCAGCCGGTGGCGTGCCGGTCGAGCGCATCGGGCAGGCTGGGCAGGGGACCGTACCCGGCGCGCAGCGACTTCTGGACGAGGTACAGCGCGGCGAGGGCGCTCTCCCGAGCGGCTTCGCGATGACGCCGCATCACCTTGAGCCCTTCGACCACGCGGGTCTTGGGGCGATCGGCCGCCATGGCCCAGGCACGCAGGTTGTCCTCGAACAGAGCGCCGGCGTCGAGGGAGGTCAGCCAGCCGGTCAGCTCCGTACGCAGCCCGAGCGCCGCCCCGTGCGCGTCGGCGACGGCCACCAGGTCCTCGGGTTCGTGCCAGATCCCGTCCCGGGTCAGCAGCCCCGGCGGCCCGCCGGGGCCGGGGAGGGCGAGGAAGACCGGGCGCCCGCCGGGCCAGGGGGTGAGGACCGGCGCCGTGCCGGGCGCGGGCGCGAGAGCGAAGGTCTGCTCGGGATCGCCGAGCAGCAGGTATCCGCTTGCCCGCCCTGCGGTGTCGTTGAGGTCGGCGGTGACGGCACCGGCCGGGCGGGCGGCGGCGAGCAGTCGGCCGGTCAGGCGCGGCTCCGCGTTTACGGGCAGGTCCTGGTGCACCATCCCGATCACCGCGGCCGGATGCCCTTCCAGCGCGGCGTGGGCGAGGGACACGCTGGAGGGGTAGTGCTCGTGCGGGTCGAGGATGAGCGCGGTGCACACGAACAGCGCGAGCGTCCGGCACGCCAGGTCACGCAGCAGCAGCGGGGTGAGCGCGCCGCCCGCCCGGCACCGCTCCGGGGTGCAGCCGCCCGGCACCGGCTCGCCCGAGACGGCGAGTTCCCGATCCCCGGTCAGCCCGCACACGCTGTAGGGGCCGAGGAGCGCGTGCGATCCGGAGCCGTGGGCCTCCACCACGGCGGAGCGCCACCGGCCGCCGACGGCGGTGTCCAGGGTGGTGCGCTCGTCGAGGTGGCGCCCGGTGCGGGCGGTTCCGGTGAGCCCGTCGAGCAGTACATCGGTCTCCTCGGGTTGCGGGGTGCGGGCGGCGAGGATCTTGGCGAGCGAGAAGGCGACGCCCGGAAGGTCGATGCCGGTCAGCAGCCCCACGCGGACCGAGCGCTCGGACCAGGTGTGCAGGAGAGGGGTCAGGGCGGCCAGGGAGCATTCGCTGGCCGGGGCGGTGATCAGCACGCTGCCGCCGTCCGGGACCGGCACCGGGCCGGCGCCGCTCAGCTCGTCGACCGGTACGAAGCCGCGGCCCAGGACTCGGGCGGCGCTCCGGGCGAGCGGGCTGGCCGAGCCGACGCCGACCACGAGGCGTTCGCCGGTCGGGCCGGGTGCGGGGGCGAGGGGCAGCTGGGCGCCGTAGAAGGTAGCCACGTTCGCCCAGCGGGCGGCCCGCTGCGGGTCGGCCGGCCGCAGCAGCGCGATCCGCCCGTTGTCCAGGTGCTCGCCCCAGGAGGTGAGGTCGTCGGCCCAGCAGAATCCGTTGGGCAGTTCTGGGTCCGTGACCGGGTCGGGGGTGGTCATCCGCGGTGTTCTCCCTTCGTGTCCGGCGTGGGTGCGGGCAGGGTGATGCCGCATGCGGCGAGGTCGGCGATGAGCCCGGGGACGGAGAGGAAGTCGACCGCGTGCAGCCCGACATGCCGGGCGGCGATGACGTTGGTGTGGTTGTCGTCGGCGAAGAAGATCTCTTCGGCGGCCACGCCCATGGCCTCGATGGCCAGCCGGTAGGCCACCGGGGAGGGCTTGATCACGCCGAGGTCCGCCGAGTTGATCAGCGTGTCGAACGCGTCGAACCCGAGACGGGCCAGATCCGCCTCCAGTCCGCTGGTGTTGTTGGTGAAGATGCCGACGGGGATGCCCTGGGCGCGGACGGCCTTGAGGACGGCCACCGCGTCCTCGTCCAGCTCCCCGGGATCTTGCGCCCACACGTCCACGGCGGCCCCCGCGTCGGGACCGAACTCAGCCACGAGTTCGTCCCGGACGGCCTCCAGCCAGTCCTGGTGGGTGTAGACGCCGTAGTTGGCCAGCGCGAACGCATCCTTGTAGGCGATGCGGCGCAGCGTGCCCGGCGGCAGGCCGACCGCCTTCTCCGCTTCGGCACGGCCGTTGCCGCGGAAGTGCAGAAGGACTCCGCCCAGGTCGAACAGGGCGGCGCCCACGCGCGTGCTCATGACGGCTCCCGGGCGGTGGAAGCCAGCGCGCGGGCGAGGAACGCGGGCGTCGGTTGGGCGGTGAAGTGCGTGAGCAGGATCTCGAGTCCGAAGGTCTCGTTGATGCGGTGCAGGAGCTCCACGCAGGCCAGGGAGTCCCCGCCGCTCGAGAAGAAGTCGGTCGTCGTGGTGGCCGGTTCGGCGCCGGTGGCTTGCCGCCACCACATCCGGACCGTGTCCGGCAGCTCCACGGGCGGGCCGTCCACGGCTGCTGCCGGGGCGATCTCGTCCGGCTCGGCGGCCGGACCGGCGCCGGGGAAGGCCAGGGCGGCGATCGCCTGCACATCGGGTTTGCCGTATCCGGTCAGCGGGAGCGAGGGGTGAAGGTGGATGCGGGCCGGAACGGCCGTCGAGGGAAGCAGGCCGGCCAGGTGCGCGCGCAGTGCCGCCTCGGTGATCTGGCCGCCGGGGACAGCCGCGTGCAGGGTGAGGACGTCCCGGCCCTCGGCCGGCTCGGCGAGCGCCGCTGCCGCGGTCACACCGTCGAGGGCCAGCGCGGCGGCTTCGACTTCCTCCGGCTCCAGGCGCACGCCGCCGAGGTTGAGCTGCCGGTCGATCCGGCCCGCGTACACCAACTGTCCGTCCGGGCGCCGCCAGGCCCGGTCGCCGGTCCGGTACACGCGTACCGCCCGGCCGCTGATCGTGAGCGTGGGGAAGGCGTGGGCCGTACGGTCGGGCAGGCCCGCGTAACCGTCGGCCAGACCGACACCAGCGAGGTGCAGGTGACCGCGCTGCCCGTCGGGCACGGGCTGGTCGTGCTCGTCGAGGAGGAAGTCCTCCACCCCGGGCACCGGCCGACCGAGCGGAGCGGGCTGGTCGTCGGCCGTGATGTGCGGTGCGACGTGGGTGGCGATGGTCGCCTCGGTCGGACCGTACGCGTTGGCGACCTGGTGCCGGCCGATCCAGTAGGCGAAGCGGGCCGGGTCTAGCGCCTCGCCGCCGGCGACGAGCAGCCGCAGGTCGGGCAGCGTCACCTCCGGTAAGGCCGCGAGCATGGTCGGGGTCAGCGTGGCCACGGTGACCTGTTCTGCGGCGAGCCACCGGACCAGTCCGATCCCGGGAACCCGCTGACGGCCCTGGGGCACGCACAGGGTTCCGCCGATGGTCAGGGCCAGCAACGTTTCCCAGAGCACGACATCGACCGAGGCCGCGGCCAACTGAGCGATCCGGTCCTTCGCGGTGATCCGGTACAGATCGGCGAAGGCGGTGATCCGATGGGCCAGTCCGCTGTGGGGGAGCACCACGGGTTTCGGCGCGCCCGTCGAACCGGAGGTGTGCAGAATGCACGCGGTCCGGCCACCAGCAGTCGAGGCGTACTCCGCGCGCGGTCCGGGCAGGTGACCCGCCTCCGCCTCCGGGAAGGTGACGGCCGGTATGTCCTCAGGCCACCAGCTCGGAATCGCCCCGCCGCGGTGGACCAGGAGGTCCGCACTGCCGGCCAGCAGGCGCAGCCGGGCCGGCGGGTGGTCGAGGTTGACCGGCACCGCCGCCGCCCCGGCCCGCCAGATGCCCAGCAGGCATCCCACCCAGTCGGCGCCAGGCGCCAAGCCGATCGCGACCCGCAGCTCTCCGCCGCCACGGGCGGCGGCCGAGACGACGGCGGCCACCCGCCCCGCCCGCTCCCACAGCTCCCCGTAGGTCACCCTCTCGTCCGCCGAGCGCACAGCGCAGGCGTGGCCGCGGGCCTCAACCTGCCCGGCGACCGCGGACAGCACGGATCCTGCCGTAGGGCCTGTCCGCGTCTCAGCGCGCGGCAGGTCGTCTTCCGCAGCCGGTGACGTGGACATCAGCTCACCTCCTTCCTGGTCTGCTTGCCGGTTCGCGTTCAGGCCGCGTTCCACTGGGCCGCGGCGAGGAACTGCTGGTTGAGCACCGGGTCAGTGCCGAACCGGCCTCCGGCGTGCAGCGTGGTGGTGCGGGCGGCCTCCATCCGCACGCCGCGCATGCTCATGCACAGGTGCAGCCCGCGTACGGCGACGGCGACGTCCTTGCGCCCGATCACGCCGGTGAGGTACTCAGCGACCTGCTTGGTGAAGCGTTCCTGGACCTGGAGACGCCCCGCGAAGTGCGCGGCGATACGTCCGAACTTCGACAGGCCAACCACCTCGCCGTCGGGCACATATCCGGCAGTGACCTCCAAGTTCATGGGCAGCATGTGGTGCTCGCAGAGCGCCCACACGCTCATGCCGCCCACGACAACCAGCTGGTCGCTCAGCAGGGGCTCGCTGAAACAGGTGACCGACGTGGCGTCGTCCGGGGACAGGAAGTTGCTCCACCAGGCCGCGACGCGCTCGGGGGTGCCGATGAGCCCCTCGCGGGCGGGATCCTCGCCCAGCGCGATCAGGAGCTGGCGGACCAGGTAGCTGACCCGGGCGGTGTCGATGTCCGCGGCGGGCCGGCCGGGAACGGGGAGGGCGGCGCCCAGAGGGGTCTCGGGGCTGGCCGTGGAGGTCGTCATGGGCTTCTCTCGCTTCCGGGGACTGGGGAACGGAGGGGACGGAACGGGAGATCAGCGGCCTCGTGCGTCTGCGAAGGCGAGCACGTGCAGCCGGGTGGTGAGATGCCAGTGCCGGGCTGCGACCGCGTCCGCGAGAACCCGGGTTGTGGCCGTGATCGCATCGGCGGTGGTGCCCTCGGGCATCACCCATACCGGCGCGAGTTGGTGGGCGTCGGCGAGCTCGGCGACGCGGTCGAGGTCGGCCACCGAGGACGCGACGAACTTGAAAGCTGCTCGCCCGGACGCCACGAACACCTCAAGCACGGCGGGCACCAGGCTCTCCGCCTCGTCCATGCCGAAGCTGGCGATCTTGGGCGAGACATTGAAGCGGACCCCGTCAACTAGCAGCTCCGGCATCGGCGCGATCGTGCCGTTCGTCTCGAACTCCACCCTCTTCCCGGCGGCCAGCAGCGCCTCGACGAGCGGAACCAAGCGGGCCTGTTGGAGCAGCGGCTCGCCGCCAGTGATCACCACCAGCTTCACCGGCGAGGACGTGGCCCAGGCCACGAGGTCCTCCACCGTCCGCTTTGATGACCACTCGCGCAGGTCGAACCGGGACGTGTCCCAGCTCTCCTTCGTGTCACACTTTGCGCAGCTCAGGTTGCACCGGGACAGCCGGATGAACAGGGCAGGATGCCCGCAGCTCGGGCCTTCGCCTTGGAAGGTCGGCACCTCGACACCGAAGCACTCCATGACGATCAGCCGGAGTGCAGCGTCGCCCGCCGTCAGGTCGGCGCCGGTCGGCCCGGCGGCCGTCATCGCCCCTCCACGTCGAAGCGGGCCCAGCTGCTCATCGTCTCGCGGACGAGGACTGCGGCCAGGCGGCCCGGCATCGACGGCTGGAGGTTCTGGATGAACCAGCCGGCGAGGAACTGGGCCAAGCGCTCCGAGGTCGGTTCGAACGGCAGGATCTCGTGCAGGTTTCGGTGGTCCAGTTGGGTGTCCAGAAACTCCTTGAACGGCGCGAGCGCGCCGAAGTCCGTGACGAAGCCGGGCCCCTCCAGAGCGGGGGCGGTCAAGACGACCTCCACCTCGTAGCTGTGGCCGTGCTGGCGCGCGCACTTGTGGTCAGGCGGCAGCCCGGGAAGGCGGTGCCCAGCCTCGAAGTCGAACTTCTTGCCGATGGTGAAGCCACCGGTCGGAAGCGGAACGGAACCGAGGTCCATGATCACCCTTCGTGAGTCGCGTGGTGGGCGGCTCCAGCCGCCAGAGGAATTCCCACAGAGCCAGGTCCAGCAGGGGCGGGCTCTGGCGCACAGGGGCGCCGTGAAGATGGAGCCGAGGTGATGCGCCACAGCGACCGAGAGATCGCCGGGGTGATCGAGTGTCGGCCAACTGTGCGTGCTGCCAAAGAGGTTGGCGGGAGTCCCGCGGGAGTCCCGCCGCCTGCGGCAGTACGCTCAGGCCGTGCCTGCCTGATTGGATTTCGTCGTGGACGAGGATGAGCGCACACCTCACCCGCTGGCCGCGGTTCGCATGGCACGCGGGTTCAACCGTGTGGAGTTCGCCGAGGCGATGCACGGCGCTGCTCGCCGTCGCGGACTTCGCTCCGGCGTCGACAAGGCCCGGGTGCGCAAGTGGGAGGTCAACGGCGTACGGCCCGATGCCGTCTCCCAGACCTACATCGCGGAAGTCCTGGGCATCCCGGCCGGTGACGTCGACCCTGCTGCCTGGCCCGCCTGGCTTCCCCGCGTCGACCAGGGTGTCGTGCCGCTCGGCCCCGCCAACATCGTGCCCGCTCTGCGAGAGGCCCTGCACACCATGGACCGCCGAACCCTCCTCAGCGCCATCCCCGGATCCGCGCTCGTCATCCTGGCCGGAAGCTGGGCCGGCACCCAGCCCGTGGCCCTCGCCGCCGGCCCCTCCCGCCCGGGCGCCGCGGTGGGCGAAGACGTCGTCGCCCTGCTGGAGGAGACCAGCGCCCGCCTCAACACACTGGCCACCGAGCAGCGCCAGCACATCGCGCCGCTCTACGACGCCCACCTCGCCCGCGTCACCGACCTGATCGAAGGGCAGCGCTATACGCGCCTCCTGGGCGTACGCCTGCACAAGCTCGCCGCGAGCCTCTCCCAGACGGTCGCCTGGATCCGCTTCGACCATGGCCAGCATGGCGCCGCCAGCCGGTACTGGATCGCCGGGTTGCACAACGCTCACGCCGGCAACGACCGGGACATGGGCGCGGCCCTCCTCAGCGACCTCGCCTACCAGGCCTCCTGGCGGGATGACCCCACCACCGCCGCCGGCATCCTCACCAAGGCCCTCAGCCGCACCACCCACCCCGCCGCCGGCTCGCTGCTGCACCTGCGACTGGCACGCGCCCAAGCCGCGCTCGGCGAACGCAGCGCCACCCTGCGCTCCCTGAACGCGGCAGAACGCCTGCTCAACGCCGGGGACACAGACGACACCCCCGCTTGGTGCTCGTGGATGTCGACCGCCGACCTCGCGGTCGACTCTGGCCGCTGCCTGCTCGACCTCGGTGACACCACACAGGCGCACCGCCTCATCGCCGAGGGCCAAGCGCTCCTGCCGGCCAGCCGCGACAAGACGCGCGGGGTTTTCCTTGCGTACCGGGCGCAGGGCCATCTCAGCCGTCGCGAACCCGAAGCAGCAGCCGCCGACGCCCTCGAAGCGCTCCACCTGGCCGAACGGATCGGGGCCCCGCGATGCGTTCAGCTCGTCCGCGATCTCGCCCCCGCCTTCACCCCCTACCGCACGGCGCAGGGCGTGCCTGAACTGCTGCACGCCGTCGCGTAACCCGGGCCGGCCCCGCAGGGCCGCCCAGATGCGCACGGCATCGGGCACGGTGTCCACCGACAGGTAGCCGCCGTGGCGGCTGCTGCCGGCGGGCACCGCAAGGAGTGCGGCGCCGTCCACCTTCACACCAACCGCGCCGTCCGAGGTCCGGGTCGGCGAGGCGTTCCCAGAACCAGGCGTAGTCCGCAGCGCACTCTTCGGGTGAGGGGCGGCAGAGCGGAGCGGCGATGTGCGCCAGCGGGAAGCGGGGCATAGAAGGCGCGGGCCTCGCATCGTAGACATCGGTCACGCCGCCCGGATGAGCGGGTGGTTGAGGATTTCGGTGAGGGTGTCCCGGTCCAGGCGCACCACGACCGTGTGGTGGTCGGACAGGCCCTTCATGTCGACGACCTCGACCTCGCGGACGGCGGGCAAGAGCTGCTGGCTGGCGTAGATCCGGTCGATGCGCGCGTCCGGGCCGTGGGTGTCGCAGGCGTCGACCGTGGGCGCGACCGCGCTGGTGTCACCCGTGGCCGCGACGAGGTGCCGGGCGACGTCCTGGAGGCCGGCGGTGCGCAGGGTGTCGTCCGGGCGGTCGTCCATCCGGCGCACGCCGTCCGGCCCGAGGTAGGAACGGTGCGCCTGGTGGGGTTCGTCGCGGATCTCCTCCAGGACGGGCAGGGCGGGGTCTCCCGGAGTGCCGACGGCGGGGTAGCTGTTGTTGTCGCCGCCGAGCAGCGCAGGGTAGTGGACGTACCGGTCGCCGTCCTTCACCCACTTGTCATTCCACTTGGTCAGCCACTCGGCCTCCGCCAGGCGCGTCGTGGTGGAGCAGTAGTTGAGGTGGTAGGAGCCGACGATCAGCGGGGTGGCGTCGGGGGCCGTTCCGGCGAGCTGGAAGCTGCACACGGTCGGCGGGAGCGCCCACACGGGACCGGTATTCGGGTACTCGCTGACCGGGATGAAGAGTTTCGGTTCGTGGTAGATGGCGGTGCAGCACTCGCGGCCGATGGAACCGACCATACCCAGCACGGCTTCGGCCGCGTCCGCGAGCGCGTTGCCGTTGTCGTGGGCGCCCCACATCTCCTGCCGCAGGAGCAGGTGCAGGTCGAGCGAGGCCAGGCGGTCGTGCATGCGCTGCCACAGGTCGCGGTCGCCGCCGCCGTTGTTCTCGAAATTGCAGATCGCCGCGTTGATGAGCACGAAGGTCTCCCCGGAGGTAGAGGTGTCAGCGGGTGGGCGTGAGGGCTCGGCGGAGGACGTCGAGGTCGAACCGAGCGAGAAGCAGGGCGTGGTCGGAGAGCGCTCGCACGTCGTCGTTCGCCAGGACCTCGAAGGCGGTCAGGGCCGGCGCGAGGTCGGGGGTGCAGTACATGCGGTCAATGCGCTGGGCGGGCCCTTGGTCGGTGCGCTTCAGGCTCGCCGTAGCCGCGAGCGCGCCGGGCTGGCCGAGGGCCGTGGCGGCGTGCAGGCCGAGGTCGGTGAAGACCGGGTTGCCGCCGGAGAGGATCTCGTCCGGTCGAGTGTCCGAGACACGTCGGCTGGCGCGCTCGATGGTGCGGTGCTGGGAGTGCACGCGGTCCTCGACCTTGTCCCAGTCCGGGAGCGCCACGGATTCCAGGTCCGTGCGGTGCGGGTAGCTGTTGGCGTCCATCCCGACCAGGGCGCTGCGGGAGTTGTCGGCGAGGGTGGTGAGCCGCCGCGCCTCGGTCGCGCGCAGGTCCGGGTCGAAGTGGCACAGGTGCGCCGAGGCGAGGTCGATCGGCTTCGCGCAGCCCTTGAGGCGGACGCGGGGATTGCAGATCGGCTTCCACGGCATGTCGTGCTCGAACTCGCCGTCGACGAAGAAAAGGTTGGGGTCGACCATCACGCCGACCGGGTTACGGCTGCGTCCTTCCCGCGGGGCGGCCATGAACGGCGTGAGGCCGCCGAGCCGATTGGCCTCGGCGTACAGGTCCGCCTTTCCTCGGTCCCACGCGCCGGTCAGCTCCTGGCGCAGCACGACGTGCGGTTTGATGGAGACGAGGATGTCGCGGGCCAGTTCGCGATGGTCTTCCCCTCCATGCCGACCGCGGCCGTTGTGCTCGACGTTCCAGCACACGATGCGGATTTCGTTGTCGAAGGTGGGCTCTGCAAGGGACAAGAGGGCATCTCCTTGGGCGGGTTGGGGCTCAGACCGACTCGGGCTGGGGTGGTGGCGCGGTCACGCCGCGCGTGCGTCGGGTGCAGGTGCGGGCCCCACCGCAGCGGGGGCGGATAAGGATGCGATTGGCCCGTGCCGCTCACGCAAACGGCGGGCCTGTTCGGTGTACGGCGGCAGGCCCGCGTCGGCCCGGCGGGCGTCGAGCTGGGCGGGATCGGTGATCGGGTGCGGTTCGAGGAGCCCGTCGGGGCGGTACCAATGCTGGGTTCCGTACAGCTGCGCCTGCCCGCTGTTGACGAGCATCCGATCCCGCACGTGGGCCCACTGGGCAGGCGTCGCCTCGCCTTGCTGCGCCGCTTCGTGCAAGGCGGCGAGGAACCGGCTCTGAAGCTGGCGGTCCTGATCGGCGTGAACAGCAATGGCCACTGCGGCCTGGCATCCGTTCTCACCGACCTGGGACCGCCCTGGCCAGCCGTACCGGACCACGATCTCCCCTAGGAAGAGGGCGTTGTCGGCGTCTGCCTTCCGGGCCGCCGCGAACACGTCCGCAGGCGTGGCGGACCGGCGGTGGGCGGGCGTGCGCCACGACTCCCTGGCGATCTCGGCCCGCGTGGTTAGGTCGCGGCCGATGGCGGGCCAGTTGGGCGGGCTGCCGGGCGTAGTCATCGTGATGCGTCTGCCTCTCGATTGGTCCGGCTGGTCAGATGTCGGTCTCGGCGCGCACCAGCCACAGCCCGCCCGACCGAGCGGCAATCCAATGCAGCTGGGCTTCGTAGATCCGGTCGATGGGGGATACCGAAGTGCGGCTGACGGCGATGACGCCGCGGACGGGCGAGGCCGGGTCGGCGAGGAGGCGCAGCGCACGGGCGTAGCCGCGCCGCAGGGTGGGGTCGTCGCCGTCCCCGTGGCCGTCGAGCGTGTCGACGATCCGGTCGGCGACGGTGAAGGAGTGCCGGGCGGCGTGTCCCTGGGCGGCGGCGAGGTCGTCGTGCGGGTCCAGGTCTGCACGGGTGAGGGCATACAGGACCACGTGCGGCGGCCCGTCGACTTGCCGCAGTGCGGCCTGGTTGATGGCGGTCCTCTGCCGAGCGAGAGCCTGCGCTCCTGCGGGGCGCCACGGCGGCACGGGTGCGGGGCGCTGGCTGCGGGCCCGAGGGGTGAGGGTCCGGACACCGTCGGGCGGCCGCTGGCGCGGGTCGGCAGCGGCAGCGGCAGACAGGGTGGGTGCATGGGTGTTCATCGGGCGCTCACCTCCGGCAAGGGGAGTGCGTCGTCAGCAGCGGAGATCGCCACGGTGGGAGCGGGGCGCGGCTCGGCGCGCAGTCGCAGAGGCGTGATGCGTTCGCCGTCGGCGCGGCGGACAGGCGGCAGGTCCTCCCATCCAAGATCACGGAGCAGGGCCAGCAACGTCGCGCGGGTCTGGGAGTCACTTGGGATCTCCCACCAGACCCACTCCAAGCCGTGCTGTGCCGCGTGGTCGGCGAGCCACAGCGTGAGCAGTCGCGCCGCCTGGTCGTCGTGTCCCGGCACCGGCGGGACCAGGGACACCCAGATCCCGGGGCCCGAGCAGCCGTGGCTCCAGTGCGGTAGAGCCGCGCCGGGGTGCACGACGAGACATCCGGCGAGTTCGCCGTCGTCGTAGAGGCCGGTGACGGTGGCCTGCGACCGGATGAGGGCGACCAGCGGATCAGCAGGATGGTCGATGCCTTGCTCGGCGAGTCTGCGGGTGGTCTCCTGGGCGAGTGCCGCGGCCTCGGCTCTTGCCGCGCCGGTGCGGACCGGAAGCATCGCGTACGCCGGTTTGCCGACGGTGGCCATCACGCTGCTCCTGCCGTGGCCGCGGCCGCGGCGGGCACGGGCTGGCTGCGGAGGCGGGGCGGGGCAGTGTCTGTGAGGATGCCCCAGGCGCGGGCCAGGCCGACGAGGTGGACCGCGTTGTGGGCGCCCGCCTTGGCTACGACGGCGTCGATCTCCGCGCGCGCGTCGTCTGCGCGCACTCCAATCGCACCACCGATGTCGCTGTTGAGCGTGTGCTCGGCGACCGCGCGGATGACCTGCCGGTCGTGCTCGGTGAATTCCGGTGCCGGCCCGGTGGTGGAGGGCGGCGGCACTTCCCGAGCCGTGAGCAGGGCATGGGTGAGGACGGCGCGCGAGGAGTTCGGGACGTCGAGCTTGCGGCGGGCAGCGGCGAGGTGGCTGGCCACCGTGAACACGGTCAAGTTGACCTGGCGAGCTATCAGTTGGTTGGAGGCTCCGTAGACGAGTCGTGCGGCGACGCGCTGCTGGTCGTGAGTGAGGAGGGCGGGCGAGGGCGGGGTGTCGGTGGTGGTCATCGGCGGTCCTGAGACAGGGGGAGGGCGGGTGGGTTGTCGAAGGGGGCGGCGCGTACCGGGGCGAGGGCTCCCCGGCACGCGCCTGGGTGCCGTTACGGCGTGGGATGCAGTGCGACGGACAGTGCGGTGACGTCAGTGCCGATGAAGGACCGCTGCGGCTCGAGGTCGTTGACGTCGCCGGTCAGGGCGAGCTGGGGGAAGCGCTGGAACAGGGCCGGGAGGGCAACCTCGGCTTCGAGCTTGGCGAGGCGGGCGCCCAGGCAGTAGTGAATGCCGTAGCCGAAGGCCAGGTGCTGCTTGTCCTCCCGGTCGACGCGGAAGGCCTCGGGGTTCTGGTGGATGTCCGGGTCACGGCCGTGGGCGCCGAAGCCGATGATGATCGCGTCCCCCTGACGGATGACGACGCCGTCGCCCAGGTCGATGTCCGCCGTGGCGTATCGCAGCGGCATGTACATGATCGGGGGGTGTAGGCGGAGGGCTTCGTCGATGACGTCGCTCCAGCGCGCCGGCTCGGCCAGCACGGCGGCGAGCTGGTCGGGGTGGGCGAGGAGTTCGCGGACGGCGGCGTTGATGAGGGCGACGGCGGTCTCGCTGCCGGCGCCGATCATCAGGATGAGGGTGGAGATGAGCTCGGTGTGGCTGAGGCGGTCGCCGTCCTCCTCGTGGGTGGCCAGCAGCAGGCTGGTCATGTCCTCGCCCGGGTGGCTGCGCTTGGTGTCGATCAGGGCCTGCATGGCCTTGCCGAGATCACGCTTGATGGCCTCAGCCTCTTTAGGTGCGACGTCCGTGGCGAGCACGGAGTCGATCACGCGCAGCATCTCGGGCCGCTGTTCAGCGGGCACGCCGAAGAGGTCGCAGATCACCCGGGTCGGGATCGGGTAGGAGAAGTGCGCGCGCAGGTCGACGGGGCTGGTGGGGGCGAGCGTCTCCAGGTGATCGAGGAGGTCGGTGACGATCTCGTGGATGGCGGGGCGCATGGCCTCGATGCGGGCGGGCGTGAACGCGCGGTCGACCAGCCGGCGCAGGCGCTGGTGGTCGGCGCCGTCGGAGGTGAACATCGACACGACGTCCACCCACGGGTACAGCCACGGTATGGAGCCGGGGGTGTGGGAGGGCCAGGACTTGCGGGCGTCCTTGGACACGTTGTCGTGGGTAAGGAGCACCTTGGCGACGGCGCCGCGGGTGACGGCCCAGGCACTCACGGCGCCAGGCAGACGGACGCGGACAGCGGGTCCGGCGGCACGGAGCATGTCGGCTTGGGCGAACAGGGCGCGGCCGCCACTGCTGTCGAGGGTGACGGCCGCGGTAGGGGAGGTGCTGCTGGTCACGAGGTTCCTCCTGCAATAGCAGTGGCGGGGATGCGGTCGGCGGACTTGGGGCGGAAGGTGACGGGCATCGTCTGCGGGCACTGGTGGAAGGGGCCGTGCCGCAGCAGAGGTTTGGCGCTCTCATCGGTCAGCGCCATGTCCCACAGCTGGTCGAGGATCGTCTCGACGGCGGTCTGCACGATCGTGGTGGCCTGGGAGATCGCGGGGCAGCGGTGCGGCCCGGCCGACCAGGCGAGGTGCGCCTGGCTGTCGTAGCTGAGGCCGCTCGGCAGTGCGGGGTCGGTGTTCGCGGCGGCGTGGGAGATCAGGACCGGGACACCGCCCGGTACAGGAACACCGTGGAGGTAGGTGTCATATCGGGCGAAATGGACGGAGAAGTTCGCCATGGGCGCGCGCTCCCACAGCGCCTTGCTCAGGGCCCGGCGCACGGTCAGCGTGCCGGCGGCGAGGCTGCCGGCGTACTCGTCGTCCCGCAGCAGCAGGTGCAGAGTCCAGGCGGTGGCGGCAGCGGCAGGGATGAGGCCGGCGCCGGTGACGCAGAACAGCTGGTTGAGCGCCTCGTCGTCGCTGAGCGCCGCGCCATGGTTGATCATCCAGGAGGTGAGGTCCTGGCCGGGCCGCGCCCGGCGCAGCTGGATGAGTTCGAAAAGCAGTCCCGCGAAGTCCGCGGCGCCCTGGGCGGCTTCGGGGCCAGCGCTGATGAGGTCCTGGCAGGCGCGCACCATCTGGTCGGTCTTCTCGGGCGGGCAGCCAAGGAGATCGGCGAAGACGAGCATGGGCACCATGTCGGCGAAATCGGCCATCAGGTCGGCCTGACCGCGGGCGATGACCCGGGCTATCAGCGTCAGCGCGCTGCGCCGGGTGATCTCCCTGAGCCGGTGGGGGCTGATCCGGGCGATGCAGTCGTCCATGGCCCAGCGCAGGCGGGCGTGCTCGTCACCATCGGTGTAGAGGACGGAGGGCCGCCAGGCCATCATGCCGAGCACCGGACTGTCCGGGGGGACCTGCCCCTGTGCCAGGGCAGCCCACAGCCGCGAGTCCTTGGAGTAGACGGCGGTGTCGTTGAGAAGTGTGACGGCGGCCCGGTGGTTGGTGACGACCAGGGCGTGCACGCCGGGGGCGATCTCGGCCCATCCGGCCGGGCCTTGGGCGCGCAGCTGATCGTAGACGGCGCTTGGGCGGGCGGCGAATGCGGCGCCGTGCAGCATGGGGCAGCCACTGGTGGCGAGCGGGGGCGGCGTGGTCATGAGGCGGGCTCCAGGCTGGGGCGGGACAGCAGGTGAGAGATGAGCGCGATCAGCGGCCTCTTTGCCGACTCCCTGTGCCGGACGTCGCACTCGACCAGGGGCGTGGAAGGGGCGAGGTCCAGGGCGCGTCGCAGTTCGGCTTCGCCGTAGCGTGGGGAGTTGTCGAAGGTGTTGACGGCGACCACGTAGGGCAGGCCAGCTTCCTCCATGCGTCCCATGGCGTCCCAGGACTCGGTGATCCGTGCGGTGTCGACCAGGACCACGCCGCCCAGTGCGCCCTGCATCAGCTCGTCGACCATGAAGCTGAACCTGGGCTGGCCGGGGCCGCCGAACAGGTAGAGCACGATGTCGTCGGTCAGGGTGAGCCGGCCGAAGTCAAGCGCAACGGTGGTGGTGGTCTTGTCCGACAGGCCGCGCAGGGTGTCAACCGCCTCGCCAGCTTTCGTCATGCGCTCTTCGGTCGAGGCGGGACGGATCTCGGACACGGCGCCGACGAGGGTGGTCTTACCGACAGCGAACGGCCCGAGCACGACCACCTTCACGGACTGGTTGACCCCAGGCGCCAGGTAGTGGCCCTCAGAGCTTTTCAAGCGCATCGAGAATCCTCTCCAGCAGATGACGGTCGGTCTGCTGCGCGGCGGGGACAGGGCTGCGGCTGAGGAGGTGGCCACTGTCGACGAGGGAGGCGACCAAGACCTTCGTCACGGCGGCCGGCAACTGCAGATCGGCGCTCACCTCGGCCAGCGACAGCACGCCGGGCAGGCAGTGCTGCATCAGGCGGTGGGAGTGAGCGTCCAGTCCGGCCAGCGGCTTGTTCGGATCGGCGATCAACAGCGTGGCCACGTCCAGGGTGCGACGGGTGGGTACGGCCCTGCCCCCGGTGGGGGTGTAGGGCCGTACCATCCCGGCGCGCCGGCGGCCGCGGGGCGTCACGAGGTCCGGGCCCTCGCGCGCGCGGACAGCGCGGGGGCCAGGCCCTTGATGGCCTTGATCGTCTCAGCGGACGCGACCGCTACCTCGGCGTCGGTCATCTCCGCACCGACCGAGACGGCGAGCACCGAGTTGTGGCCGGCGGCGAAGACGAGGACGCACGCTCCGGGAAGATCGATGATGATCTTGCGGGGGATCGTGTCGTCGGGCGTGGGCGCGAACTCGCCGACGCCGCGGCCCAGCGAGAACAGGCTGGAGGAGCTGGCGGCGGTCCGGTCGGCCACGTCGCGGTGCAGTCCCTCGGAGTGCGCCAGCACTAGGCCGTCGCTGGTGAACAGGACGGCGTGCTCGACGCCCTTCGAGCCGGCGAGGCGGTTGAGCACCCAGGTCATGTCGTGGGTGTCGGCGGTCGGCTGCTGCTGCTCAGTCATGGAGTTGGTCTCCTTCAGGGGTGTTCTCGGTGTCGTGGATGGTCCGCCCGAGCTGGGCAAGGCTGGCGGAGAACGCATCGGGGTCGTCCGCCGGTGCGGGCTCGCTGGCCCGGGTCGGCGCGGTGGCAACCGGCGTGCGCCGCCGCCGCTGGGGCAGACCTCCAGGAGCCGTTGGCTCCAAAGGAGTTGCATCTGTCGGTCCGGCGGCCGCAGCAGCCCCCATGGGGAGGGGTGTGTGCCCGGCAAGGGACGCGGCCGCGTGGCGGTTGGCCTCGATCTCCTCGTCGGTCGGGCCGTGCCCGCACAGCTCCAGCGGGATTCGAAGTACCGCCCGCACACCGCCGTACGGGGAGGTGCTGGTGACGTCCGCAGAGAAGCCGTATTCGCCAGTGAGACGGCCGATGACCGCAAATCCGAGCTGGCCGGTGTCCTGCACGGTGGTGACGTCCAGGACATCGCGCTGCCCCAGCATCCGGCTCGCTTCCTCACGCTGGAAGCGGTTCATGTTCAGGCCGCCGTCGTCGACGACGATGCAGTACCCGGTCTGGAACGCTTGCACTTCGACGAACACCTTGCCGTCGGAGAACGCCGTGGCGTTGGACAGCAGCTCCGTGAGCGCGACGGTGACCGGCTCGACGACCCGCCCCTCCAGCCAGGTCTCCCCGGTGCGCGGCTCGTACGTGTAGCTGACCCGCAGGTAGTCGCTGATCCGCCCGCGAGCCGACTCCACAACCTCGCGAACCGTGCAGTCCGCGCGCTGTAGCCCCGGCCACGATCCGGTCAGGATCCGCATGCGCTGCAGCGTGTGCAGCGACTGGGTGACCAGGTGATCGAAGTTCATCAGGCTCTGGTGGTACGCCGTGCCGTCGGGATGGCGCTCCATCTCCTCAACGACACGCATCTGGCAGCGGTGTAGACCGGTCTGCGCCTCGTCGATCATGTCGCGCACCGAAGACCTGGCCGCGCGCCCGATCTGCTCGCGCGTGACGGCCACAGCCTCCTGCAGCAGCCGTCTCACGGCCTGGTGCGCGTGGTCGACGACGGTGCCAGCGAGCTGCTCCTGGCTGAGCCCGGGGACCGGCACACCGCGGTGCCCGCGCGCCAGGACGTCCACCAGAGCGGGCATCGTCACCTCGGCGAAGTAACGAACCTCCGTCTCCAGCGCGGCAATGCGCGTGCCGTCGGCTTCGTGCTGCTTCTCCAGCCCCGCGCAGCGCGAAGCCAGAAGACGCTTGGCGCGGGTCTGCGCGAAGAGACCGGCTGACGTGGCGGCGAAGCCGACACCGAATATGGCCGTGGTCACCTGCGGATCGAGCATGGGGATTCCTCACACGTCGGGGTCGGCTGTGGGCGGCGCGCGGCAGCGCAGAGACGCGGCTGGAGAACTGGCGTGCGGCCTGTGAGCTGACCGGGCCAAGACGACCAGGAGCCCGGACCGGCGACGCTCGTCGGTGTGCTCACGCGGCGATCACCGGCGCGGCCGCCGTCTTGCGGATCTCGGCCAGCAGGACGGCGCTGTTGGTGAGCCCGAGCATCGAGTACGCCTGAGGGAAGTTGCCCAACTGCCGATTCGCGACAGGGTCGTACTCCTCGGCGAGCAGGCCCAGGTCGCTGCGCAGCGACAACAGTTGCTCGAACAGGGCCTCGGCCTCATCCAGTCGGCCGGTGAGGGCGAGCGCGTCGACCAGCCAGAACGAGCACAGAAGGAACGCGCCCTCGTCGCCCGAGAACCCGTCCATGCCCACATGCCGGCCGTCCGTGCGGTAGCGGTGGACCAGGACGCCGTCGGAGGCGAGTTCCCTGCGGACAGCGTCGACCGTGCCGACCACCCGCGGGTCGTCGGCCGGCAGGAACCCGGTGCGGGGCAGCAAGAGGAGCGAGGCGTCCAGTTCCTTGGAGCCGTACGACTGAGTGAACGTGTTGCGCTGCGAGTCGAAGGCGCGCGCACACACCTCGGCGTGGATCTCCTCACGCAGACTCACCAGCTCGGCCAGGTCGGCGTCGAGTACTCCCTGGTCGGCGAGCCGAACCGCGTGGTCGATGGCCGCCCAGCACATGATCTTGGAGTGCGTGAAGTGCCGTCGGCCGCCGCGGACCTCCCAGATCCCGTCGTCCGGCTTGCGCCAGTGCCGTCGGACGAAGTCGACGAGCTTCATGATCAAGCTCTCGGTGTTCTCGCACCGGGCTACGCCGTGCTCGTGCGCCAGAGCCAGCGTCTCGATGACCTCACCGGGCACGTCCAACTGCAGCTGGTCTCGTGCGCCGTTGCCGACACGGACCGGACTCGAGCCTTCGTAACCGGACAGCCAGTGCAGCTCCCGCTCGGGCATGTCGCGGCGGCCGTCAAGGCGGTACATGATCTGCAGGTTCTCCGGATCGCCGCCGAGTGTGCGCAGCAGCCACCGCCGCCACGCGATCGCCTCGTCGCGGCATCCGGTCCGCAGCAGCGCGGACAGCGTGACCGCGGCGTCCCGCAGCCACACGTAGCGGTAGTCGAAGTTGCGCTCCCCGCCGAGTTCTTCGGGCAGGGAGGTCGTCGGGGCAGCGACGATTCCCCCGGTGGGGGCGTAGGTGAGCGCCTTCAGCGTGATCAGAGACCGGATCACCGGCTCGCGGTGCGGGCCGTCGTAGACCAGCTGCTCGGCCCAGGCTTCCCAGAATGCGCTTGTCTGCGTGAGCGCCGCCTCGGCATCGGGAACCTCGGACGCGGGAGCGTGGGACGGTTGCCAGCTCAGGGTGAAGGCCACCCACGCGCCGGCCGTGACGGTGAAGCGGTGGTGGACCGCACCGTCCTTCTCCGTTCCCGGCACGGACGTATCGAGCCAGAGCGCGTCGGGTCCGGACACCGCGGCCGTCCGCCCGTCCGTGTCGTAGATCCACGGCGTGCGCCGGCCGTAGCCGACACGTGGGCTCATTGTCGACGTCATCTCCAGCGTGCCGGAGACGCCCTCCACGATCCGGATTAGCTGCGGACCGTGCTCGTGACGCAGCGGCATCAGGTCGAGCACGCGGACCGTGCCGGTCGCAGTGTCCCACTCGGACTCGAGGATCAGCGTCTGCCCGCGGTAGCGGCGGCGGTTCGCGTGCGCGGCGGGCTCGCCCGCAGGAACGGTTGGGCCTATCCGCCAGAACCCGTGCTCGTCCGTGCCGAGTAGGCCGGCGAAGACGGCGGCCGAGTCGAAGCGCGGCAGGCACAGCCAGTCGACACTGCCGTCCCGGCAGACCAGGGCAGCGGTCTGCATGTCTCCGATGAGGGCGTAGTCCTCGATGCGCGGACGGCGCACCGACGGTGCGAGGGGGATCGGCGTCACGGTGGTCATGAAGTGCGGTCTCCAGGCGAGGCGAGGATGGCGTAGGCGTGGGAGTGGTCGATGCGTTCGTGCAAGGGAGCGGGGCGACGCCAGGATGCGGCGGTCACGGGCCCGTTGGTCTCCAGCAGCGTCCAGGAGCGGAGCAGGTCGCCCGTGGTGTCCGCGCCGTCGGCGGGGTACGGGAGGCGGACGCGCTGGGTGAAGGCCTCCTCATCGAGGACGAGCAGCCGGGCCATGGGCTCATCAGGCGGGGCCGTGCCGAGCAGGGCCGCGAGCAGTCGGGCGACGTTCATGAAGCGGCCCTCCGCTCCATGGCCTCAGCCGCGCACGCGAGCTCCTCGCGGGTCTGTTCGCGGGTCCAAGCGGCGTCCACGGCTTCCCGCAGGCCGGCGCTGACAAGGTGGGCGACACGGGAGCCGGTCTCGTAGCTGGGGAAAAGGCCGACGCCGGCCACCATGCGGTGCCCATGGACGGTCACCTCGGCGACCGGGCCGATGGTGTGGATGAACAGGACCGGGTTCATCGGCAGGATGCGGACAGCCAGGCCGCGGCCGGGCTCCTCCCGGCTCACGAGGCCGGCCAGATGCCGAAGCTGCTCGGCGATCACCGCTGCCTGGCGGCCTCCCCTGGTGAGCACGGTCTCGTCCAGGAGCACGGTCCGCCGCTGTTCTGCGACCCACGGGACGCGGTGCACCCACGACGGAAGTCCCAACACGGGCTCATCGGGGGTGGCACACACCTCGGGGGCAAGAACCGCCCGCGCGTATTCCTGGGTTCGCAAGCCCGCCGGGGCCATCATGCAGAACTGGGTGACCTCGCTCGCCGTCCGCATCACGGCGATGTAGCGGGCCGCCGCCTCGTCACGGGCCACATCCGCCCAGCAGTCGTGCGGGGCACGCCGGACGTAGCCTCGTTCCTCGCGCCCGCTGCGGGTGTAGGCCCGCGGCGGCAGGCTGCTCACCAGGAAGTCCGTGTGATCGCCCGCAACGCCGTACAGCCGTAGGAGCGTGCGCAGCACGTCCGGCCGTATAGGGGACTGGGCCCGCTCCCACCGGCTGACGGCTGATGTGGACATCCTGATGGCGTCGGCCGCGGCCTCCAGCGTGATGCCCTTCGTCTCGCGCAGGTACCGCAGGTAGAGGCCCGTCACGATCCGGGCAGGAGGCTGCGGAGCCTCGGCCGGTGGCGACGGAGCAGCGTAAAGCATGGCGGAGTGGTCCTTGCGTGGAGTGTTCGGGCAGGTCAGGAGGGGGCATGTGGCGGGGACGGCGGGCGGTCTCCGGGCGTGGGCGGGATTCGCCGAGCGGTTCGCCTGGGGTCGAGGTGCGCCAGCGCGCCCATGGCGGTCACGATCAGCGCGCCAATCCGGTGGGAGCCATCACTGCCTCGGGGCGGATGCGGCACAGATGACGGTGGCCATCGCGAGGGTGAAGGTGAGGATGCGCAGCTGACCACGGCTGGGACGCCAGGCCGACCAGCGCTTGCTCCTCGACACAGGTTTAGGCACGGCACACCTGCCGGTGACGCGGGTAGGGCGTGCTGAGGGCTGAACTCAGGCCGGCGCGGGTCCGGCTGAGTGCATCGTGCAGCGCCTCGGCTGAGGTGGCTTCGATCAGGGGTGTTCCGGGGCGGGTAACCCATAGGCCCGAACAGCCGCGGTAGCCGCTGGCGTCACAGCCCCAGGACCTGGGTGCGGGGACGCAGTCGGAGTGCGCGGCCCTCCACCGGTGGACTGAGCCGGGTTCCACCGGCACCAGGAGCCTGTGGTGGAGCAGGCAGTACTTCACCGGCCCGACATCCGAGCCGTCAGCAACCAGGGCGTCGATCGCGCGCAGGCCGAGCGCCAGGCCCACGCGCACCACGCCAGCATCCGACGGAACCACGGAAGGCGGGCGCTCGCTGAGAGCGATGTTCCACGGAAAGTCACTACCTAAGGTCATGAGGGTGGCTCCAGTGAGTGAGGGGTGTTCTGGTGCCGCGCCGTAGGGGGCCGGTGCGGCACCAGAACGGGACGGGGCGCCGCGAGCGTCAGGGGGTGGGCGCGGCGCCTGCCTGGACGACGGCCCGGGGAGGAGTGGGCTGTCTTCCGGGCGGCGACTTGGGCGGGGGAAGACCCAAGTCGTGCCCCCCGTGTCCGGCGGGGGGCCGTATGGAAGCCGGGCGCCTGGGATGCTCACGCAGGCCCTGGAATCGGCGGTGTGCGTCCGGGGCGAGGTTGTCCGGCATCGGATCGCCCCAACGCACGAGCTGGCCGGAGGCGACAGGCCGCTCGAATCCGGGACGTCCCCGCAGAGCGTGCGCGAGTACTTGGGCGAAGCCCGGGTCGAGCATGTCCATGTGACCACTGCGGCGGTCTGCGCCGACCGGTACTGCCAGTAGCGGGAGGCGGTGCAGCGCCACGGCCACCGCGTCACGCAGGAGATGGGGGCTGATGAGTCTGGCCTCCCAGAACTCGTAGTCGCAGGCGGCCGTCGCGGGGAGAATCCGTACGTCCAGCTGCTGGACAGGGGACGGGGGTGACGGGGTCATGTCGTCACCGCCCCACCTGGTAGAGGCCGTCGCGGGCCGACAGCGCCGCCCGTTGGCAGGAGGCATCCCGTGTCCTCGAAAAGGATCACGCCGTTGCACAGCACACTCCAGCCGGCCCCGGGGTGGCCGATCAAGACGCTTGCCGCCAGGTGATCGGCTGCGCTGGCCGGCGGGCACGGGGTCGAGTGCTCGCACAACGCCCCTTCTGCTCGAAGGGTCCAGAGCACCGTGCGCACGGCCGTCGCGAACTTCGCCAGGGGCATCAGGGCCCGGGCGCAGCTGTCCGGCACTTCGACCTCACGCTGTCGGGCCATCTTCATCACCTCGGCCACAGCACGGGACCGGTCGGGCGCCATCGCCCCCAGCTGCATGAGGTGACCCCGTAGCCGCAGCATCAAGTCGTGAATGTCCTGGTCGGTCTCGGGAGTCGGTGCGCCGTCCGACAACACCATCGACAACGTCTCCTCCGCAGCGGCGATCACCGACCGGGGACTGACGGAGGGGGAGGAGGCCGGGCGACGGCCGAGGCGGAGGAGACTCACGACGCGGCCTCCTCGGGAGCCAGGTCCAGCTCGAACCAGACTGTCTTGCCAGGCCCCGGCGCGGAGCTGTCGGTTCCCCATCGGGTGACCAGGGAATCGACCAGGTGCAGCCCGCGGCCGCCCTCTTCATCCGCAGACGGCGGCCGCGGATGAGGTTGCTCGATCGAGGGGTCCTCCACCTCCACCCGCAGACATCCGTGCCCATGCGTGGCCCGTACGGCGAATCGGAGCGCCGGCTTGTTTCCGCACCCGTGGACCATGGCGTTCACCATCAGTTCCTGGGTGACGAGCATGACTGTGTCAGCGCATTCGGACAGTCCGGAGCGCTCGAGCAGCGTGCCGAGCTGATGACGCGCTCCGGCGACGGCCTCCGCCTGGGCTGGGATCTCTGTCGCCATCTGGAAGTCACGGGTCCGGCAGGTCGGGGTGCTGTCGCTTTCGGACGGAGGGGCGATCGCTTTCCGGCCGCCGCGCACCACCGAAATGGTGCGCGCCCCACGAAGGCCGCCCATCGGGTACTGCACGTTCATCAGCTGCCTTTCCCGGCCCCGGCTGGGGCCAATTCCGGTCACCGTCCGAGATCGTGGGCATGACGTGGCCGATTCCGGTACGCCGCCTGGGAGTTGGAGGAATATCGTCTTCACGAGACAACCGCGCGCCGGGGCCGGTGGGAATGCAGGCAGGCTCGGCAAAGCGATGCACGTGATGCAAGATCGTTTCGGGGATGGGGGCGCACACCCATGGGGCGCACACGCAACACCCGGCTGGAAGCCGTCATCCAGGAATGGGGCGTGTCGCAGCGGCAACTGGCTGCTCGCTTCCGGGCTGTCGCCGCGGAGAACGGTGCAACTGAACTTCTGCGCTACGACCAGTCCCGCATCGCTCGCTGGATCGGCGGCGCCATCCCGGAGGGCCGAGCAGCGCATATCTTGGCCGAGACGCTCTCCCGCGGCCTCGGTCGCACCATCACGCTGACCGACATTGGGCTGGCACCGGACGACGCCGCCGACCCGCAGGCGCCGGCGTGGAGCGTCGACACACTCGCGACGCTGGCGACCCTCGGGAGCACGGACATGGACATAGCTCGGCGCCAGGTGCTGGCACAGTCGGCCTACTCGGTCGCCGGCCTGGCCCTGCCCTCCGAGACCTGGTGGCAGGAGGCCGCCGATCGCGCACGCACTCGCAAGCCGCTGTCGCAGCACACGGTCACGGCCGAGGACGTCGCAAGCGTGCGCGAGATGACGGCCTTCTTGTCTCAGCGGGACCAGCAGCGCGGCGGCCGCGGTGTGGGACGCGCCGCCCTGGTCGCTTACCTTCGCACCGACGTTGCCGAGCTCCTGGCCGCACGATTCCCCTCCGACAGTCTGCGCTTGGACATGACGTCGGCCGCTGCCGAACTGGCCTACCTCGCGGGCTGGACGAGTTTCGACGCCGGGGAGCACCCCATTGCGCTGCGGTGGCTGACCCTCGCAACGCAGCTGGCCGAGGAGGCCGGCGACGCGCCGCTCGCCGGGCACGTACTGCGGGCCATGGCCCACCAGGCTGTTGACCTGCACCAGCCGGCGGAAGCCGTACGCCTGGCCGAAGGATCCCTCTCCAGCCGCCGTTACACCGAAGCCTGCTGGCGGGAGAAAGCCCTGCTGGGTGTCGTCCACGCTCGAGGGCTTGCCGCCGCCGGCGACAAGAAGCGGGCCGCGGTCGCGCTCAACCGCGCGGAGTCCGACCTGGGCCGCGCCAGCGACAGCGGCAACGAGCCCGCCCGGGTGTGGTTTTTCGGAGAGGCAAGTCTCGCCCATGAAACCGCAGCAGCGCTGCGGGATCTGGGCGACCTGAAGGGCGCCGAACGCGAGTTCAAGCGCAGTGTCCGCACCCGTCGGAGGCAGTTCAAGAGGACTCACTCCGTGACCTTGGGATACCTGGGTGAGGTTCAGGTCCGGCAAGGGCAACTCGATGCGGCCTGCGCGACGTGGCACCAAGCGCTCGACACGATGACCGGCGTCCAGTCCGGGCGGGCACGGCAGACCGTCGTGCAGATGCGCCGAGCACTGAGTCCCGTCCTCCGCCGAGGCGGTGGGCCAGCCGCAGACCTCGACGCGCGAGCCCGAGCGGTCCTCGCGGACAAGTGACCCGTACGGTAAGCAAATCCGGCGCAGAGAGCCCATCTCTCGGCGTCGAGGGAGAAGACCCACGAGAGGGGAAGCGTGTTCGACCAGCACATCCAGCTGCCGGTGATCGCCACGGTCGTAGGAGGCCAGACCGGCCGACTTGACGACTACAAAGGCGGAGTCGAGTCGATCATCCGTCTCGTGCCGAGCATCCCGGAGAGTGCCCTCCAGGGCATCGAGGAGTTCAGCCACCTGGAGGTCGTCTGGCACTTCAGCCTTGGGTCGGACAACGACGTCGAGCTTGAGCCGCGGAGCCCCCGCGGAAATCCGGACTGGCCGGCCACCGGAGGACTCGTCCACCGCAATCACAGGCGGCCGGCCCGAATCGGCATCTCCTACCCGCGACTGCTGCGAGTCGAGGGACGGGATCTGCACGTCACGGACCTGGACGCGGACGCTGGGACTCCCGTCATCGACCTGGCGCCGGTCTTCCAGGAGATGCTGCCCCGCGGACCCGTGCACCAGCCGAAATGGCCCACTGACATGCTTCGGAACTACTGGAAGCGAGCAGACGAGCGCCCCTGAGCCGTCCTGCTTCCCAGTCACTTGCCCGAATGGAGCCGCGCGCAGCACGTGCGCGAGTGCCGTCGCCATCACGGCCTCCTGGTTGATGGCAGCACGGACCTGACCGCTGTCATGGCACGGCTCAGAGGCGATCGCTCCAAAGGCAGATGAAGGGCAAGAGCCTCCGCAAGGCAGCGGGCGAGGGGAGCAGGGCTCGTCAGCAGCGGCGTCCCGCCGATCACCTGCTCGTCATCGGGTGGGACAAGCCATCGTGCGACTCCGGCTCCCGATCGTGGGGCCGGGGCGGGTACAAGAATGGCGTGGCGCTTGCCGAGGCAGGCCGGCCGGGGAAGCCTGCCCGGCCACTGGGAGGCCGCCATCAAACTGCTCCAGCTCTCGCTCGTGCCGCACGGCACGAGCACGGCGGCAGAGCGAAGGCTGGTGAACGCCACAGCGGGCCCGAGAGGCTGTTCGTACTCGGCAAGGAGCCGATAGGCCGCCTCGATCAGATGCCGGTCCGCCAGCACGATGTCGAAGGTGACGCCGCACTCAAGTCGTCGCGGAAGGTGCGGGTTCGTCCGCCACAAGCCCGTCGACGTAGCCGGGCACGGCGTAGCCGCGGAGAACCACACGGACAGAGCCGCGCTCTCGGCGTCAGCCATCTCGCCGGTCTCCATGAGCCCTCCAGCATCACGACCAAACGCAGGGTGTCTGCAACGTGACCTAGTGCAGCGAAGGGCTGGAGCGGTGAACAGGTCTTTTACCCGGAACTCTGGCCGCCTCTTACATGCCCTTTGGCCGCCCTTTCGCCAGCCCTTTCCCTCTGACCAGGGCATTCAGTTGACGAACCCACACGCAAGGCCGTCGAAGTCGCTACCGTGAGGCCATCCAGACGGTGAGGAGGTGGCCATGCGTGAACTCAAGCGGTTACGCACCCGTGCGAACCGCACGCAGGAAGAGGTCGTCCAGGAACTCTCCGCTCTTGCCCGACGCCTTCATGCAGAGGGACGCTTGAGCAAGGCGCCCACCTTCACGCTCCGCCAGTACTCCAAGTGGGAGAACGCCGAACCTCCGCCCTGGCCGCACCCCGACAGTCGGGCGGTGCTGGCCGCCTACTGGAAGTGCCCCGTCGAGGAACTGGGGTTCCGCCCTCCAACGGATGGGGACCGCGGCGGCCCTCTGGTTCTCACACCGGTGCCCATGATCAGCCAGGCGTCACCTGGCCCCCTCCTGGTCGCGGCCGGCTCCAGTCCTCTCACCGACGAGGCGCCGCCCCCATGGCTGGCCGAGACGACCACGAGCGCCAACCGCGCCGGCGAGTGGCGAATCTCGCCGGAGGAAGTCGAACTGCTGTCTGGCGCCGCCGACGACAACTATGCGATCGACCAGCAGTTCGGCGCGAATCGACTATGGCGACCGACCCGGGCTCATCTGCTCTGGACCCATCACATGATCGACCGCGGTATCTACGACGACGCTCTGGGACAGCGGCTGCACGCACTCGCCGGGAAGCTCACAACGTCGCTCGGATGGTTCTGCTACGACGCGGGGCTGCAGACCCAGGCCCGCCAGTACTTCTCCGAGGCCCTCAACGCGGCCAACTACACCAGCGACGACGTGCTGGCCAGCCGCACCCTCAGCAACATGGCCAGACAAGCCGTCGACCTGAACAAGGGACGCGAAGCCGTGCGCTTCGCCAAGCTCGGACAGCGGCACGCCGAACTCTGGAACGCACCCAGCCGCGTCACCGCACTTCTGGCTATCCGGGAGGCTCAGGGACACGCACGCGTCGGGGACGTCTTCAACTGCGAGGCCGCCATCAAACGCGCCTGGCAGGAATGGGAGCACGGAGACCACGAACTGGACCCGGACTGGGCGCACTTCCTCAACCTTGCCGAGCTGACGTGTCTGGAGGGCATGTGCCGGCTCGACCTCGGCCAGGTGGCCCGAGCCCAAGACCTTCTCGCACGGTCTGAGGCGCTTCAGGATGTCGCCCACTCCAGGAACCGCGGAATGTGCCTCGGCCGGCTCTCGGTTGCGGCCGTACAGAACGGCGACGTCGACCACGGTCTGGCCGCCGCGACACAGGCACTCCGACTCGTGGAGAGCGGGATGTCTTCCACGCGAACGACCGCGCAGTTGACGATCGTTCATGACGGCTTGATTCCCCATCGACGCGCCCGCGGCGTGGGGGACCTACTCGAACAGATCCGTACTCACGTCGCGTGAGCAAGCAAAGGAGAGTGCAGACGGTGGACCCGGAGTTCCAGCGGCACGATGCGCAGTCAGCGAAGGCGATACTCACCGAACTGGTCGACGTCTACGCCACGGTGTACGACACGCCCCCCTACATCGGTGACCCCTTCTTCTCCGTCGACTCCTTCCGGAGCCGACTCGAGGCTGCCTTCGACACCCAAGGCTTCGAGACGGTGACAGCCCGGCTGGACGGTCGAATCGTCGGATACGTCCACGGTGCCACCCTGCCCCACGACAAGCCCTGGTGGACGTCCCTCGGCACCCAGCGCCCAGCCTGGCTGCAGGAACTCGCCGACTCTGGCGGCATCTTCTGGCTGCGGGAGCTGATGGTGCTGCCCGCGCACCAGAATCGCGGTCTCGGACGGCAGATCCACGACACGGTCATCTCCGGCCGGGAGGAGAACGTCACAGCCCTGACGTGCATCGAGGACAATGAGCCCGCACGCAGTGCCTATCTCCGGTGGGGGTACACGATCCTGGGCCAGATCAAGCACGCCCCAGAATCACCCGTCTACGACGCGATGTACCTGACCTCCCACTAAGACCGGAAAGCACATGACGCAAACCATAACCACCTCGGCCCCGGAAGCCACTGGGCGCCGGGACCGACTCTCGCAACGCCCCGACGTGCTGTTCTGCTACGGCACGCTCCGTTTCGACGCCGTCCTCCGGGCCCTGCTGGGCCGAGTCCCGCAGCAGTCTCCGGCATCCGCGCCGGGCTACCGCGCTGCCGCGCTCGAAGGCCGCGTCTACCCAGGCCTCGTCGCTGGAACGTCCGCCGACGTTGCCTCCGGGGTGGTCCTGACCGACCTGAGCAACCAGGAGTGGCGCATCCTCGACGCGTTCGAGGACGCTCGATACGAGCTGCGAGAGTTGCCGCTGTCCAACGGGCGGTGGGGTTGGGCGTACATATGGCCTGGAGGCGATGTACGAGTGGATGACTGGGATGCCACGGAATTCGAAGCCCGGCATCTCGCCGCCTACGCAGCCCGCTGCGCGCGGCTTGCCCCTGGGCTGGCCGCAGGGCGGCCGAAGGGCGAGTAGACGGCGGCCTCACCCAGGTGTTCGGCCGCTTTGCATCTCACTGAAGCGAACCTCAACCCCGGTGAGAGAAATTGCGGCCTGCCCTCTCTGCCGACATCGCAGGGAAGACAGGCCGCTCTCGTTTCAACTGCCTCACTGCAGTGGAGCGTCCTACACCGAAAGGGATACTTCGGCCGCACCGCGGAACGAGCGTGAGAAGTATCCCATTGCTCCCGCCATATTCGATCTCGCGCTCTCGGCGAGAGGCGTCCTCCACCTTCCAGAGATTCCCGGAGGGGCAATGTCGGGGATAAGCCAGCTGGCGAGCTCGGGGATTTCTTCTGCCTTGCGTTCTAAGGCGTACGAAGTGTGCCCTCCGGGGGTCGAGACCTTTCGGATGAGCTGGAAGTTCTGCTGCTGGTAGTACTCGGCGAGAGCGGGGGAGCTGCAGTCGCGACGTACGCGGCTGATGCCCTCGCGTGCCGCGCGGTCGACGGCCCAGTCGGCGATGAGTGTGCCGAGCTTGCGGTGGCGTTCGGCGGGGTCGGTGACGGTGCCGTTGAGGTAGTAGGCGGTGTCGGCGGCTTCGGCCGCGGTCCAGGTCCAGGGCGCGGATGTCCGGAGGATCGTGGTACAGCCCAGGATCCGGTCGCCGTATTCCGTCAGGACCCACATCTCGATTGGGTGGCGCGTGCAGTTGTCGGCCAGCTCGTGGACGTGCTTTCCCCAGTTGCGCCAGCCGGGGAGCTGGTTAGCCTTCATCCAGTCGGAGCGAGCCTGGATCATCGTGGCGAGGCCGGGTTGGTCGTCCGGAATGGCTGGGCGCATCGTGAGCATGCGGTCCGCTCCTGTGTGCTCGTCCGTGAGCGGTCGGCAGTCTGGTGTCCCGTCCGCACCTTAGACGTCTACTGCCTGGTAGGTACACGTTCTATGTGCTCTGGGTCCGGATCGTTGTATGAGCCGTGCTGGCAGGTGGCGGGATGCTTGGCAGCACTATCCGGTGGTCCGTCAGGGCGCGGGTGTCAGGCTGCGGCGGGCCGTGAGCGCAGGAGCCCGTCGGCGAGGTGCTGGGCGAGGAGGGCGGCCTGGAGGGCGCCGGCGGGTCCGGGAGTGGCCTCGATCGCGCGAATGAATGCGGATCCGACGATGACGGCGTCGGCGTAGGTGCCGACGAGGGCCGCTTGTTGGGCGGTGGAGACGCCGATGCCGACGCCGACGGGGAGGTGGGTGAGGGTGCGCAAGCGGTCGACGAAGGCGGGTAGGCCGGGGTGGAGGGGGCCTTGGCTGCCGGTGACACCGGTGGTTGCGGGGGCGTAGACCATGCCGCTGGCGGCGGCGCATACGCTGGCCAGGCGCTGGTCGGTGGCGTTCGGCGCGACAACGAACACGGTGTCCAGGTGGTGTTCGTGGGCGGCGCTGAGCCAGTCGGCGGCTTCTTCGATGGGCAGGTCGGGGATGATGACGCCGGCCCCGCCGGCTGCGGCGAGGCGCTGGGCGAATCGGCTCGGGCCGTAGTGGTGGACGGGCTGCCAGTAGGTCATGACGACGAGCGCGGTGCTGGAGGCCGCAGCGAGCTCGCGGACGGTTGTGAAGAGGTGCTCGGTGCGGAATCCGGCCCGGAGGGCTTGTTCGGCGGCGCGTTGGATGACCGGACCGTCCATGAGGGGGTCGGTGAACGGCAGGCCGATCTCGATCACGTCGGCGGTGGTTGCGAGCAGGTGCAGGGCGTCGAGGCTCTGATCGAGCGTGGGGTAGCCGGCGGGTAGGTAGGCGGCGAGGGCGGCCCGGCCTTGTCCGCGGGCGTTGGCCAGGGCCTGCTCGAGGCGGGATGCCGGGGCGCCGGGTGACGAGGAAGTGAGGTTCAAGGTGCCTGTCCTGGGGCTCGATCGCCCGGGCGGCGGCTCTCGGGGCCGGGCCGGCGGAGCGGGGGTGGCGCCAGGCCAGCGGCGGGGTGAGTGCCGGGTTCCGGTTGCGGGTACGCCGACGGCGGCCCGGGGTCACAGTGGGCCGGGCCGCCGTCGCGTCGTCCTGAGCCTGTACGAAGTGACGGCTCAGGCGTGGGAGGGGCCGGGAGAGCTCGGGTCAGGTCGTCTCTGCCGGCCGGGGATGGGGCTCAGTCCAGCTGCATGGGCACGTTGATGTACTGGGCGGCGACCCAGCCCTTCTTGCCCTTGTGGGCACCGGACTTCACGGTGACGTAGCCCCAGGCGCCGGGCTTGCCGTTGTCGCCCTTGTTGCACTGCCAGTACACGTCGGTGCCCTTGGAGAGCTGGCCGGTGGCGGTGTAGCCGGTGCCCGGGCCGGTGCGGAACTTCACCGTCGCGTACACGTCGGTGTTGAGCTTGATCTGGTGGGTGCAGGCTCCGCTGCCGACGGTCGCGGCGCTGGCGGTGGAGGCGGTGGCGACGGCGCCGCCGAGGAGCAGAGCGCCGGTGGTTGCCACGGTCGCTACGCGGCGGGTGAGGGTGTGCATGTGCGGCTCTTCCTGGTGTCGTCGGCCGGAATTCCTCGCCCGTCTGACTTCCTCATCGCGGTGCTGATAGACAGTGAGGAGGGCGAAGAAGATCGGGAACGTGACAGGTTCGTCTTCGTTCCGGACTCGATCTTCTTTCTGCGCCGAGGAGTTGACCAGGCTCGGTTTATTCCGTGAATCCGCGTTCCGGAACGGCGGGGTCAGGTATGAGCCGTTCCGGAACGCGGTGTGCAGGAAAAGGAATTACAGGAAGCGGTATTTCCGGGAATGCGCAGCGCGGTCAGGCCGCAGTGACCGAAACGGCGAGGGCCCCGATGACCATGTAGGGGCCGAAAGACACGTGCGTGCGGCGGGCACGGCCGACTGCCATCCGCGCCACCTCCAGGACCGCGCCGACGACGAAGCCCGCGGCTGCTCCCCAGAACAGGGCTGTCCAGCTGCTCCAGCCCAGGAGCGCCCCGATGGCCGGTGCGAGCTTGACGTCTCCGATCCCCATGGCGCCGGTGAACGCGATGAGGAGGAAGACGGCGGTGAGCACGGCAGCAGCGGCGGCCGCGCGGCCCAGACTCCCGGGCTCGCCCGCCACCTGGGCCGCGGTGAGCAGGAGGAACGTCCCGCACAAGGCGGGAAGGGTGAGCACGTCAGGGAGCCGTTGCACGGCGACGTCGATCAGGGCGAGTGCGACACCGCATGCGGCGATCCAGTACTGGGCAGCGGCGAACCAGCCGCTCGCGCCGCCCGCCGCGATCACGGCGAACGCCACGGCGGCTGCCGCCTCCGGCGTGAAGGCGTGCGGTCCGATCGCCTGTGCGCACGCCGGGCAGCGCCCGGAGGCAGGCAGCACCGGGAGCCGGCGTCCGAGGACGCCGCTGCCGCAGTGCGGGCAGTCACTGCGTGCGGACGCGGCCGCCGGGACGGAGCGGGCGAAGACCACCGGGCGTGCCGCAGCGCCGGCCAGCGCTCCGACGGCGGCGATCAGGGCAACGCTGAGGACGGACAAAGGAGACTCCTACGTGCAGCCCGGCCTCCCCGTGACGGGCCGGTCGGCTTCGACCCTACGGCCCGCCGCGACGACCCCCACCGGCCCGCCTCCACGGGTCCCCTGCCCTGAGCGCCGGGCCCGGCGGGAACCGATGACACGTTCCGTCGTACGGCCGCCGGCTCATGCTCCCCGTGAGCCGGCGTCGAGCGTTTCCGCCAGGCTGAGCGCGGCCAGGACCTGCACCTGGCCCTCTGCCAGCTTGAGGGTGCCGGCCGCGGTCGCCTCGGCGACCCGGGCCGCGTGCTCCAGTGCCATCGCCACGCCGGTCGGTTCCCTGTGTGCGGTCAGCCACTCGAAGCCCGCGCGGAGCGCGGCCGCGAGGTCACCGTCGTGGTCCTCGGGACCATTCGTGGTTAACGCCCGGAGCCACAGGTCGGCGTGGGACTGCACGATCGTGTCGAAAGCCCGGTAGTCCGTGACGGTGCCACACCTGCCTCCCGCTCCGTCGGCACCGCGCCGCCCGGTCCAGTTGCTCGCCAGCCACCGGTGGCGATGGCAGACCTCAAGCCGGTAGTCCACCGGCCGGTCCCGTGCCCGGGTGCGGCGTTCGACGACGACGGTCGACGGCGCGGTGCATGTGGTGATCTGGCGCAGGACCGGCACAGCGGAACTCCTCCTGGTCGCGAGTGGAGTTCTGATCATGACCAGGTGAGAGGCGCGCCATAGTCCACGATTGGGCGCTACGGCTGTGACCCGGCTCTCACTCTCCGACCCGACGGCGCAGCACGAGAGCGTTCCGGCGAGCGGCGCTCACTCCCGTATGTCGCCGGGAGCCATGTCGTCCCGCAGCCTCAGGTAGCGCACCGGGTGGCGGTGTCGGCCCAGGTCAAGCGCTGTGTCGGTGTCGACTTCGGCGATGTGCTCGGGCACGACGGGCTGGAAGACCAGCAGCTCCTTCGTTCCCCATCCTGCCGAGAACTCCCGGCCCCACCAAGGGTGGTCGGCTCCCGCCGGGCGCAGGACCGCACCCAGCTCGATCGCCGCCGTGCGGGACAACGGTGTGGAGCGGGCGATCAGCCGGAGACGGCCGGTCGCGTCGAGCCGGCCGAGCAAGAGGCTGAGGGGGGCGTGCGCGGTGCCAGTGACCGCACCGATGATCCCTTCCGCCGTCATGCGCGTCCTCAGCTTCAGCCACCCGCGCTCCCCAGGCCGGTACCGGGAACCGGAATCCTTGATCATGAGGCCCTCGACGCCGGCTGCTCCCCAGGCCGGATCCAGCCATGTGCGGGCCGTTGCGGCGTCGGCGGTCTGTGGGCACAGCACCCAGGGCGCTGCGAGCTCCAGGGATGCGAAATGGCTCTCCAGTGCCCTCCTGCGCTGATGCAGGGGCTGGTCCATGAGGACGGCGCCGGAGACCTCAAGCAGATCGAAGGTGATCAGGTGGGCGGACTGATCGCGGGCGGCGCGCTCTGCCCGGGGCCCGCGGAGCCGGGCTCGGTGCTGAAGGGCCGTGAAGTCCAGCCTGCCGTCGCGCCAGACCACCAGCTCGGCGTCGACGACTGCCTCGACCCCGAGCGCGGCCGCGGCACGGGCGATCTCCGGGAAGGCCGGGCGAAGGTCGGCGCCTCGCCTGGACTGGAGGTACGGCTCGGGACCGGTGAACACAAGGACACGGAACCCGTCGGCCTTCTGCTCGAAGAGCATGGGCCTGGGCCCGGACGGCGGCAGAGTCGTCACGGAGCGTGCCAGCATCGGCTCGACCGGCGGTGAAAGGTGCACCCGTCCAGTCCTACGCTCTTCGCACCCCGCTCGCCCGCGCACAGTCTGTCCCCGATGACCGCCTCGGGCAGGGGTACTCGGCGGGGCCCAGCCGGGGCGGGCGAGGCCCGGGGAGCACGCTGCCGCAGGCCCAAGAGCCCTATCGCGGCGGCCGCACCGCCGCGGCCTCGGCACCGCCTTCACCCGAGCCGGCCTCCTGTCGCGGCAGCCAGATGGCTGGTCCGCGGTGTCCGAAACTCGCATGTTCGAATTAATGTTCGATAGAGTCGAAGCGGAGAGAGTCGGTTAGTACCGGTTTGGGGGTATTCGGGCGGAGGGTGGCATGCGCGGAGGGCTTCCTCACCTGCATGTGGCGAGCGGGTTTTCGGCCCGCTACGGCGCCTCACATCCAAGCGATCTCGCCACCCGGGCCGCCGAGCGCGGCATCGGGACGCTGGCGTTGACCGACCGGGACATGGTCACCGGGACCGTCCGTTTCGCGAAGGCCGCCGCGGCCGAGGGGATCCGCCCGCTGTTCGGTGTGGACCTCGGGGTCGCCGCCTGCACTCCCGCCGCTCCGGCCGCCCGCCGCCGCACTCCGGTGCGGGGCGGCGCGCACGTAGCCGAAGCACCGTTCCGGGCGACCTTCCTGGCCCAGGACCCCGACGGGTGGGCGCGGCTGTGCCGGCTGGTGTCCGCCACTCACGCCGCCGCGTTTGCCGCCGGCGCTCCGCCGGCGGCGTCGTGGGAGCACCTGCGCCAGTACGCGGGCAGCGGCCTGGTGGTGATGCTCGGCCCTGCCTCCGAACCGCTGCGCGCCCTCTCTGCAGGCCGTGCGGACATCGCCGAACAGCTCCTGGAGCCGTGGCGGCAGGCCGCGGGCGAAGGTCTGCGGTTGGAGGTCGTGTGCTGGGGCCTGCCTGGGACCGGACCCGGCTCCGTACGCCTTGCCGCGCACACCCTCATGCTTGCCGACCGCCTCGCCATCCCGGCCGTCCTGACCAACGCCGTCCGCTACGCCGACGCGGGCCAGCACCGGATCGCGGACGTGCTGGACGCCGCGCGGCTGCTACGCCCTGTGGACCGGCGACGGCTGGACTGCGGCGAGCGCTGGCTCAAGCCCGCCGGCGACATGACGGCGATCGCACAGCGGGTCGCGGCGGCAGCCGGTGCCGACGGCCGGCGGTCGGAGCGCCTCATCGCCGACACGCTTACCGTCGCCGACGCCTGCACCCTGGACGCCGTACGGGACCTCGGGCTGGGCACCCCGCATTTTCCCGAGCCCGAAGTGGTGGGTGCGGAGCCGGTGCCGGGCGGCGCGATGCGACTGCTGCGGCAGCGGTGCGAGGCCGGGATGGTCGCTCGCGGCCTCGACCTCGACCGGCGCGCAATGGACCAGCTGCACTACGAGCTCGGCATCATCGGACGGCTCGGCTACGAGGCCTACTTCCTCGCCGTCGCCCAGGTCGTCGCCGACGTCCGCGCGATGGGCATCCGGGTCGCCGCGCGCGGCTCCGGTGCCGGCTCGATGGTCAACCACGCGCTTTTTGTGGCGACCGCAAACCCTTTGTCGCACTCTCTTCTTTTTGAGCGTTTCCTGAGTGAGCGGCGAGCTTCGCTCCCGGACATCGACATCGACGTCGAATCCGCGCGCCGACTGGAGGTCTACGACCGGATCATCGCCCGCTTCGGCACAGAACGCGTCGCAGTCACCGGCATGCCCGAGACCTACCGCGCCCGCCACGCCTTGCGTGATACCGGCCTCGCACTCGGCCTGCCGCCGGCCACCGTCGACCGGATCGCGAAGTCCTTCCCCCACATCCGCGCCGCCGACATCCGCGGAGCACTCGCAGAACTCCCGGAATTGCGCGGCCTGGCCGCGGAAGCCGAGAACTTCGGCCCGCTGTGGGAGCTCGCCGAGGGCCTGGACAAGCTGCCGCGCGGGATCGCCATGCATCCCTGCGGCGTCATCCTCTCCAACTCCACCCTGCTGAACCGCCTGCCCGTGCAGCCCACGCCCGGTGGCGAGTACCCGATGGTCCAGGCCGACAAGGAAGACGTCGAGGACCTCGGCCTGCTCAAGCTCGACGTCCTGGGGGTGCGGATGCAGTCCGCGATGGCCCACGCGGTGAAGGAGATCCGCCGCACGACCGGCCGGCAGATCGACCTCGACAACCCCGACCACGCCCCCCTCGACGACCGGTTCGCCTTCGCGCTCATCCAGGCCAGCGACACCGTCGGCATGTTCCAGCTCGAGTCGCCCGGCCAGCAGGACCTGGTCGGCCGCCTGCAGCCCCGCGGCCCCCAGGACGTCATCGCCGACATCTCCCTCTTCCGTCCGGGACCGGTCGCCGGCGGCATGCCCGCCCTTTACATCGCCGCCCGCCACGGCGCCGAACCCACCTACCCCCACCCCGACCTCGAGCCGGTCCTCGCCGATACCTACGGAGTGACGATCTGGCATGAACAGATCATCGACATCTTCGCCGTCATGACCGGCTGCGACAGAGCCCTCGCCGAGGTCGCCCGCCGCGCCCTCGGCGACGAAGAGCGCCTGCCGAAGATCGAGTCGTGGTTCCGGAAACTGGCCGGCGCCCGTGGCTACACGCACAGCGTTCTCGACGAAGTCTGGGAGATCGTCTCGTCGTTCGGAGCATACGGATTCTGCCGCGCCCACGCCGTCGCGTTCGCCGTCCCAGCCCTTCAGTCCGCGTGGCTCAAAGCCCACCACCCCGCCGCCCTCTACGCCGGCTTGCTGGAGCACGACCCCGGCATGTGGCCGCTGCGCGTCATCGTCGCCGACGCCCGCCGCCACAACGTCCCCGTCCTCCCCGTCGACATCAACCACTCCAAGCCCGCGTACACGGTCGAGGAGACGCCGGACAGCTGGGGCGTGCGGATCTCCCTGTCCTCGGTACACGGCATCAGCGAAGAGGAGGTCGTCAGGATCGCCGCAGCACAGCCCTACACCTCGCTCCAGGACTTCTGGGCCCGCGCCCGGCCGAAGCTGCCGACCGTCGAACGCCTGATCAGGATCGGCGCACTCGACCAGTTCAAGGGAGAGGCGTCACGGCGGGACCTGCTGCTGCAGGCGACCGAGCTGCACCGCCAGACCCGCACCCGCCCCGGCACCGGCCAACTCCCGCTTGACACCACCCTGGTGACCGCCGGGCCGGCCGGGCTGAGAGAGATGACCGCCCGCGAGAAACTGGAGGCCGAGCTCGGCGTACTCAAGATCGACGTCTCGCGCCACCTCATGGAGGACCACCACCGCCTCCTGCGCGAGATCGGCGCCACCGACGCCGCCCACCTCAAAGCCATGCACCCGGGACAGAAAGTCCTCGTCGCCGGCGTACGGGCCTCCACCCAGACCCCACCCATCGCGTCCGGGAAAAGGATCATCTTCGTCACCCTCGAAGACGGCTCCGGCCTGGTCGATCTCGCTTTCTTCGAGGACTCCCACGAGCAGTGCGCCCACACCATCTTTCACAACGGACTGCTCCTCGTCCGCGGCACCGTCGAAGCCCGCGGTCCCCGCCGCACCGTGGTCGGCGAGATGGCCTGGGACCTCGACTCCCTCGCCACCACCCGCGCCACCCACGGGCCCCAGGCCGTCCTCGACATCCTCGGCCAGACCCCCGCACCCACACCCGCCCAGCCGACACCAGCACGCACGATCCCCGACGGAACCGCCGGGGCGCGGCTCCACCCCTACGCGGATCTCCAGCCCGCCGGCACCCGTTCCGCCGACCTCACCCGCCTGGGCCACCGGAGCCAAGGGAGCGCGGGTTGAGCAGCACACCGCCGGTTTACCGCCCCCGCGCCATCGTCCGGATCCACTTCCATGCGCAGCAGCGCAGCGAGGAGCTGTTCGCACAGCTGTTGGACGTGCTGGGCGGCATCAGCCCGACCATCGAACCTCTGCCCGCCGACTGGTCCGCCTACATGGACGTCACCGGCTCCTTGCGATTCTGGGACCGCGACGTCGAAGGCCTGGTCGCGGTGATCCGCCTGCGCCTTCTCGCACTCCACGGCGTGCAGAGCTCGGCAGGGGCCGGGCCCACGCGGTCGATCGCCGCCATGGCGGCTGCCCTCACTCCGCCCGGCGCCGCAACCATCGTCGGCGACACCCCCTACGAGATCGCCGCGTTCCTCCGCCCCCAGCCGGCCCCCGCGCTTCCCGGAGTCGGGCCCAAGACGGCCAAGACGCTCGCCCGCTACGGCATCACCACCGCCGGCGACGTCGCCGACACCACGCCCGCAACCCTGCAACGGATCCTCGGATCCGCCGCCCGCCAGATCCAGGACTTCGCCCGCGGCATTGACGAACGCCCCGTCGTCCCCGCCGCCGCTCCCCGCTCCCTGAGCGCGAGCCACCGCTTCGACCTGGATGAACTCGACACCGACCAGCACCAGCGCACCGCCCTGGCCCTGGCCGAGGACCTCGGCGAGCGCCTGCGCAAGGCCTCCGAGATCGCCCAGGCCCTCACGCTCACCGTGACGTACGCCGACCACACCCACACTGTGCGCACGCGCACGCTCGCCGAGGCCACCGCGCATACCCCCGCCCTGGCAGGAACCGCCCGCCAGCTCGTGGCCGATCTTGGTCTCCAGCGTGCCCGCGTCCGAGGGATCGCCCTGCGCGCCGAACGGCTCCGCCCGGCCGCCCACGCCACCCACCAGCTCACCCTCGACGACCGCGACGAAAAGCTCCAACGGCTGGAAGCCGCCCTCGACCGGGCACGCGCCCGCTACGGTCCCGGCGCCGCCGGCGCCGCCTCCGCCTTCAAAAGGCTCACCACGTCCTGATGGCGGATCGCACGGGCCGGGTCAGCACCCGTACTCGTCGAGCACCGCCCGGGTCACCCGGTCGAGCGGGCTCAGCGGGTGCGTGCTGCCGTCCTCGGCCGGCCCCAGGCGCAGCGTCGTCCCGCCGGTCACCGGCGTGACGGTCAGCACGCCGTCGTCGACCATGGCCTGGACGGCATCGTGCCGGTAGGGGCTGGCGGCGAGGCATCCGTTCGCGTACTGCCGGTCGTAGCGGTCGTACGGGCCGGCGAAGTAGTAATCGGCGACGGGACCTTGGCCCTGCCACACTGTGAAGGCGATCACCGCCGCGACGATCCCGGGGAACAGTGCCAGGGGTCCCGGCGGGGTGATCAGCTTCGGTCCGTGCCGGTAGATCAGGGCTGTCCCGGTGCAGGCGATGAGGCCGGCCGCCAGGAACAGCAGCGTGTAGTGGGACAGCAGGTCGGCGCGCTGCCCGAAGGTGAGCGGGAGTCCGGTGCACGCGAGCACCAGCCAGCCGAGTCCGGCCAGTGTCGCGCCCTGGTAGCCGTTGAGCTTGGCCGGCCACTTCGCCCGGTCCGGCACCAGCTGCTGCTCGCGTCCCACCCAGCGGCTGGCACCGCGCAGTCGTCCCGACTCCGGCGCTACGCCGTCCGCCCGGTGCGCGACGAGGAGAGCGAGAACCGCGTCGCCGAAGGCGAGGGCCCTGGCGTGCACGGCTGACCGGTCGCTGCTCAGCTGGTTGAACTCGGCCTCCCGGCCGGGCTGGATCCGCGTACCCGTGGCCCCGCCGCGGGGAAAGGCACGGTTGAGGGGATGCCCCGGGTCGGGAAACCCGGGCAGTGTGGGCGCCGTGCGCCCACCGACGAGCAGACTCGCGTCCGGGCTGCCCGTCCGGTCAGGGATGTACGACTCGTACAGCCGGTTCACCTGCCGCTCGCCGCGGAGGCTGGCCTTCAGTGCCTCGGCCTGGTCGATGACGGCGGCCAGGAGAGGGTCGGACGGGGCGCTGCGCATCTGTACGAGGGCGGCGTTCCGGGGGATGGCCCGCCACACCCCGCCGCGCCGGTCCAACACCTGGTCCTTCCACACATCGCGCAGGCACGGCCAGACGCGGGCGACCGGCAGCCGCCGGGGCGGACGCCGGTCGGTGAGGTGCGCGCGCAGCAGTGTGCTCGCGCTGCGCAGATAGTCGGTCTCGGCCACGTTGGAGATCGCGGCGGCGGTCGTGCGCTGCCCGCTGGGAACGTCCTGCACGCGCTGGGCGGCGGCCCGGGCCGCGTCGCCCTGGGCGCTCAGCTCGGCGATCGCCCGGTGCCAGCGGCTGCTCACCGGCCGCCCCCCTTCTGTACCCGGTGTGGTGTCGCCCTGAGGCTACCCGCATGGTCCGACACGGCATTCTCCCCGGCTCGGGGCCATGCCGGCCGGGGAGTTGGGGGAGCTGGACGTTCAGGCGGCTACCGGTTGGTGGGACCAGTTCAGGTCGACGTGGGTGGCACCCTCGCGGACGACGATGGGGCCGTGCTCCTTCTCCAGCCGGCGGTATTCGTTGCCGCCGGAGTTCGGGTTCTTGTACCCGGCCCACTTGCCCAGGTCGGCCTGCGACAGGGCCACGCCGGCGGCCTGGTGGGCGACGTAGATCCGCTCGGCCCGCTGCCGCTGGGTGAGGTTCTTCGGCAGCACCGAAAGGTCGATGTCGATGCTCAGCCGCTCCCGAGTCTCTTCGTCTTCCTCGTCGTGCGGCGGGGTGTCGTGCTCAGGGTCGGGCTCCTCGCCCTCGGGCTCCTGCTCTTCCCTCTCCTCATCGCCGGGGGCGTCCTCGCCGCCGGGCAGCGGCTCCTCCTCGTCGGATGCATCGGCGGAAGAGCCTGTCTCGGTGGGCTCGGCAGGCTCCTCCTCAGGTTCGGGGTCCTGCTCTGCTTCCGGCTCGGGAACGGCCGCAGGGGGTGGCGCGACCACCGCAGCCGGCACCAGGGCCTCCTCCGTGGCCGCCTCCTCTTCCTGCGGCGTGATGGCCGGCGGGGATGCCGAGACAGCGGGTGGGGTCACCGCGGTCCCCGAAGGCTCTTCGGCTCTCCCGGCGGCGGTCTGCGGGGTCGGGGCGGGCAGCGCATTGGCCGGCGCCGCGCCGACCGCTGGGGTGTCCACGACGGCGGCCGAGTCGGCACGCTCCACGGTCACCTCGGCCGCGGCGGCGGACGGACGGGGGCGCTGGGAGCCGATCACGCGGACGTTGTCGACGGTCGCCAGGAGCTCGGTCCGCCACGCCTTCCACATCTTGACCGGCGCGCCGATCGGCCAGGGCAGCCACAGCAGCAGGCTGTAGGCCCGCTCGCTGTCGGCCTTGCGGCGCTTCTGCCGGCCCATGATGACCTGCTCGATCTTGTACAGCAGCATCTCGAGCAGGATCGCGTACACCAGCGGCGGGACCACCGCGAGGAACGCGCTGCCGGCTCCCGACCCGGGGGCGTGGAGCAGGTTCATCGCCGCCGAGGCCGACACGAAGGCGAGCAGAAGGATCCGCGTGATCGCTGAGGACCGCAGCGTCAGGGCCTCGAAGAAGCGGATGAGGGAGAGGCTGAGGGCGCCGGCGTCCAGGAGCAGCGCGAAGCCGGTCGCCGCGTCCCAGTCGCCGCCGTTGTGCGCGTGGGCGTACTCGCGCTGCGCCCCGAAGGAGAGCCAGGCGGCGATGCCCGCGAGCACGAACATCATCAGACAGCCGATACCGAGCGCTATCACGGCGAGGCGACGCTGCCAGGCGTTGCGGCGTTGGAGGGCGAGGGCGGCGCGCTCCTCGGTGGTGGCGTTCTGCTCCGCGGCCCTGCGGCGGCTGCCCAGCAGCAGGGCGACGGTTGTCGCGGTCCCGATCCCGGCCACGGCAAGACCCGCGGACAGCGCCCACTGGAAGGTGGTCATCGGCGGCCCCCTTCCCTGGTACGTGCCGCGGGGATGGCGGGCCCGGCGGGCGGGACGGCGGCGTGCTGCCGACGGCGGCTCATGTGCGCGGTCTCCTTCGTCGGATGGTCGGCCGAAGAGGCCCCTCGCTCTCTACAGGTGTGATCGAGCGGTGCGGTGTGACACCGGAGGTCGGTGAATTTCGAGCGGGTCGTGGTCATGAGGCCGCAGACCCCAAAGTGGGCTTGTTCCTCTCGCCCTTGAGGAGCGTGCGCAGCAGGCCACGGGTCTCGGGCGAGGAGTCGACGCCCTCCTCGGCGTTGATCCGGGCCAGTTGGGCGGCGGCGCGCTCCAGGCCCTCGCGGTCGCCCATCTCGTGGCAGATCGTGAAGAGGTCCCGGTAGAGCAACTCGCTCTGGGAGTCCACGAGCATGCCCTTGGTGACAGCTTGGGCTGCCGCCCGGTAGTCGCGGACCTGGCGGCGGCGTTCGGCGAGCTCGTGGGCGACGTCGACGATCGCGCTGATCATCTCCTGGATGTCGGCCTCCGCCCAGGCGTACTTGGAGGGGTCGATGTCCGCGAAGGGCCGGCCGCGCACGAGAGCCAGGGCGTGGGCGAGGGCGACGTCGGCGTCCTGCCCGTCGTGGTGCATGCCCTGCTGGTACAGCTCTTTGAAGCGGTCCCAGTCGGAGGTGACGGCGGGGCCGAGCCGGTAGATGCCGTCGGTGACCGCGGGAAGATAGGCGCTGCGGGGGTCGTCGGCGGGGACGTGAGGGTTGGGGCCGAGCCAGGAACGCAGCCGCGACATCGCGGTGTTGCGGGTGCTGGAGGTCTTGCGCAGCCCGGGCCAGATCGCGTTGTCGAGGTCCTGGCGGCCCAGGCCCGGGTGCAGCACGAGCCAGGCAGCGATCTCCAGAAGGTGGTTGCGCCGGTTGCTGCCCACCCGGCCCTGCGCGCCGGCCAGTGTCACCGGGCCGAGGACCTGGACCTGGGGGTCTTCGGGCTCGGCCGGCGGGGTGGCCAGCGCGGCCAGCACGGTGGAGGTCGCGGCGCTGGGACGGGGGATGATCCGCGCTTCGGCCGCTGTCGCGGATGCCGTGGTCTCGCCGAGCGCGGCCGCGGTCAGGCCGGACTCGTCCTCGTCCTGGTCGCCGGTCATGGCCGAGTCCCCTTCCTGCGTCTCCTCCTCGTCCGGGCCGTCGCCGAGCGTGTCGGCGGACAGACCGGCCCCGACCTCTTCTTCGTCGGGCTGAAGCGGCGAGTCGTCATCGCGCTCGCCGAGCACTTCGTCGAGGACCTTTTCGAAGTCCTGCTTCGGCTCGGCGGTGTCCCACACCTCGGCACCCAGCGCGGACGCCTCCTCGGGGCCGTCTTCCTCAGCGGGCTCGGGCGTCTCCCAGCCGGTGGGCTCGCCAGCGGAGTTGCTGTCGGTGTCGTCGGCCGGCTCGTCGAGGGCGGGGGAGCCCGCGACCGCGGGGGAGAGGGCGCTGCCGTCCTCCTGCCAGTCGTCGCCGCTGCCGGTCAGGGCGTCGTCGGGCGTCCCGGCGGCGGAGAAGCCGGTGAAGCTCGGCACAGCGGTCGCCAGGCCGCTGCCCTGGGCGGCGACCGCGGTCACCGCGGGAACGGCAGAGGTCTCCGGAGCGAGCGCGGAGTCCTCGCCGACGGTGAAGGCGGGGCGGGGACCGTTGGTATCGGCCGGGCCGGTGTGACCGGTCCACGCCGGCGGGGGGACGTCGTCGGTGCGGCTGGAGGTGGCGATCAGTTGGACGAGCCGGTCGTAGGAGTCGGCGTCCAGGTGCTGGAGCTTGACCGCGAGGTCCAGGTCGGGCAGTTCGACGAGGGTGCCGGGCTGGGCGGGCAGGGTCCAGGCGCCGGGCAGGTCGAGTTCGCCGCCTGCGGCGGTTACGACCGCGACCGAGGTGCGGGGCCGGGAGGCGAGGAGGTCCTCGAGCTCGGCGGCCGCCGCGCCGGTGGGCGGGGCGGTGGCGATGAGGATGCGGGGGATCCAGGTGTCGCCGCCGTCCTCGACCAGCCGGGCGGCCCGCAGGTGGTCGTGGCCGCCGTCGGTCAGGGCCTGGCGCTGGAAGGCGTCGTGCGCCTGGAGGTCGCTGGTGGCGGGGCCGAGATCAGCGTGGTGCTCGATCTGGTCGGGGTAGAGGTGGTGCAGGTCGCTTCCGGCGCCGGCGAGGAGGACCTGGCTGTCGGGCGCCAGCTGGGAGGAGGCGAGTTCGACGGCGAGGGCGAGCATGACCGCGCGAACGTCGGCCGGGCTGCCGGCCAGACGCAGCAGGCCGATGGCCTCCAGGTTGACCAGGACCGCGTCGCCGTCCTCGGTCTCGCCGAGACTGACCAGGGCGGGGTAGGGCACCGTGATGTCGGCGGCCTCGTCTTCGTTGAGGAGGGCCGCGCCGCGGGCGGGGCACACCCACACCGTCGGGTTGTCCTCATGCTCGGTGAACGGCGCGACGGGCGGGGTGACGGCGGCCAGGTGGAGCTCGATGCCGCGCGCGGTGATGCGCATCGCCTCGACCTCGGGAAGAGGCCGGCCGTTCTGGCGGCAGTTCGCGGCCAGGGTACGCAGGGCGCGGTCGGCGAGCGCGGTGCCGGTGATGTCGGACGCCACGCGCAGCTGCTTCTCGAAGTCGGCGGTCGCACCGGAGGGCATCGGGATGCGCCGCTTGGGGCGCCGTCGGCGCTGCTGGTGCGCCCGTCGGGTCGCGACGACCGCGAGGACGGCCGCGGCCAGGATGCTCCCCGCCGCGGCGATCGTCCGCACGCTCGTGTCGGCGCTGTCGGCGGCCTCCGCCGTGTCGTGCGCCTCGGGCGCCTGGGTGGGCGTGCCGTGCTGCTCCCGCTCGCGGTCGGGCGCCGGGCTCTGCGCGGCCGGCGGCTCGCTCGGGGTGTCGGGGCGGGCGGTCGGCTGCCCGCCGTCCTGCTGGTCCTTGTCCGCGCCCTGGCCGCCGGGGGCCTGGTCGCTCTTCTCCCCCTTGTCAGCGCCCGGGCCCGAATCGTCCTGGGCGGGTGGCTGCGTCTGCTCGGCGCCGGGCCGCTCCTCGGCCTTGTCCTGGTCGGCGGGTTGTTCCTGTGGCGGCTGCGCCTCGTCCGGCTTCGAGTCGCTCCGGTCGCTGCCGGCTGCGGTGGGGATCTGCAGCTTCCAGCCGGGATAGATCTCGTCGGGGTCGTCGAGAGCGCGCCCGTCGTCCTGCTTGACGCCCTTGTTCGCCTCGACGATCCGGGGGTAGGCGTCGGCGTCGCCGAGCTCGTCCTCGGCGATGCCGGACAGTGTCTCGCCCGCGCGGACGGTGTGGGTCTGGGCTGCGGCTTTGGAGCCGGCGGTCTGTGCCCGGGCTCCGTCCTGGTCGGCTGCCGGGTCGGGGGAGGCGTCGGCGGGCAGGCGCAGGGTCCAGCCGGGTTGCAGGACGGTGGTGTCGGCGGTGACGAGGGAGCCGTCCGCCTGGCGTACGCCTTCGTTGGCGTCGATGATCCGGTGCCACTCGATGCCGGCGCCCAGGCGCTTTTCCGCGATGTCCCAGAGGGTGTCGCCGTCCTGGACGTGGTGGACGGGGCCGTCCCAGGCCGCAGAAGTAGAGGACGCCGCTTTGGCTGCAGTGGCCGTCGCGGAGTGGGCGTCGGCGGTCACACTGGCCGTGGCCACGGTGGCGGGGGCTGCGCTGGCGGGGCTGGCCATCGCGGTGCTGGTCGGCAGCAGGACGAGGATGCCGCCGACGAGGGCGCCGGCGAGCTGCTGGGATCCGCCCAGCAGGCGGATCCGGGGGGCCCGGACGTTGCGCAGCGCGGCGCCCGTCTCCAGGACGACCGAGACCACGAAGCTCAGCCAGCCGTACCAGCCGATGAGGGTGATGGCGCCCAGGAACAGCTGGCCGGAGTCGGGGCTGGTGAGCGCGGTGGTGATCTCGTCGAAGCCGGGGACGTGGTCGGGCAGGACCCCGATGCCGAGCAGGACGGCGGGCACGCCCGCCAGGAGCACGACTAGGGTCACCAGGGCGAAGAGCGCACGGACCAGGGTGGCGGCGGCACTGCGGTTTCTCATGATCGTCACCCCTTGTAGACGAGGTCGGCGCTGCCGTGGCCGGTGACGGACCCGCTGGCTCCCCTGAGGAATACGGCGCGGTACGACTCGGTCACGGTCACCTCGAGGGACCCGCCGTCCTCGCTCACCCTCACCGTGCCGCTGACCCCCGCGTGGCTGAGGTAGGTCCGTGCCGCGGCGACGGCCGCGTTGCGGTCGACGGTGATGCCCTCGCCGGCGATCGCCTTGCCCGCATCGACGGCCTGGCCGCCGGCTCGGGCTGCCTCGTGCGCGACGCCTTCGGCGTGGGTGAGCGCTCGCAGCCTGCCGGCGCCGTCGTAGACGAGCGCGGCCACGGCGAAGAGCGCCACGATGGTCACGAGGGCGAACACGCTCATCGCACCCCGGTCGTTGCGCAGGGCACGACGGATCCGGTGGGTGAGGGCGAAGCGGGCGGGTGGCATGCGGTGGTCCTGTCAGCCGCGCTGGCGGTAGGAGTCGATTGACGAGGTAAAGCTGCTGGTCAGAGTCTTGGATCCGGGCAGTCCGGGCAATCCGATATCCGAGAGGTTCACCACGCAGGTCACGGTGGCGGTGGTCGTGGCGGGCTCACCGATCGGCGCGGCGAACCCGCCGGTGGAGACGGATATCGAGGTGGACGTGCACTGCAGTCCCTGCTGGCTGAGCACGCTGCGCGCCATTGCCGAGCCGGCGGAGCTGGCGGCACCGCCGGTGCGTTCCAGCGAGGCTGCGCGCGCTGCGTTGCGGGCCGCGGTGTCGACGGCGTTGTCGGCGGATCCGATCCGGCCGAACGCGATGACCAGCAGCAACACCAGAATGAGGACGGGGAAGAGGATGACCGCTTCCAGCGACAGCGCGCCGCGGTCGTCGCGGAGTCGTTCGGCGATGGTCACCGTGCCTCCGTGATGCGCTCGGCGGCCGCGTCGGCGTGCTGGTCGATCTTGAGTTTCAGGCCGGGGATCATGGTGTCGACGTAGCCGGTTACGCGGATGGTCACCGTGGCTCCCTTGCTCCCGCTGACGGACGTGCCGGAGATGCTGCTGCCGGCCCTGGAGAGGAATTCCCGGGCCTCGGCGGTGCCGGTCCCTGCGGACGCTCCTCGTACTCGGGCGGACTCAACTCCCAGCTGTGCGGCGGACATCGCCACATTGCGTGCGTGCCACCACAGGCCGACGTGGACGACCAGCAGGATGATCAGCAGCACGACAGGGAAGACGATGAGCATTTCCAGGGACACGGCTCCGCGGTCCCGCACGTCGCGCTCGGCGAGCGCGCGGGACCAACGGCGCAGAGTCCGGCGAAGGCGGATCACTTGATCTCGTTGGCCTTCTCGTTGACCTTGGTGAGGATGACAGCGGCGGCGATCGCGGCGACGACGACGAGGCCCGCGACGATCATCATCGTCTCGATGGAGACGGAGCCTCGGTCGTCGCGGACGTTGCGCAGCCGCTCGATCCGGGCGCTGAAGAAGGTCTTCAGAAAGGTGAAGTTGGGGTCGTTGCCCATCGTGGATTTCCTTGTCTCTTTAGGGAGTTAGCTGGCCATGATCCGCGCGATCGCGGGATAGCCGATGTATACGGTCATGATCAGGACGAGCATCGCGACGGGCATCACCATTTTTTCGGAGGCCATGTTGGCCTGTGCCTTCGCTTTGGTTACCAGGGCGCCGGAGAGCGACTTGGCCTGCGCGCCGAGGGTGTCGCCGACGGCTGCGCCCTCCTCACCGGCGATCGCGATGATGTCGGCCGGCGCGCCGAGTTCGGGGACGTCGAGTTCGAGGGAGAGACGCTTGAGGCCCTCCCACGGGCTGATGCCTTCGAGCTCGGAGCGGGTGATGGTGTCCCGGATCTTCGCGAAGACCCAGCCCTCGCCGACTTCCGCGGCCCGTTTCAGGGCCTGGGTGGGGGCGGCGTCCGCGGCGCGTTCGAGCTGGACGAGGCGCAGGTAGGCCTTGACGGCGTACCGGAAGTCGTCCTTGGCTTCCACGGCCTGCTGCTTGAGCTGCAGGTCCGGCAGGAGCCAGAAGACGATCGCGAGGCCGAGGCCCGCTATCGCCGGGATCGCCACGGGGAAGGGGTAGCCGGCCAGGTTGGCCAGCCCCACCGCCAGCACGGGCAGCAGCAGCCCGTACAGCGCGAGGGCGATCTTGCGTCCCAGGTGCGCGGCGGGAGACCGGCCCACGAGTTCCAACTGCTGGCGGGGCAGGCGCAGGGTGCCTTCCCCAGCCGTCCGGAGCAGGAGGGCGCCGGCCTTCTCCATGAGGGAGTTGGGCTGGCTGTCGCGGTTGCGGTCGAGGTTCTCGAGCCGGGTGGCATCCATGCGGGACAGCACGTCGCCGAGGTCTGGCCGGCCGGGCAGGATGCCGCGGGCGGCGATGACCAGGCCGAGTCCGGTGACGGCGCCGCCGACGATGGCATAGGGGGAGAAGATCACGGCGCCTCCTTGGCGATCTGGCCGCCGGAGCGGTCGGCCGGCGACAGGAACCGGGGCGCTGGTTCGAGGATCGCCATGCGTCGCATCCAGATCTTGACCAGGACGAAGGCGACGGCGACGAAGGCCAGGACGAGGTGCCCGGCAACGGTGTCGTAGGGCTCGACGTAGGCGCCGGAGAACGCGGTGATTCCGAAGATCGCCAGGCAGAAGATGGTCACCCAGCGGTCGTTGGTGCGGGGCTTTTGCCGGTCGGCCTCGACCTCGCGCCGTGAGAGCACTTCATGCTGGAGGGCCTCGGCAAGTTCACGCAGCGCCTTGCTCAGCCCGCTGCCCCGGTCCTCGACGTGCAGGATCAGCAGGGCGGCGACCTCGTCGACCATCGCGTCGTTCAGCTCGTCGGCGAACGCGCGGTAGGCGTCCTGGGGCACCCATCCGGCCTGCTGGCGCGAGACGAGGAGGCGGACCTCCTCGCGGATGGCGCCCGGGACGGTCTCCAGGCTGCGCTGGATGGTGGCCTCCAGGCTGACGCCGACGGTGTGGATGTCCGACATGCGCCGCATCCACTCCTCGATCGCCTCCAGCTTGTCGATCTGTGCCTTGCCGGAACCGGAGGTGTTCAGCAGCCAGGGCAGGCCGATGACGACGGCGATGGTGACCAGGCCGCCCATCAGCCAGCCGGTGAACAGCCACACGCCAAGGCCCGCCACCGCAGAGCCGACCAGGCGTGTCTGGCCCCGGGCCCACCAGGAGGTGGGAGTTCGGGCGTCCTTGACGAAGACTGCCCGGATCTTGCGCTCCAGACGGCTGCGGCGGCGCACCGTCGTCGAGGGTGCCCAGCCGACGCCGCCGGCGACCGCCAGGGCGAGTCCGCCGACGGCGGCGAGACCGCCGAGCGCGGCGAGCAGGGATTCGAGGGTGAGCGTCACAGCGGCACCACCGTTTCCAGCGGCGCGCCCCAGCTGCCCCACGGCCGCTGCAGGACGGTGCGGTCCAGCCCGGCCCGGACGAGGTCTTCCAGGCAGCTCTGGGAGATGTTCCCGTGGGGCACGGCCCTGGGCTCGCGGCGCCCGTCCTGCTCGCGGGGAGCGAAGACCATCTGGTGGGAGGGGCGACCGCCCTCGCCGATGCCGGTGATCTCCATGACGTGGCTGACGAACCGGTGCTTGCGCCCCGGCCTGCCGTCGTGGCCGACGAGCTCGGTCTCGTCGACCAGCCGTACGTAGACGACGAAGTCGACGGCCTGGGCGATGAGCCGGTAGGCCAGGGCCTCGGTCATGCCGATCCCGGCCTCCAGGCACAGGGTGGCCAAGCGCTCGATCGACAGCTGGGGGCTGCGGGCGTGCAGGGTGGCCATCGACCCGCCCTCGCCCTCGTTCATCGCGTGCAGCATCGGCACGACCTCTTTGGAGCGGACCTCGCCGACGATCACGCGCCGCAGCGACATACGCAGGAGCTGCGGGAAGAGGTCGGACAGGGTCAGCTCGCCCTGGAGCTTGCCGTCCGGGCCGCGCTCACCGTTGGACTCGCGTCCTTCGTAGGCGACGACCTCCGGGCCCTCGGGGTCCTCGTGGAGATGGAGCTCGTACTCCGACTCCAGCGTGCCCACGCGCTCGGTGCTCGGGATCTCCCGGGCCATGGCGCGCAGCAGGGACGTTTTGCCCACGCCCTGGGAGCCGACCACGATGATGTTCTTGCGGCCCTTGACCGCGGCGGTCAGGAAGTGCGCGAGCGAGGCGTCGATCGTGCCCCAGCGCACCAGGTCGTTCAGGCCCTGGCCGCGGGTGCGGTGGCGCCGGATGACGATGCTCGGCCGCGGCGTGACGTATGCCGAGGCCGCCAGGCGCGATCCGTCGGCCAGCCGGAGGTTCAGGTTCGGCGTGGCCGGCGTCAGCGCCCTTTCGCCCTGCCCCTGCATGCGCGCCAGGTGGTTGATGAGGTTGATCAGGTCGCGGTCGGTCTTCGCGATCGGGTCCCAGGTGCGGGTCGGACGGTCGGCGTAGTCGACGCGCACCTTGTCGCCGTAGATGATGATGTTCTCGACGTTCGGGTCGTCCAGGAGAGGCTGGAGACGGCCGGCGCGGAACAGCTCGTCGAAGACCGCCTCGCGTACGGCACGCTCCTGCTGGGGCGTCAGGTCCGAGCCGCTGGCCGCGTACTTCGTTGCCCATTCCGAGACGACCTGCCTGATGATCGACTGTCCGCGCTGCCGGCGGTCCTGCTCGGTCATGGAGGCGTCGGCACCGGCGGCCTCGCCGATCTTCATGCTGGCCTGTGAACGCAGCTCGGCGAGAACCTCGTGACCGACCGGAAGCGCGGTCGGCGCCGCGGTGTCGGGGACCCGGACGAGGCCCTGGGGGATGCCGGCCGGAGAAACCTGCGCAGGGAAGGGTCGAAGAACCGGCGCGTCCTGCGTGGGGCTCTCCTGGAGCGCCTGGGCGAAGAGGGCGGTGTAGTCGGGGGCCGGGGTCTCCGGCCTGGTGTCGGTCATGATGCCCTCCCGGTGACCACCTGCATTCCTGCCGGCCGCAGCTGCACGCGCCGCCTGGTCACCAGCTCATTGATCGTTTGGTGGGCCGTGCGCGCGGACCGCAGAAGGGTGCGCGGCATCTTCTTGTAGGCCCCGTGCGTGAAGACGTCGGCGGTGTCGGGGTCCCACGCGAGCATGCCGACGACCGGTGCCTTCAGGTGCTGCTGCACCTGGCTGGAGTTGAAGGACCCCTCTTCGATCAGCAGCAGCCCGAGCGCGTCGGAGCCCGTGCCGTGGTGGGCCAGTTCCTCCCTCAGGACCCGGATGGCGGGCGCGGCAGCCGCGATCGAGGCCTGGGTGGTGCGGACCACCATGAGGACGGCGTCGGCGCGGTGCAGCAGCGGCGTCGGGTAGCGGGTGGTGGACAGCCGGGTCTCGGACTCGGTGAGGATGCGGCCCGCGTCGATGATCACGTCGTGGCCGGTCTGGTCCATCACGCCGAGCAGCCGGGAGATGGGGTCCCAGGTGCGGTTGAGGGATGCGGCCTGCGTGGGGTCGGTCAGTCCGGGCAGGAGCATGCGCTGGCCGGTGTTGTCGCGGTCCAGGCTGACGAAGTGATGGGAGAACTCCCGTGCGAGGGTGCCCTGTCGGTCCGCGGCCGCCAGGCGGTGGAGTCCGGTGGCTGCGCTGCCTTCTCCGCCCAGGTAGCCGGCCCGGATCGTGCCGCCGGCGGGGTCGGCCTCGACCAGCAGGGAGGGCTTCGGCGACGACAGGGCGAGCGCGAGCGCCGAGCAGGTGACGCCGCTGGACTTTCCCGATACCAGTGCGATGACCGCCATCAGCTCGTCGCCTTCAGGACGATGGCCACGTCACCGCTCGCTGCCCAGGCGGCGAGTGACGTGCTGTTCACCTCGGGCGCGGCAACGTCGACGACCACGGCGCCGTTGGCGTCGGGCGCGCCGACGCGGGACACGACGGCAGGAAGACTGTCCGGGGTGGAGCCGGCCTTGCTGGAGGAGGCTGAGGCGCTGCCGTCCTGCGGGGTGTGGACGATGGTGACCGCATCACCGGTGCGCAGCTTCTGGATGGGCAACTGGCCGGGCTTGGCGAGGATGCCCACCACCGACTTGCCCTTGGTCACGCTGGATCCGTCGCTCACCGAGTCCTCGGTGACCAGCACGCCGGCCGGCAGGTCGGATGCGGCCTGCTTGCCGATGATGTCGGAGGCGTGGGAAGCGGGCAGGGAGCGCAGCTCGGTGCCGTGGGATATCTCGGTGGCCACCAGGTCCGACGCCTTGATGCTCTCGCCCGCCGCAATGGGGTGCCGGGTGGCAACGACCGAGACCTTGTCACCGGCTTCGTCGACCAGCCACACCGATACCAGGGCGCCCACGGCGGCGAGCGCCAGGCCGGCGCCGACGACCACCGGGCGTCGGCGCCGGCGTGGGGCGTCGTTGGTGATCGGCAGCAGCACAGGCGCGGAGCCCGGCTCGGAGGGTGCCGTCGGCTGCTTGGTTCGCGGCATTGTGATGGTCTTCCTTGCGCTAGTTGACAACCTGCAGCTCGCCGACGCGCGCTGTGGTGTTGGACGTACGGATCTCGTCGGGCAGCGTCCCGCTGGCACCGTTCGACGCCTGCCAGGTGACTTCCCAGGAGCTGGTCGCGGTGACGGTGAACTTCCCGCCCGGCTGGCCGGCGGAGACCTTGGTGTAGCGGTAGCCGCAGTCCGGCGAGGACTTGTCCCCGTAGGCCTTGGAGTACTTCGTGCCCGCGGTCGTGCACGTGACCGAGCCGCCGTCTCCCATGGAGTAGGTGATCTTGGTGACGCGCGCCGTGGCTGTCACCGACAGTCCCGGGACGGCGGCCGTCGCGCTGTTGGGACCCCAGGTGGTGTCGCTCTTGTTGTTCCACAGCCAGACGGGCATGCCGACGAGACCAGGGGCGTCCGGACCGGGCGAGCTGCCGATGTTCGCACCCAGCAGAGTCATCTTGTCCCGGGCCTGACGCGCCAGCACTTCGGGGTCGGGGAGGAGACCGGCGGGCGGTTCCGTCAGCCAGACGATGCCGCCGACGTCGTTGACGATGCAGTCCCTCATGTAGAAGGCGCCGGGACCCGTGGTGTCTGCCCCGTTCATGTCGGTGTGGCCCGGGCCGGACGGCGGCTGGGGATCCATGAGCTCGTAGAAGCAGCGGTCGGCCGGGTTGTACCCGGGCGCGCAGGGGATCTCGGTGTCGTCGACGAGCTTGCACATCCCGTTGCCGCTCCCGCCTCCTTCGCCCCCGCCGCTTCCTCCGCCGGTGCCGCCGCCTCCGCCTCCACCGGGCTTGCCGGGCGTTCCGACGTCGACGCACACGTCCACGTCGGAGCAGTGGCCGGCGCCGTTGCCCGCGTACGCGAGGCCGGCCGGCGTCAGGGCGGTCAGTACCGCAAGGACGCCCACTGTGCGGGCAGAACGGATCAGCAGCCCTTTGTGCGATCGGCTGTGATCTTCGTGACGAACCATGTGTCGCCCTCCAGCGTGGCTTGGGACGTGACGGGGTACTTCAGGCGCTGCTCGGCGAGCTTGAGCTCCTTGCCGGAGTCCTTGTAGACGGGCTTCCAGCTGGTCGCGTCGAAGCAGTCGGTGACCGTTGCGGTCTTGCCCTTGGTGTTCACGGCGGTGACCTGAGGCTTCATCTCCGGACGGCCGGTGAACTTGATGCCCATCGACTCGTTGCGCAGGACCGACTTCTTGAGGTCGGTGGCGGCATCGCCCCTGGCGTACTTGGCCAGTTCCTCGGTGTGCAGATCTCCGTCCGCGGCCATCTTGATCTGGATCTCGCGCATGTTCGTGTACGCGGCGAGGACCTTGTCCTTCGCTGCCTGGTCCGGATCGTTGGACGGCGTCGAGGAGGCAGTGGCCGAGGGCGAGGAGGCCGTCTTCTTCTTGGGTGTGTCGGAGCCGCAGCCGGCCAGAGCGCCGGCTGCGACGGTGCACGTGAGGACGGCACCTGCGAGTCGCAGGACATGGGTGCGGTGGTGGGTGGTCGAAGCCATCGGCAGATCCCCTTCAGGAGTCGGGTACGGGCGCTGACGCGCGCTCAGGGCGGACAAAACGCGGCGAGGTGAGTCCTCTACCGCGCTTCGCCGGCTCTGGAGATGCACGCCAGGCCAGGACCCGGCGAGCCTACGGCCACGGCGCAGGGCCAGTGCCTGGCTCCCGGCCGCGGCAGGGGCGTCGTGCCGTGGGTGAGCCACGGATGACGAGGTGCCAGCGTGTGAACAGGGCCGCTTCGCACCGAAGCCTGGATGGTCGACTCGGTCATCCACCCGGTTCCCGACCGGAGGTCGGCCGGTCGTAGCAGTGATGCGGACCCGGATGGCACGAGTCCAGTTCCTAGATGTCGCAACGCGATTTCCCCCTCGCGGTCACGGACGCCGCGTCTCCCACAACGTGATCAGTCCGAGCTTGATTCTGGCCAGAAAGATCAGGTGCAGCCAGGCCCCGTTTTTTCCGGTAGCAGCACTTCCGGTATATGCCTCTGGCGCGGGCGTTTTGGAAACGCTGTGGCCAAGGACTTCACGGCTTGATCAGCAAGGCCGGCCCCGTGGCCCGCAGAGCATTCCGGGCAGCCTCCTGGTCGCCGCTGGTAATGGCGTTAAGTCGACGTTTTACGAACGGGGTGGAGGGGTGGTTTTTGCCGTAAACCGACTGCAGCAGCGTCAGCAGGGCCGTTCCGGTACGGACGGCGTCGTGCGCGTCGGTGACGGTGAGCCAGGAGGCCGCACCGTTGCGGGCCTGCCGCCGGATTTGGTGGTGTGTGGCATACAGAAGGCGCTGCCAGGCCGCTGCGGTGTACACCGAGACGTCGGTGGCCATGGCTGGGTATCCGGCGATCTGAGCGCAGAAGGCGACGAGCTCGAGGGCGTGGAGCGTGTAGTTGTGCAGGGGGCCGTGGCTCTCGGCGAGCTCGTCGCTGATGGTCCGGGCGGCCGCCAGGGCCTCTTCACGGCGGCCGGCGCGGAGGGTGTGGCGGAGGTCCTCGATGCGGTGGCCGAGGAACTCGGGGACGGCGGCGGGGACCGGCAAGACAATGGCTGCGCGGCTCATGAACTCTCCCTGGAGCGAGGCGGCTTCGAGCGGATGCCACCGCCGGGGGGCCGGCGGCGGCATCCGGAATCGAGTGCAGCAACGGCGTGCTGCTCGACCGCGCACGTCAACGGGCGTGGGAGGGCCCTCGGTGCCTGAGCGGCGCTCCCCCGTGCTTACACGGCGCGCCGACGTCGGTAGTTGACTGCTTGGGCGAGCTCGGGGGCAAGCCCCCGAGCTACGCGGGCGGTTCCTATTTCAATGATCGGAACGGAGTGGGCCGCGCTGTTTCACCAGCCGGAATTCGCGCCGTGCACGGCTGCCAGGTGAAGAGTTCAGGGTGCGAGAGGGCCGGTCGACGAGCGGTCCCAGGCAATGCGTGCCGCGTGGTCCATCAGCTTCAGCAGGTCCGGGGCGGTGGTGTCCTGGTCGAGGTGGCGGTACTCCGTGCTGAGGGTGATGGCGAGCCGCTCGGGCAGGCCGAGGCCGGCGTAGCGGTCTTCCTTGATCAGGATGCGTGCGGCATCGACGGCCGTCCGGCCCTGGCCGTGCATCACATACGCCTGGTCCGCGAGGTCGTCGAGGTAGGCGATGTAGCCCCGCAGGTCGTCGGGGGTCATGAGCGGTCCGTGGCCGGGGACGATCCACTCGGGGTCGAGGTCCAGGATCCGTGCGCAGGCGGCGGCGACGCGCTCCAGTGGGCCGGCCCAGTGCGAGGGGTGGTCTCCCGCGAAGACGATGTCGCCCGCGAAGACAACGCGCTGCTCGGGCAGATGGACGATGAGGTCGCCGACGGTGTGGGCCGGGCCGACTTCGAGCAGCTCCGCGGCTATCTCGCCGACTTCGAGGTCATGGCGTCCGGTGAACGTCGTGGTCGGCGGGAGAACCTCAATACCCGCGAAGTCGAACTTGCCGAAATGCTCCCGGAAGTACCAGCCGAGGGGCTGGCCGGGGTCGGTGTCATGGATGAGGGCCTGCAGCTGTTCCGGTCTCGGCTCCAGGCACTGGTGCTCGAGGGCGGCGTGGGTGGCGTAGACGTCGGCGCCGGGAAGCTGCTGAAGGCCCCAGGTGTGATCGCCGTTGGCGTGGGTGACGGCGACCCGGTCCAGAGGGACGTCCGGGCCCGCGGCTGAGCGGACCGCGGTGAGGAAGGCGTCGGTCAGGGCGGGTGTGTAGGGCGTGTCGATGACGAGGGCCTGGCCCTTGGAGACGACGAGACCGCAGTTAGCCAGGCCCCATGTTGCCTCGTGGCCGGGCTGCCAGGCGAAGACGCCGGGCGCGATCTGCTTCAGGTCAGTGGATGCCATGGGCATGCATTGTGCGTGCCGCGGCCGCCCGGAGGAAATCTCTCCGCCGAAGCGGCCGCGGGGCAGCGTCAGATGTGGGGCACGAATGGCAGGAGGAAGAACCGGGCGCCCGGGCTGCCGAACGGCTGGGCGGCGCACATGGTGACGGTGCCCAGCTGGGACGGCGCATGCCGGTCGCAGCACCTGGTGCGGTGGTCCTCGGTGCCGCGCGGGGTCACGTAGCCGGCGTGCCGCATCGGCCGCGCGTCACCGTCCGGGTGGATGTACGCGAGGCTGTGGTCTCGGTAGATCGGCCCCGCCACCGGGTCGTCGTTGACCTCCTTGTCGAGCTGCCGGAGATCCGCGTTGTCGGGGTGCGCGGCGACCGCCGTGCGCAGCTGGGCTGCGACCTGCGGCGCCCAGCGCGTGTCCCAGTCGACCAGGTGGTGCTCGCGCGCGTCCTCGCGCAGCAGCATCCACCGGATCAGGTTGCGTTCAGGCAGCTCGGGGGATCTTCCCTCAGGCTGGGGGAACATGAGCTTGAAGTCGTCGTTGGCGGCCAGCACGTTCCAGGCCACGTCGTTGATGTAACAGGGCTGCCCCGACACGCCGTTGACAGCCACCTGCCACGCCGGATCCACGTTCGTCCCAGCCATCGGGTCCATAGGGAACGGCGGCTCGTAGCCGATCGCGTAGACGTAGAGCGCGGTCCGCTCGCGCTCTTCCATGTTGAGCACCTTGGCCACGTTGTCGAGGAACTCGGTGCTCGGCTGGGACGTGTTCCCTCGCTCGAACTCGGCGTAGGTCTTCTCCGTGACGAACAGCGCCTGGGCAACCTGCGCCTGAGACAGTCCTCGTGAGCGCCGGCCCCGGCCAGTGCGCTTGGGCCAGCCGAGCTCGACCGGGTCTATCTCTCCGCGCTTCCATTGCAGCAGCTGCTGCAACGCCTCCTTCTGATTCAACTTTGCACCCTTCCCCGTGTTGCCGTCCCCGTGTCATCCCCGCGATATACCGGAAGCGCTCGCTCCTGAAATTCGAGGACCGGAAAATTCAGAGCCTGGTGAGCGGGATCTTGGCCGGGAAGAATCGCGCACTGGATCGAACCCGCGTTGTGGGAGACGCGAAGGTCCTCGACAACCGCGAGGGGGAGTTCGCGTTGCTGCATCCCGTTGCCACCCCGTCCGACCGCACGGGCGGTGCCGTGGCACGCACCATGGCGGTGCTCGGCGCGCTGATCCGTCTCGGACCGGGTGAACACCCTCTGGCTTCGGTTGCCGAGTCCGCGGGGCTTCCCGCGCCGACCGCTCACCGGTATCTGCAGGCCTTGATGCGGGAGGGCGCCGTCGAACAGCTCGGGCCGCGTGCTCGCTACGCGCTGACTGACGCGCTGCACGGTCCCCCCTCATCGACACCCGCCCAGCCCCTCCAGGCCGGCCCGCCCTCTCCCGCGGTGAGGGCAGAGATCGTCACACTACAGTCGAGAACTGGTCAGGCCGCATTTGTTTACCGACCGCATCTGATCGGCACTCCGATGAGAATCTGCGCGGAACGGGCATACGGGTCACACGTTGATGAGATCCTTACATCACCTCAGATCGCTTTGCGATCTCTTGAATCAGCACCTCTGGAGGCCGACGCGGCCGGACTGGCGATCCTCGCCTGCCTCGGCTCCGTCAGCGACCACAAGATCGACATCGCCCACGTCCGTGAGGAAGGTCACGCCATCGGGCCGTCCCCGCTCCAGGGGCGCACCATGATCGCCGCGCCCATCTGGTACGGCTCGGCCGTCGCCGGCTCGGTCGCACTTCTGGCCAAGGACGCGCCCATGCGACGCGCCGCCACCCGCGCCCGGTACGTAACTGCCGTGATGGACACCGCCGCGGCGATGAGCGGACACCTCACCCGTTCCGGCACGCGCCGGGCCAGCTGATTGACTACAAACCCCCACGAGCACCACAGAAAGGCGCCACCCCGTGTCCCGTTCAGTCCTGATCACCGGCGGCAACCGCGGCATAGGCCTCGCCATCGCCCGTCACCTCGCCGAGGCCGGCGACCGCGTCGCCATCACCTACCGCTCGGGCGAACCCCCCGAGGGCCTGCTCGCCGTCCGCTGCGACATCACCGACACCGCCCAGGTCGACGCCGCGTTCAAGGAGGTCGAGGAGCAGCACGGCCCCGTCGAGGTCCTCGTCGCGAACGCCGGCATCACCAAGGACCAGCTCCTGATGCGCATGAGCGAGGACGACTTCACCTCCGTCCTCGACACCAACCTCACCGGCGCCTTCCGCGTCACCAAGCGCGCCTCGCGCGGCATGCTCCGCGCGAAGAAGGGACGCGTGGTGTACATCTCCTCCGCCGTCGCCCTGCGCGGCGAGAGCGGCCAGGCCAACTACGCCGCCTCCAAGGCCGGCCTCGTCGGCTTCGCCCGCTCCATGGCCCGCGAACTCGGCTCCCGCGGCATCACGTTCAACGTGGTCGCCCCCGGCCTCACCGAGACCTCCATGAGCGAGGCGCTGAGCGACGAGCAGCTCGAGAATCTCAAGACCCAGATCCCCCTCGGCCGCCTCGCCCGCCCCGAGGAGATCGCCGCCACCGTCGCCTTCCTCGCCTCCGAGCAGGCCGCCTACATCACCGGCGCCGTGGTGCCCGTCGACGGCGGCGCCGGCATGGGCCACTGACCACCGTGACCGCCCGCCACGATGGAGTCCGATGAGCACATGATCTGACAGTGGGCAGTCCCCCGTGGGCTGCCCCGCGGCAGCAAGACCTTGGTGTGTCCAGCACCTCGGCCCGCCCGCCGCATCTCTGCCACCACCCGGCGAGTGTCCAGCCCGCCTGGTGAAGAACCCGGTCCGCAGACCGGGCAACACCGCCCCTGCCAGGGCGGATCACTTGGTTCCGGAAGAACCGGCCCCACCGAAGAGGGGCTCACGCATGCCCGAAAGGAGGGCGTGCCCTGCCCATGATGCAGCATGCCCGCGCGCCGGTCCACGCCGCCGCCGCTCCACCGCGCCTTCCGCGCGGACAACACCGAATATCCACAAACAACCGATACATCCTGGTCCGCGACCACGCCGACCAGGAAATCGGCACCACCGCGTCCCGCCGCACCCGGCGCGGCGACTTTCTGCGCGCCGCCACCTGGGCCATCACCCAGCGCCTGCACCCCAAAGCCGGCAACACCACACTGCGCGTCGCCCGCGACCTCGCCGCCCGCCTGAACGCCGACGGGCACGTCGCCTACTGCCGCGACACAACGTACAAGCGCCTCGGCATCAGCCGGCGCACCCTGGAGCGGCACATCGCCATCCTGCGCGAACTCGGCCTCCTCGTCTGGGCCGTCCACGGAAGCCGGACCAACACCCGACCCGCCGGAAGCGGCGAATGGGCCGGCACCGCCACCATCTACGCCGCCGTCGTCCCGCGCGCCTGGGACGACGCGGTCGGCCACCGCGTGCGCGGCCACGGCTATCACGCCCGCCACGTCGGATTCACCGAACACGGACGCCAGTTGGCCATCACCGAAGCCCGCCGCCGCACCCGCCCCTCCCGCCGCCGTGACACCCCTTCCTGTAAGACCAACCACCCACGTCCTACAGCTGAGATGAGAGGGAGGAAGAACAACACCAGCGCGCCCCACGGCGCGAGGCCGCGGCCCCGCCGCCGACACGAAGTGCCCGAGCCCTACCGAGCCAGCCCCAGCCAGGCCGCACACGCCGTCTCCGTCGCCGCCTGGATACGCCCCCGGGTGCCATGGACCCAGGGCGAGGGCCTGCGCCGCCTCGCCTTCGCCCTGCGGCCCTGGATCGCTACCGGCCTCTCCGCCGCCGACCTCGCCGCCGACCTGTCGGTCTGGCGCGTGCCCCGGCGGCCAACCTCCCCGGCCAGCATGATCATGGCCCGCTGGAGCGAGACCACCGGCCACGACGAGCCCGATGCCGACCCCTGCCGCGGCGAGGACACGCCTTGCGGGGTCCCGCCCAACGCGGCCTTTCGGGAGGCCATGGACGCAGTCCGCGCCCGCCTCACCAGGCTGTCGCCGCCCGTCGAACCGGAGCCCGATCCGCCCGGCTTCGTCATCCGCGACCGAATTCTCGCCTCGCTCGCCGAGGCGGACCGGGCCCGCCGCACGCGCACCGCCGAGCAGTGCCTCACCTTCGCCGAGTGGGAGGCCGTCTGCGACGCCAGGGAACGAGCCCCCTGGTGACCCCGCGCCGACCCAGGCCACACACGTACGGCACGCACCAGGCCACGGCTCCGACGAGGAACCCGACCGCGAAGCTCTCGAACCGGAACACGGCGCCCCCTGCCCGTTCAGGACCCCGCTGCCGGGGCGGCCTCGGGCACGGACTCCTCGACGGTCTCCCCCTGCGCCGCGCCCTCGGCGCCGCGCCGGCGCGTGCGGAAGACTGCCCGCACCGACCGGAACAGGGCACGGACCAGCCGCCACAGACCGATCGCGCCGCAGCCGACCGCCGCGCCGCTGGCGCCCAGACGTGCAAAGGTCTCCAGCCAGCCGGGCCAATGCAGGTAGCCCAGCGTCAGCGATGTGCCGATCAGGCTCAGGCTGAGCACCATCAGGACGCTGCTGTGACCGATCACCCCCCAGGTACGCCTCAGTTCGGCGTAGGCCTCCGGGTTCGCCTCCCGCCACGGGTCGCGCCGGCCGGTCCGCTCGTGCTCACTCACCGCTCTCTCCGCTCCTTGCAGACTGAGTTCGGTCGTCGTGAGCCCCGCCCAGGACCTCCCGGGCATGGAGCAGTCCCTCTCCCAGCTCCTCCAGTTCCAGCCGTGCGTCGTCCAGCAGTTGCCGGGGCAGCAGCCCTTCGGGCAGCGCGGGTCTGACTGGCACTACAGCTACGCGGTCGTCGCGGATCGCCGACTCCACCGCCTCCTCCCGCCGTCCGACCTCTACGGCCTGGTCGACCAGGAGCGCGAGCGACTGCGCGTATCCGAGGAGAAGGTCGCGGGCTTCCACGTTGTCCGCCGCCAGCGGCACGAGACCGGCCGCGTCCCACACCAGCCGCGGCAGCACCGCCGCCGCGCGCGCCAGCTCGTAGCGCCCGCTGCGCTCGGCGAGCATGCGCAGGCGCTGCTCGTCGGCCAGCAGCCGGTAGAAGACCGCCGCGTACGCCTTGCTCGTCTCGACGACGCGCACGCGGCGCCGGGTGAAGCGCTGGACGGCCGCGGGCACACCGGCGGCCGCGGCCATGCCGGCCGCGCCAGCCGCCAGGAGACCGGTGGCCGCCGGCAGCAGGGATGTCGCCGGACCCAGAACGGCGAAGGCAGTCACGGTGAACAGCGCGGTCCGGCCGACCGGGAGGGGCCGGGGAAGCACGAGGCATCCCAGCGTCCAGATGTACTGGGGCGGGCGGCGTCCCCATACGCTCCGGCACACCCAACGCCCCAGCCGGTGCTGCTCCGGGTCGAAGAAGCCCGCCTCGCGCAGCACACCCGCAGGGTGCGGCCCGAAGATGTCCCAGCGCAGCCACCCATCCCGGGTCCGCTCCCGTATCAGCAGCAGTGCCTCCATGGCGCCCCGAGCAGCGGCGGGGGTCGAGGCCCGGATGGCCAGCTCGGCGCGCACGGAGTGATGGAGCCGGGCGGCTTCCTGGACGGCGTGGGTCCACCGATCCCGGTCTGCATCGAAGGGCTGAGGCTGTGCGGCGGCCGGCCTCATCGCTGGCCCGCCGCGGCCGGGGCGTGAGCGGGTGCCGCGTTTGCGGTGGAGCCGGGGACGGTGAGCGGGCTGCAGGCGGAGGCGGCGAGCACGAGGCCGGCGGCCAGGAGGCGAGGGGCCATGTGAGGAAGTCCTGTTCGGGTCGGAGAAGGCACCGTTCACCTCCTACAGGTGCGGCCGAGGCCGCCGGTGTGACACTCCGCCCGAACTTTTTGTGGGCTCCTTCAGCCGAGCGTGCCCTCGAAGGTGACCTTGGAGCCGCCCGCGTCGATGGCCTCGACCGTCACCGGGCCGCCGGCGGCTGTCTCCGGGACGCGGAAGGAGACGGTCTGTGTGGCGGTGCGGTACGGGGCGATCGCGGCGTCGCGGTACCCGTACACCGGACGGACGGTGGCGGCCAGGTGCAGCTCCTGGCCGGTCAGGATCCGCAGGGTGGTGCCCAGGCCGGACATTGGGTCGCCGGAGCGGTTGACCACGCTCAGCTCCAGGCTCCCGGTGCGCGAGGCACCTTCGCCGCTCACCGTCACCTTGCCCACGCGCACCTGGCCGTTCCACTGCCCCAGCGGCGTGACCGACTGCCCGGCCGGCGCACCCTGCGGCGCCTGGGTGTCCGGGGAGGCGGCGGTACCGCCCGGCAAGGCACCTTCGAAGAACAGCAGTTCAGGCTCGGCCAGCCCCTCCTCGGTCGCCTCCACGGTCACCGTGACCGGCAGGCCCTGGGCCTGGTCGGGAAGCACCAGCTTCACATCCCTGTCGACGGAGCCGTTGGGGCGCACCTGCTGCGGCTCGTCCGTGGAAGAGGACGCGCTGCTGTCGGTGGCCTCGGCAGCGGTGCGCCCGAGAGCTCCGTAGCGGGCGGTGACGGCGGTCTGCGGCGCGGTCGCGACCTGCGCCCGCTGGTTGGCCACGGTCACCCGCGCCCTGTACGCGCTCGAGCCGGCCGGCACACCGGGCACGGCCCCGGCCGGCTGCCGCTCGAAGCCCTGCAGCGTCACCGTCCACGCCCCGTCGCCGACCGGCAGCGGCGTTCCGGGCTTCACGATGCCGTCCGGCAGCACTGTGGAGGGCGAGGGCCGTGCCGCGGGGGTGCTGCTCGTCGTCTGCCCGTCGGCCTTGGGCTCGCTGTCGGAGTCGGCGCAGCCGGAGATCAGGACCGTGCCGGCCAGGAGCACGATCGGAAGGACGTGGCGCAGGCGCACGGGCATGGTTCCCCCTTGTCAGGTACCGGATCTCGGTCGAGGGGATCATGCCAAAACGCGTCCGGCCGGGGCCGGACGCGCTGGTGAAGGGTGTTGGTTTCCGGCCGCCCGCTCTCTGCGGAGAGCGGAAGGTCACAGGGTGATGGGGATGGGGACCAGGAAGTACTCGGTGTCGCCTACGCGGACGCGCAGCGGGTGCCCGGGCGGGAGGGTGAACAGCCGATGATGCACGGTCGCCGGGGAGTTGCGCTCGGACAGCGCGGGCTCCAGTGCGGTACGGACGGCGGCGCGGGAGGTGTCGGACAGCGGGTTGCGCTCGGCGATCTCCGCGCAGTGGTCGAGCTGGGCGTCGGTCAGGTCGGGACCGAGGCCCTGGCGGAGGGCCTCGACGGCGACGGCCGGGGCCAGGACCGCCCGGTTGTGGTCGCGGCAGATGTGGCCGGGCGTGCCGTGGGGCTGGAAATGCCGGGCGGTACCGATGGAAGTCATGGGGGATTCCTTGGGGAAGAGATTGTGGCTGTGCTCGCGGGTCGTCAGGTCTCGGCGATGGTCAGGGCGGGCGTCGGAGGCATCGGGGACTTCCGCTCTCACCTGGAGCGGGCGGCGGTCTGTGCCGACGACGAAGAAGAGGAGTGACGGGGGCCCTCCCACCTCGGGGCTACGCGTAGTAGCTCGCCATGATCCACTCGGGCTTGCTGGCGCGGGTCCGTAGTTCCAGCACGGACAACGCCCGCTTCAAGGCCTCGTCGTGCTGGGATGCGGCGCTCATCGACGCGGGGTCGAGCGTGAGGGGCCCGCTTTCGGGCTGGCGGACGACGGCCGCCAGGATGTGTCCGTCTTCTTCCCACCCGATCGAGTACGTCCGAAGGAGCAGCGACCCCAGGCCGTTAGCGGCCAGTCGCTCCTCCGCGGCGGCAGCGAAGTAGTCGGGGTGGTTCTCCTCGCGCATGTCCTCTGTCTCCCACGGCACGCGCGGCATCAGAAAGGATGAGCCGTCGACGTCGTCGGTGTACCGGACCAGCTCGTTCGTCAGGCCCTCCCAGTTGTCGGCCGGGCCTCCCAGGCGGTACCCGTACATCAGGGCTTCGTGATTCTCGATGGCGCCCATGGCGTTCTCCTCGGTTCGTGCCAGTGGTAGTTGGCCGGCGCTCTCGGGTCCGTCGAGGCGGCCGGTTGGGGGCCGCCCCGGGGAGTGAGCCGGGGCGGACGCGGGCCGGGTCAGCGCGGGCTGAGCGGGATGACCAGGACGCCGACGTGGGGCAGGCTCATCTCGGCCAGCAGCCGGGCCGTCCTGCCGCTGGCGCTGCTCGGGTCTGTGGAGTCCAGGCGCATGGCGCCCCGGTGCGGGCCGCGCGCGGGGTAGAGGTGCACCGTGCTCTGCGGTGCGTTGCGCTCGAAGACGCTGATGGTGGCGTAGTCGAACCCTCCGAGGTTCGGGTACCGCTCGGCGACGGCCACAGACAGGGCGGCGATGAGGTCGGGGCTCGGCGAGGCGACCGAGAGGGGGAGCGGGGGGCGGCGCGGACGGATGCGCAGAGCAAGGGCGCGTATCAGGACGCTGAGGACGCCGAGGCCGAAGCCGAGGGCGAGGGAGGCTGGCTGGATCAAGGTGGTTTCCCCGTGTTGGTTGCGAAGGGGCCGGTGTTCGGAGCGCGGGTTAGGCGGTGGTGCTGGCCACGGCGGCGTGGACGAGGCGGGCGAGTCCCTGGCGCCTCTGGTACTTGGTCAGTCCCTGGACGCTTCCGGCGCTCTCGTGTCCGGCGGCGGCGGTCAGGCCGGACACGAGGGCGTGCACGAGTTCCTTGCCTGCGCCGTCGGGTGTGGTCGACTGGGTGGCTGCCGTCAGTGCACGGGCGATGGGCCGGGTGGCTGCGGCGTACGCCTTGACGAAGCGGGGCTCGCCCTCGGCCGCGACGGCGGTCAGCACGCGCACGACCGGAAGGCGGCCGCTCCACCCGTCGAGTACGGCGTCGACCATCCGGGCGGCGCCGGGCAGTCCGTCCGAGGACCAGGAGCCGTCCTTGAAGTCCTTGAGCGCCGCTTTCGTCTCCTTGGCCAGGAGCCCGGATGCTTCGAGGACGACGCCCTCGATGTCGGGGAAGTACTGGTAGAACGTCGCGGGCGACGTGCCCACCGCCTGGGCGATGTCCATCACCTTGATGTCGCGGTAGGGCCGGGTGGCGAGAAGCTGGATCGTCGCGTCCATCAGCTTCTGCCGGGTCTGGAGGCCGCGCTGGCTGGGCACGCGGCGGTCGGGGGTGCGGGTCACGACACGGGTGGGCACAGTCGTCTCCTGAGCTGGAGGAAGGAAGGGGGGTGGTCCAGGTCTGGGGGCGGTGCCGCCGGACCCGACGTTCAATCACATTACACATTGAAGCATGAATAAGCAACACTCTGGGGGTGGGCATCCCAACGTTCCCGCCTGACCTGCACCCGCGCGGCCCTGGCGGCTGTGTCCCCGGACTCAGCGCGGACGGTGTCGGCCAACGGGAGAAGTCGAGCTCGTCGCGGTCCAGTTCAACAGCGGCATCGGCATGCTCGCCCGGATGACGCCGACCATCAGCAGCACGTCGGCGCGGTCGTACCGCAGCCCGAAGACGGTGAGCACCTCGCCCGTGCCAGCCAGCTCGACTTGCGCAGGGGGCCCGCCGGATCCAGGCCGAGGCCGACGGCCATGTCCTCCACGGCGTCGGCCAGTTCCGCCGCCTCCGGCCGGCGCCCGGGACCGGCATCGCGCAGGAAGCACCAGGTGCGGAACAGGAACGCCACGGCCGAGCCGCTCGTAGTGGCGGGGTCGAGGCGCAGCATGACGGTCTCTCCGAGGACTTGCGGGGGAGGGACGTGCCGGGTGATCGCCCGGCACGGCGCGACCGCGGGGGACCTGCTACGCCTCGGACTGCGGCGGCTGCAGGGCTCGGGCGGACATGCGGTGAGTGAGGGCATGCGCGCCGGCGAACGCCGTCCCTGCGCCGAGGGCCAGGTAGTCCACCGCCCTCCCGCGTGGGACGAGTTCGAAACCGTGGCCGTGCAGCAGAACGGTGCAGACAGCGAAAGCTCCCGCCACCAGGGCGGCGTCCAGACCGGCCGCGGCAGCGCTCCACACCCAGCGGGCGCGAGCCGGGGCGGTCTTGCGCGCGTCCCGCCTGCGGAGGGCGGCGCAGGCCCCGCTCCGGGCGAGCCGGCGCGTCTTGACGACAAGGACAGCCAGCGGGACGACGAACAGCCACATGACGGGCTGCTCCATCAGGAAGCCGCAGCCGGCGAGCAGCGCCACCAGCCCGTAGACGGTGTGCAGTGGCTGACAGCGGCGGTGCTGGACGGTGCGGGGACGGAGGTCGTCGGACATGGCTCTCCTCGGCTGAAGACGTTCGGGAAGTCGGCCCGGTGCACGGACCGTGGGACCTGTGGCACTGGCGGGACGGGGCCCACCCGTGCCGCACGGGGACTGTTAGGCGTTCGCGCCGTGCCGGGGCGTCGCCGAGGGGCGGAGGCGGGCGCGGCGCAGCCGGTCGGACCACGGCGCGTCGGCGGGCCCAACGGGGTGCTCAGGGATGGTGATCTCGTAGTGCGGGCAGCTCCCGCGCTTTTCAGTCTCCAGGGCGGCGTGCCGGTGGGAGTTCGGGCACTGCTGCCGCTCGTGCTCTTCCCTCCAGTAGCGGACCGCCAGCGTCCGGCCGGTTCCGCCCTCGCGTGGCTCACTCGGCTGCTGCTCCCGGAAGCGCTCGCCCGCGTCCGGGTCCACCCACCAGTTCTCGACCTGGCCGGAGTCGGAAATGCCCCGCCGCCGTTCGGCATCGCGCTTGCTCGGCTTGAGTTGGTGGACCTGGTGGGCCAGGACCCGAACCGTGGACCGCTTGTGCTGGGTCAGCAGCTCCCACAGGGCCCGCACGTGGCGGAGCATCAGCTCCTGGCCGCCCTGGCGGCCCGATCCGCTCCGGTACCGCTCAGGGTTGTCCGGGTCGCGAAGTCGGGTCTCGGGATCCAGGATCTCACCGGGGCGCGCCAGCAGGGTCTCGTAGGGCGAGAACGGCAGCTTCAGCAGTGACTCGTCGCACGTCAGGGCAGTGACCCAGGTCCAGGGGGCGTCATCGCACGCGGCCTCCACCGGCTCCAGAAGCCGGTCGGGCCGCAGAAGGAACCAGCCTTCCTCCGTCCGGGGCGACCACGGGCCCCACACGTAGCCGACGATGCGTCGCCCGTTGGGCAGAGCGAGGGGGGTGTCCAGGAACAGCATCCCGCGCGAGGCGGGGAGGTGGGCGGGATCGAACGGGGTCGTCTTCTTCTCCGCCCGCCGCACCACGCGGCGTAGCGCCATCTGGCCGAGGGAGTCGCCGATCTGGAAGAGGCGGGCGGAGGAGGCCCGGTCGGCTTCCTGCCGCAGCTGCGTCACCACGGCCGCCTCCAGGCCGTCCGGATGCCCGTAGGGCGCCAGCCGCTCACGTTCCCGCCGGTACACCTCCGCTTTCGCCCGGGCCCAGTCCAGGCTCTGCCTGTGGGCCTCCACGTACCGGCGCCGCCACGTACGGATGTGGTGCTGGTCGGGAGTTTCCCAGGCCGCCTCGTCCGCGCGTGCAAGACTCCGGCCCGGGGTGGTTCCACCGGGGTGCAGCCCCAGCGCGCGGAACCGGCGGACCTCGGCGTCGACGTCGTCAACGACGACGTCCGGCGGGTCAATGATCATCCGCTGGTGCCTGTCGTCCGGATCGAGCGCCCACTCCATGCCCGCGAGCTGGGCCAGCACCGCGCGCAACGTCTGCTCATCGGCGCTTTTCAGGAAGTCAACTACGAGCATCTGCACCGTGTTCGCGTACGCGTCCGCCGCCGCGAAGCGCAGCATGCGCTTGACGAACCCGCCGACCGGGCCGCGCTGGCCGCTGGACAGCGCCAGCATCTGATCCGCGACCCGCTGGTCGCCCAGTGCCGCGTTCGCCAAGTGGTCGTAGATCTGCCGGAAGACGGCCATCTCCTCGTCCTCGGCGAGGACGCTGTCGATGGCGCTCCGTACCCGCGCCGAGGATGCCGGGGAGACTTCCGCCGGGACCGGCGGCCGGACCAACTGACCGGCAGCGGCATGCAGTTCCCGGTACAGCTTCAGCTGGAGCTCGCTGAGGATGAGGAGATCGTTGGGCTTGACCGGGGACCGCTTGGCGGCACGGGCCGCGATGGCCAGAAGCTCGGAATCCGACAACTCGGGCATGTTCGAGTGCATGTCATCCCTACTTGGACGCGGAGGGTTTGGGGAGAGGTCGCGGGTGCTGAGCACCAGGCGATGAAATGACAGTACACATTGGAATATGAATAAGCAACATGGAGAGAGGTGGCCCGGGCCTGGCCGGTGTGATCAGCGAACGTGCGTCCCGGGCTGGCCCTTCCACTCGTTGGGCGCGCAGGTGGCGACGGCCGGCGTCTTCGCGCCGGCGCCGCTGCCCGCTTTCTCGAGCAGGGCGTTCATCTCGGACCGCCCATCCGGCATCAGGCGGTGCTGGATGGGCCGGGCGCGGCGAACGGCGGCGTCGATATGTGGGCGCGGAAGCCGCGTCTAGCGGAGGCGCCGCGAAGCCTCCGCGGCCACGAGGGGACGCCGCGCCGACGGTTCGGCTCGCCGCAGCAGAGCCACCGTGCGGGAGAGCGAGGAACGCGGCACCGTGCGCAGCAGCACGGATGCAACGCCCTCTCGGAAGGAGTAGGTCCCGGGGGGACCGGGGACGGCACGGAGCAGGCCGCTCAGAATCACCTCGGCCAGGTGGCTCGGGCACGGGGTCGTCTCCACCGAGCGGTGCACCTGCTGCATCACCGGCAAGTGGGGGACGCCTGCGGCCAGGTGGCCCGCGAGACGGAACGCTTCGGGGGAGGCGGTGGCGCGGAAGCGGAGGACCAGTTCCTCGGCAGTGAGTCTCGCCGGGGAGGTGGTCTCTTCGGCCGGGAGCGCCTGCGGAATGAAGGCGACCGTCGCCGGGACCTCGGTGCCGCCGGTGCCCAGGAGCGTGAACCAGTTCTCCAGCCAGACGGAGGAGGGTTCCAGAACGGGAACAGGGATGCTGTCCGCTCCCGCGTGGGGTGTGCCGTCGTACGCCGTGAAGGTCAGACCGGAGTTGGCGGATCTGGCGGCCGGGGCGTGGACGCGGCCGGGCGTCCCGGGCAGCGCGGTGCGCCGCCACATGCGCTCGGGCAGTGGCTGTACCACCGCCACCGGTCGCACGCGCGCCCAGCTGCGCAGAGTCTCGTACCAGCGTTCCCCGGCCGGGCCGGGGTACCACTGGGGGCCGGAGCAGTCGCTGAGTACGAGGGTCACCAGCCGGTCGTCCTCGACCTGTCGCCCTCGCACCGTGCCATCGGCCGTGAGCACGGACACCGTCGCACCCTCGAAAGGGCCGTCATGGTCGAGAGACTGGCGCAGCCTCCGCAGCAGCGGCCGCCACATCGACATCGTGGGTCCGGCATCGAAGACGAGCTGGAGGCGGTACGCCGGTCCGGTGTTCGTCCGTATGGTCACGTCGTCTCCTTGGGGCCTCTGTGAGGGGGCGAGGCCCGGACCGGGCGGAGGGAAAGTCGGTCCGGGCCTCGCGGCCCCGGCCGCCGGGGGGAGTGCGGCCAGGGCGAACCGCGGGAAGCGGCTCCTTCGGAATTGGCTTGGACGGGGGCGGTTTCCCGCTTTCATGGAAGTACAGTACACATTGAAAACGAATTACGCAACGGTGATGTGCGCCCCATCCACCGGCGAGTCCGCCCCAAGTCCCGGACACCGGGACGCCGTTGGTTTCACCCCTCCCGGCGACACTGATCGCCGACGATGCCCACGAGCGGTGCGCACTCCCGCGCGCCGGCCCCTGCGGCTGGCTAAGCCAGGCCGTCCTGGGTCTGGCTCTCGATGCGGTGCAGCACGTGGGGGGCGACGAGGTCGGCTCCGCCGTCGTCCCAGCGCACGGCCTGGTAGGCGTACGAGGCGGCGCCCTCCGCCATGCCGAAGGTGCGCCCGGAGCGTTCTGTCCCCCGGGCCCGCATCACCACATGTGTCCCGTCCGCGTAGTAGGTGAGCGCGGGATCGAACATGGTCGCGGGTCGGGTCACGTCCGATGCCAGGGGGCGGGCCCGGATCACGATGTCGGCGACCTTGTCGGCGTCGACCCCCGGAATGTTCATGCGCCGGTCAGGCTCGACCTTCCAGGACAGGCCGGGGAAAAGGCGGGTCACCTGTGCGCGCACCCACTGCCACGCCTCGTCCGAGGCCGCCTCGGTGGGCTCGTTCGCAGAGGAGTGCCAGCCCTCGGCACAGTCCGCGCCCTGCGCGCCGAGGAGGGCCATCACCTCGGCGCGGGTGATCTCGTCCGGGAGCTGGGTGCCGGCCTGCAAGCGGTGGACGTACCGGTGGAAGAGCTGGAAGGCCAGGGTCTCGCCGTCCAGGTGGTGGGCGTAGACGATCCGCAGGACCGTCCCGTGTCCCTCGGAGTCAGGGACCAAGGCGGCGATGGCGGGCGGCGGTGTGGTGTTGATGGCCATGAGAAGGCTCCGTTTCGTGCAGGGGTGAGGGAAGAGCGGCGGCCGGCCGCTGGATGCGGCACGGCCGCCGCGCGGTCAGGAGGGCGGAGTGACCTGCCACGGCCAGAACGGCGGGCGGGTCATGGTGGGGTACAGCACCGGCCGGGCCTTCTGCTCGGATCTCGCCCGCTCGGCGCGCTCTCGTACGGCCTCCTCCAGGAGCCGGGGACGGTTGAGGGCGTCGCCGCAGGAGACGGTCACCTGCCGGCCGAGCCTCCACAGCTGGGCGTTCACGGCGCAGCACGCGGCGTTGAGCGGGTCGAGGTCGTTGAGCCACCAGTGGTAGAGCGCGGGGTCGGTGCCGAAGAACCGCAGCGTGGCGGCAGCTGACCGGGCCATAGTCCCGGTGCCTGCAGCGGGTTCGAGGAACAGGTCACCGGGCTTGCGGTCGGCGGAGAGCACCATGTCGCCCATGAAGTTCGTGACGACGGCCGGGGTGAAGAACTCACCGGTGCTCTGCCGTTCGCTGTAGCTGCGCATCCGGGTGATGAGCAGGCCGAGGACATCGTCGGACTCGGCGCGGGCGGTGTCGGAGCAGTACTCCAGCAGCCCTGCGCGCAGGAGGATCCGGGCGTAGTCGGCCAGGCCGCGGAAGTCGTTGTCGGTGGGGTGGGAGAGCCAGTCGTGGAGCGGGCGGGCGGCCTCCGTCAGGTCCGGGTCGTAGGTCCAGAACGAGTTCCAGCCGGCTCGCAAGGTGTCGACGAGCTGTTCGTCGTCGAGGGGGAGCAGGAGCGGGCCGTAGTCGGGGCCATCCGGCCGTGAGGGCGCGGAGAGGGCGAGGGCGGCTAGGGTGCCGACCGCGATGGCCCGGTCGCTGGAGCCGCCGCGGTTGGATGTCCACCAGGCGTGTGCGGCCTCGGCGATGGCGTGGGCGTGGTCCCGCCCGCTTTCGGGCGCCATGGCGCGGCGCATTCCGGCGGGCGGGATGCCGAACAGGGTCACGTCGCGCTCCCCGGCCCCTGCGCGATGAGGCGGTCGAGCTCGGCGACGAACGGCGGCAGGAGGGTCCGCTTGCGGCCCGGCCGCCGGGAGCCGAAGGGCCGCAGCGTCCCGGCGTGGCCGCTGGGCTGGAAGTCACTGTCGATGATCCAGGTCGGGTCTCCGGGCATCCGGGACAGGCGGTAGGCAGCCTTGTTGAGCAGCGTGCCGTGCTCGAAGAGGAGGAGCTCGGCGTACCACCCGGTGACGGCTCCGGCTTGGCGCTCCTCAAGGACCGGCACGACGCCGGTGTGCTCCAGGGAGTTGTCCTCGTCCGGGACGGTGGTGGTGAACGTCCGGGCGGCGTGCAGCGGGGCCAGAACCCGTTCAGCGGCCTGGTGGGCTTGGGGGTAGCCGATCGGGTCGGCGATCAGGCACCGTGCGGCGAGAGCGAGCGGATCCTGGGTGGCGGAGGCGGGGAGCTCCAGCGGTGCGAGCTCTCGCAACAGCGCCTCGTGACCGAGGGTGGCGAGGTACCAGTGCTGCTGGGCATGGGTGTCCGGGGGGATGGTGTCCATGGGGCTCTTCCTGTGGCGGTGGGCGCTGGCGGATGTTCCGTGCCGCGCGGGTCAGTTCGGGGGTGCGGCGTGGCGGCGGGGCCGACCGCGGTGAAGGACGATGACGGTGCCGGTCTCGAAGCCGCGTGCCAGGCCGAAGACTTCGCCCATACGCCTGCGGGTCTCGGTGCTCTGCCGCTCACGTCCGGGCACGTAGAAGCCGTCCTGGGTGAGGAGGCTGATGATCTTGGCGGTGAACTCGGCTCGGGTGACGTCGAGTGCGGCGACCCGGCCGTGCGTGGTGTAACGGCGGCTGTCGAGGCCGACGAAGGCGTCGTCGGTGCCGATGGTGAGGATCTCGTCCGGGTTGGTCCAGTTGTAGTCCGTGGCGGACACGCGGTAGTGCTGGTCGAAGGCGGGGACGATCAGTTTCATCAGGTGTGTTCCGTGGCGACCCGGCCGGGAGCGAGCGCGGCCACCGGGGCCGAACTCCTCGCTCCCGGGCGGGGCTCAGGCGCGTGCCGCCTCGGCCTCCTCGTCCTCGGCCTTGAGCTCTTCGAAGTAGTCGCGAGCGCTTTCGACCATGCCGGGGACGTCGCACCCGAAGGACTCGGCCGCGTCCAGGAGCGCCGCGAGCATGGCGGCCTCGCGCTCAGCCCCGGCGGCGGCGACGGCGCACAGGACATCGAGCTTCACGGGGTACGCCTCGCTGCGCAGTCCCTCGGCGGCCTGGTGGAGTTCATGGGCGGTGACCCGGCCGTCCGTCAGGCAGAAGACCTGAGCGACCAGATCACCGATTACGCGATCGGCGCTTTCCTGGTCGTCCACGACCTGGTCGCCGGGCTGGTTGAAGGCGATCTGGGCCATGGCCTCGGCCGCGAGGACGCCGAGCCGTACGCGCTCGGCCAGCTCGGGAACGGGCAACAGGGCCTTGGGAGCCTGCCTGTTGTAGGCCTCCAGCGCCGCGTCGGCCCATGCGGCGCGGTCCGCGAGGGTGCACTCACGTGCGGGGGTCATGTTGACGCCGGATTCCGCGGCTGCGGTGAAGCGCGCAGCCTTGCGGTCAGGGATGGACGTGTCCACGGTCGTTCCTCTGGGTGAGGTTTCCAAGATGGTGGTGGCCGTGAGAGCAGCGGTACGCCGCTCGATCACGAACACCACACTACATATTGATACGGGAATACGCAACATGCTAGATGCGGGGACGGGCATCTGCCCACTTCGGGTAGGGGAGTGAGGGCATGCCGAAGACCGCCCTCGACCGCTCGGCCCGAGTACGGCCAACGGGCAGGGCGTACCTGTGGGTCCCCGGGTGCCGCTGGCGCCTGGCCCCGATCTGCTCCAGCGCGGTGCGCAGCCAGGCACGCCGGTCGGACCCCGCAGGGCGCGGCGATGCGCCCAGCGCCGCGATGCGCCGCTCGAACCCGTCGGCACCACGGTCTCCGGCGACGAACTTGGCGATCGACCGTGCCGGGAGCACCTGGCCGTCCGGCAGCACGACGATCGTCCTCGCCGTGCTGCGGCCCGTGTAAGTTGCGGAAAGGGCCTGGTAGATGACCCCTAGGTGCCCTCGGGGCGAGCCGGCCGTGCGCCCGTCCGGCAGGGTCCGAAGCCGGGCGACGGGGTCCGCGTAGGTGACCACTCCCCGCACGCCGTGGCCCGCGGCCAGACGCAGTGCCCCCGCGACCGTGAAGCTCTCCCCGTTGCTCGCCACCGAGGGGGACAGACACACCCTCGACATTTCCAGTGCCTCCGTATACGGCTCCAGCGACGGGAAAACCCTGGTCAAAGCACGGCGGCTCATCGGGACGCCCAGGACGACGACACCCACCAGCAGTTGGCCGTCGACCACCTGGCCGTCGTCGCCCCCTGCGGGCTCGAGGTCCACCAGCCCGAACCGGTGGACTGCCGGCGGCCACCCCGACAGGTAGTGGTTCGCCTGGATGTACTCCCGGGCGGGCGCCTCCGCCAGCTCGACCACCTCGTAGCGGCGCCGGTCGAAGCCGCCCTGCGACGTATGGACCCACGTCGGCACACCGCGGCTCCACCGCTGAGCCCAGCCCTCGGCGCTGCCGGCAGCCATGGCCTCCCACCGAGCCGGAGCGGGCCCGAGCGGCGCGCTCACCGCTCCTGCCCGGCTTCGGCCCGCGCGGCGAGACGGATCTGGGAGAGACGTTGCTTCATCTCCCCGATCCCGCCGGCTCCGGCGAGCGGCGCCTCAAGGTCCGGCCAGGAGTGCCGGGCGAGGGCCACGTACTTGCTGCCGGCCAGCACCGTCACCTCCGCCGACTCGATGCCGCGTTCCCGGACCTGCGCCTGCACGAAGTCCGCGCTGACGCTGCCGGGGTCGCCCACGGTGATGTCGTACGGGTCGATCTGTGTGGACAGGTCGAGGAGCCCGTGGGCGGCGGAGAGGATGTACTGGCGGCCGCCGTCCTGGAGCAGGGCTTTGGCCGTCTCCCGGCAGGAGCCGTGGAAGGTGCCGACGTACATCGCGCCGGCGGTCACGCGGCGGTCCTGCTTGGCCTTTCCGCAGCCGACGACGACGATCCGGAACCGGCCCGCGCCCTCGGCGCGGGCCCGCTGCCAGCCGTCCTCGGTCAGAGCACCGCCCCAGACGTCCAGCGCGTCCCGCGTCGCCTCCTGTCCACGAAGGACGTCGCGGCTCTGGTCCAGGCCGACGTAGCCGATGTCGGCGAGGGACGCCAGGGTCCGCAAGTTGACGGACTTGGGCAGCAGCCCGATCGGGTCCCTGGCCCCGGCGAGGAGGGCGCGGCGCTGGGCGGGGGTGATGCGGGGTGTGAAGGATCCGGCCGTACGCGGCCGGTCCGCGGCGCCTGACGTGGCCGTGGCGCAGTTGCGGGGGTGGTCGATGGTCATCGTGTTCCTCGTGATGGGGTCGGAGCCGGCGGGGTGTCGCCCCAGCGGGCGGGCAGGGTGGTGTCGCCGTCTTCCTCGCGGCGCTGGTCTTCCAGGTCGGCGGCGCGGACGCGGCTGCGGTGCCACTGCTCGGCGGTGTGGCCGCTCGGCCGACAGCACCTTTGTCGGGGCGTGGCCTTGCACGTGGGGCAGGTCAGGGACGCCGGACAGGTGTCGCCGATGTCCTCGCCGTCGCAGAAGCCGCAGGGCGGGGCCGTGGCCGGCAGTACGCGCCCGGCCACATCGACGAGGAGACCGGCCGCGCGCCAGGCGCGTTCCTCGGCTCTCGTCGACGGCGGCCCGAAGCTCTGGCGGTTCACGCTCCGCCTGTCTCGGCTGCCGGATCCGCACGGACGAAGGACTCGCCCTCGGGCCAGATCGCGATGATCTTGTGGTGGGACAGGAACTCCTTGGCGACCGAGCCCGGCTCGGCGGTGAACAGCAGTGCGCGGCGGGCCGGGGAGAAGAATCGCGCGCAGTCGCTGATCACTCCGTACGCGGCGATGAGCGCGCGGTAGTGCGATCGGTGACAGGCCATCACCACCTCTCCGGCAGTCGCGTCGAACAGGTCGGTGGACGCCAGGACGGGATCCGTGACGACGCGGTGCCGCAGGACACGGTGTCCCTTGGCCGTCAGGTGGAAGAGGTAGGCGGTCAGGACCGCGTTCTCGAAGCGGTCGGCCTCCTCGTCGTTGTCTCGGCCGGGCTGGGGGCGGGCAGGATCGGAAGGGGCCAGGTAGGCGACGTGCGGACTGTCGGTGGTCATGGTGTGGGCGCCTCCGGAGTCGGGTGAGGCGGCGCCGCGGCGACGGCGCGGCGCAGCATCCTGAAAAGAAGAGGGGCAGTTGGGCGGCAGGACGGTGGTGGGGCGCATCCGCCGCGGTGCTGGGGCCGCGGGGATCCCGGCACGGGCCGCGGGTGAGAAGACCTGAACTGGCCGACGCCATCGCGGTAGGGACCTGGCCGCGAGAGACGAGCGTTATCCCGGCGCCCACCTGCGGGTGGGGGGCGGGATCAGCCGCGACGGAACGTGCCCGGCCTGCCCAGGACTGGTTGAGGTCAGGCCGTAGCCGTCAGCTTCGATCACCCACCGCTCGACGGCAGCGGTGCCGCCCGGTCGAGCTTCGAGTACCGCTGGCTGACCTCGCGCGCCGAGTACGTGACCGGACGCCGGTCCTTCTCGTGGACCGTGACGACGATTCCGTCCGGAGACTCATCGAGCCCATCGACCCAGACGTACTGGAAATACCCGCCGGCGGCGCTGTAGTGCATGAGGCGGTCCCCAGGGCCGACGGGGGCCTGGACTGTGCCGCCGGTGTACCGCTTGTAGGGCACGAGGACCTGCGGGACCCCTTCCGGCGCCGCCAGGGCGCGATCGGTCAGCATGTCGGTCACGTGCTCCCTGATCAGCGCGTACAGGGCCCGGGGCGGCGGGTTCTCTGTCGCGAGTGCCACGAAGGCCAGTCGGAGCCCTTCGTCGTCTAGGGCAGGCGGGCATGCGCGGGTATCGGCGAGGGCGAGGACGTCTTCGGCGTACCGATGGGCGATGCGTCCGCGGTGCAGCTGTGCGGTGGCGGTGGAGTTCGCGGCGACGCACTCAGGACAGGTCAGGGGAGCGTCGGTGACGCGCGCCGGGTCGAGCTTCTCGTAGTGGTGGACGACGGCGTACCGGCCCGCGTCGCAGGCCACGTCAATCATGAAGCCGGTGTGGCTGTTGAGCAGGCCCTCGTGAACGGCGCCGTCGTGGCCGATGAGGTTCTTGTGGTCCATCTCGTCTCAACCGCCCCCAGGGGCGGCGTCCTCGCCTTCGGTGGGTACGTCGGTGGTTGGCTGGACGACTTGTGCTCCGGCGGCACGGGCGCGGTGCGCGCTGTGGCCCCGCGCCCGTGCCGTCCGGCTCATTCGCTCAGGTAGAAGGTCACGCCACGGCACACGAAGCGGATCGGCCCCGTCGCGTTGATGGCCAGCTGGTACGCCTCCTCCTCGGAGACCGAGCCCGGCTCCGTCACGATCTCGTCGAACCGGGTCTGGCCCTGGAGGTAGCGGATCACCTCGTACTTGGCCTCCGGCCCGTCGAGCGGGAACGTCGACCCGCGCGGGGGGTGGTAATCGGTCAGGCCGCGCCCGATCCATCCGGCCGAGAGCCGGACCGGCGCGGGGAAGGGAACGCGGTGCGCGAGGTGCCGGGCGACGGCCTCGTGGGCGCGCTGGTCCCACATCCCGTTCCAGACGTCGCTCGCGTTCTGTGCCTCCTCGTCGTACGCGGCCAGAGCCCGGCGCATGTTGAGGTACTCGTTGCCCTCCCGGAAGTGCCGGGACGTGGCCCAGTTGCCGTCCGCGTCGAAGCCGTCGTCCATCGACTGCCCGTCGTGCTGGCGGCCGACCATCCAGTGCCCCGTGGACTCCTCCACGCCGAGCCACACGCCCTCGAAGGAGCCGCGCCACGCCCGCCGCGCCTGGTGGACCACGGTCCAACCCTGGTGCTGTCCACCGGTCTTGATGCGCATGCGTGTCTCCTGGGCCTGTCTCGTCGGAAGGGGAGGGCGCGGGGCGCTCAAGCCGGGGGGCGAGCACCACCAACGAGAACCACAGTACACATGGAAATACTAATAAGCAACATTGCTTGTGTTCGTCTGAGCGATCCGCGCCCGCGGGAACCCGGAGTCCGTCAGGACAGGGACCAAGAACTCCCCTTCTCCGCAGCACCCCTGGTGGCCGGCCGCAGGGCGGGATAGGCGCCGGCCAGGACGTCCTCGGCGAGGAGGACGGGCGGGCGCGAGTAGACGAGAGACTCCTCGCCGTCGCCGGACTGCACGACAGCCAGATCCGCATGCCTGTCCGCGACTTGGTGCAGGGCACGGCGGAGGTCGGCGGTACCGGTGAGAAGGAGCCGGCCGGGCCCCAGGGGGTCGGAGGCAAGCCGCGCCAGGCTGATAGAGCCGGCCGCGGGGCTGGCGGTCCGGGCCGCGAAGTCCAGGCTCGCGTACGCCTGGACGGGCGCGGGGCAGTGGCGGCCGGCCATGCGGCGCAGGGCGACGAGGTGGCTGCGGTCGGCTGTGCGGTCGGCGGGCGGCTCGGGGTCGAGCAGGTGGAGGGTGCGGAACGGGTTGGAGAGCTCGTCCTCGATGTTCGCGGCGGTGGGGGCGCCGGGCGCATACATGCTCACCAGGCAGGCGATGTCCGACGCGAGTACCGACGCGGCCGGGGTCCTGTGGCCGGCCGCGCCGGCGGCGGCCGCCAAGCGCCCCTGCAGCTCCGCGCGGCTGGACCGGCTGAACGGGGAGTACCCGAAGAGATACCGCCAGGTGGGCACGTGACACGGCTCGGAGCTCACCAACCACCAGTGCAACAGCCAGAGACTGGCGTCGAGTTCGAGGTAGGGGTCGGCCCCGGTTTCCTCGTCCAGGAGCCAGTGGGCGCGGTTCGTCGGCACCAGGTCCTGGCCGTTGCGGGCGGCCAAGCCGAAGGCCTGGGACCAAAAGGCCATGGACGGGACCATGCTCTTGCCGACGCCCAGCACGACGGTCGCGTCGGGGCGGCGTAGGGCGGTCGGGTCCTGGCGCAGGGCGTCGTAGACCTTGCGGAGCCACCCGTAGCGCGGTGGGTAGCCACGATGCCGGCCGAAGCCGGGCAGGCAGCCGGTCAGGGGAGTGCGGTTCGACACAATGGTCCTTTGCTCAGTCGAGTGAGAGGGGGCTGCGGTCGGAAAGGGTGAGCCGGGCGACGAGACGTGCGAGGGAGTGCGCCCAGTCGGCCGGGGTGTCTGGAACGAGGATGTCCTCGCTCCAGACGGTGCCGTCGCCGATAAGCGGCCGGCTGGTCAGCCGAACCTGGCTCGGACCGGCCGCGGCGCGGGAGAGGTCGAGTTCGTAGGACCGGGTTTCGGTGTCGATGTACCAGGACAACAGTCCCTCGGCGTCGGGACATCCGCAGGTCAGCACATACACGCTGGTACGGCTGGGTGCGGGCATGACGGCGCGCAGCGCCCGGGCTACGGCCTGGCTGTCGCTGTGGTCGTGGGCTTGTGCCACGGTTCCTCCTTCGGGCCCGGCCCACGAGGCGTGGGCCGGGGCGGGGCAGCTACCTGCTGGTCGTGAGGGCGTCCAGCAGTTGTTCGGTGGTGCGAGTGGCGATGGCGAAGCCGATCAGTTTCATGACGTCGTCGCGGTGGCGCGCCATGTCACGCTGCCGGGCAAGGGTTTCCTCGGCCAGGTCGGGCTGTGCGAGGACGTCTCCGCATCCGACGACTGCGCGGGGGCCCAGTTCCCAGACGAGGGTGTTGACGGCGGCTCCAGCGGCGGCCAGGGGGTCGAGTTCGAGCATGACCCAGCCGCGCTCTGCCGGGTCCTCGCCGTCGCGGCGCAGGTCCTGCGCCGCGGAGCGGAAGAGCCCTCCGGTTCCGGCGGCCGGCTCGAGCGCCCACTCACCGCGGTGGTGGGGTCGCTTTCCTGTGCCGCCTTCGTCGGCCAGCATCGCGGCGATCAGATCGCTGATGTCGGGCGGAGTGTGGTACTCGCCGAGGCTGCGCCGGGAGTGATGGTGGCGTAGGGCTGTGATGACCCAGGACATCAGGTCGATCCGGGACCGCTCGGCGGGGTCGGTGTCTCCCGTGTGCCGGAGGACTCCATGGCGCAGCGCGGCAAGGGCCACAGCACGCACGCCCGCGAGGTGGGTGTCGTGCAGGTCCTCCCTGGTCCAGTCGAACAGCGGGCGGGCGGTGGCCCAAAGGTCGGGGCGGAGGCCGTAGTAGTAGTTGGCGCTATCGGCCAGGCCGCGGACCAGGACGCGCGGGGGTTGCGCGGCGATGTACGCGGCGATCGTGTCGGCGGCCGCCGCACCGGGGGACTTCTGGGGCCACAGGGCGAGGGCCGCGACGACCCCTGCGGGGATGTCGAGGCGGCTGCCGCCGGCGGCGTGCCAGGCTTCGGCGACCGCTTCGCCGAGGACGGAGCCAGCGCTACGGCTGACGGTGATCGCAGGACAGTCGGTCGTACCGGCGTGCCGGGCGCAGCTCGGGTCGGTGCAGTTCCGAGCCCTGTGGGTGAGCACCTGGTCAACGGCCTCGGTCACGAGGGCGGCGGTGGAATCAGCAGCGGGCATGAGGGTTCCAGGGCATGGGGTGGGTGGTGTGTTGTGGTCAGGAACAGGAAGCCGGTGCCGGGGCCGCGAGCGGGAAGGCGTCGTCCGCAGCCCCGGACCTGCACGTTGTGGTGATGGATGGCGTAGGGGCGTCAGCCGGCTCGTTCAGAGGACTCCGCGGCGGGCCAGCTCGGGCTCGCACAGGGAGCACGTCCCGCACGGCGCGCGCTCGGCGCATCCCGGCTGCGGGAGGGCGTCGCCCTTGTCGTCCCCGCGACGGACGAACTTGGGCCACTCGCGCTCGTACAGGAACTCCCCGGCCCACTCCCGGGACTGGAACCCGGGGATGCGCGAAGCGTTGTTGGCCGTGTCCGGCTGGGCGACCCACGTGGTGGTGCCGTCCGGGAGGGCGTGTTCCCACACGTACCCGTACGCGGTGGTGCGGTCGGCCTTGCTCACCACGAGGAACCCGCGGGTGTAGTCGTTGTGGGCGGCCTGGAAGTCGATGTGCTGGGCGAGGCCGGGCAGCATGATCACGTCTCCGTGGTGAGGCGGGTGCGGGTGGTGGAGAGGGATCCTGACCACGAGCCCGGGGCCCGCCGCCTCTTGGCGTACGGGACCGCGTGGGTTCCGGCGGAAGGGCCCCGGGCGCGTGGTCGGAAAGATCAGGTGTTCCGCGGTGCGGCGGAGGCCGCGGCGTACTTCACGCACGCGGGCATGGACTCGCGCAGATCTGGGCCGCGCAGTCCGCGGCTTCCGCGAGGCAGAAGCCCGCACTTGAGACGCTCTCGACCGTCACCGAACCGCTTCAACACGGTGTTGGCGCAGCCTCCGCAGACGGCGGGCGGGTTGTCGAGATCGGCGCCGAGGAGCGGCACCCGAGTCGCGGGGTGTTCCCCGCGGTCGAGGTGCATGCGTATCGAGCCGCGGCCCGATCGAGCTGGGGCGGGGATCAGGGGCGTGGTCATGGTCAAGGTCCTTCCAGGTGGGATCGTTCGTGGGGGCGGCGGCACCGGGGCAGGGTTCGGCTACTTGGCCTTGCGCTGGTCGACCCGGTGGGCCTGCGATGCCGCGCGCATGACCTCGTCGAAGTCGAAGCCGAGGTTCTGGGCGTAGGCGCGCAGTTCGTTGAGCAGCACGTGCAGCGCCTTCGAGAAGGTGGGGTAGGGGTCCTCTGCCATGTGCACGCGGAGGGCGGCAGCGGCGTCGCTGGCGTGCACGTACACGTCGAAGAGGTGGTCTGCGGCGGCCGAATCGTCCGTGTTGTGGATCGGCGCGACGGACGGGTCGAGGTTCGGCATGGCGGCCAGGGGCCGTTCGTCCAGTCGCGCCTTCGCGTCGCCGTCGAGGCAGCGTTCGATGTCGGCGCGCATGTGACTGGCCAGGTGCATCAAGTCGGTGGTGACGTCCACCAGGGTCAGCCAGACGTCGGCCCATCCCCTCCGGTAGGCGAGAAGGGCGGCGTCTACCTCTGCCTTGTGGGCGACAGCAAGCATGGGAGGACTCCAGAGCAGTAAAGGGGCTTCGTGCGGCGTGGACTTGGAGGTCCGCCAGCGATGCAATCAATCTACATACTGAAAGCCGAATACGCAACATCGCAGGTGGTTGTGAACGCTTTCCGGCTCGCCCTCGGGGCGAGCCGGGCGATCACGTATCCGGGCCCACCATCCGAGCTCTCGGGTAACGGCGCACCGGCCGCCTCGCTGGAGCCTTCTACTTGCCGGCGCCCCTGCGCGCCCGCTGCTGGGCCGGCAGCTGCCGGCGGGGCATCGTGCCGACGAAGACCAGGAGCGCCGTCAGTGCCACCCCGGCCGCAATGACCGCGCCGACAAGACTGGCGGGCTCCAGTACCCACACGCTGACCAGGGCGACGACTGCGCTCGGCGCGCCCCATCGCAGCGCCCATCGGACCCACGGGCTCGGGCTCTTGCCGTCGACAACCGGCATCAGTTCCTCCTTGGTTCTGGATGTCGGCTGATACCTGCATCCGTGGGTGAGTTCTGTCGCCCGGGAGGCCAGACCCCCGGGCTGTGATCGGCTCAGGCGCGGAATTGCTCCCCGTCGAAGTACGCGCCACGCTGCATCCGGGTGTTGGGAAGGATGCCCGAAACGACCGGGGAGGTAAGGCCCGGGACGTCGACGAAGGTCGTGTATCGGTCCAGAAGCCGGGCGGCCACCCGGGTATCGCCCCATCGGTGCCCGACCGCGTTCCGGGGGCCGAGGGCCACGTTCAGGCCGTCCATGATGGAGAAGCCGAGACCTTCGTAGTAACTCTCCAGCTCCGGGAAGCAGTTGAGGGTCAGCAGTCCATAACCGGCGCGCGTGAAGCGGCGTACGGAATGCCGAATGAGTTCGGCCCCGATGCCTCGCCCGCGCTGCCCGGGATCCACCGCAACCGCGGTGACGATCGCGGTCCGTTCCGCCAGAAGGTGCGCCAGCGGCACGTCGATGCCGGGATGGTCGAAGAGCCACAGCGGAACGCCTCCGATGAGGACGCCGAGCGTCTCGCCTTCATCGTTTTCGGCCACGATCATCAGGGCCCGGAAGTGGGAGAGCGGCTCTTCCTGCGGCAGGGACAGGTTCGGCCGTACGTCCTCGAACGCGTCGGGATCGTCGGGGTTCACGTCGGCGAGGAGCCGCATGACGGCGTCCGCGTCGGTGGGCGCCGCGTCGCGGAGGGTGATGCCGGGCAGGCGTGTGCGGGTGCTACGCATAGGGACTCCTGGGGCGGTATGAGGCGCGGTGCGTCGCCTCTGGGGTTGGCGGAAGGGAGGGCTGCCGGAGGGGCCTCAACGGCGGTTCGGGCTCTGAGGCCGGGCCGACCGGAGCTGAGAGCTGCCCGGGCGGCCCGGAGCGCTGTGCGAGGGACGTCAGTAGATGTGGCGGCCGTCAGGGACTGTCCGGCCGATCAGGCGCCAGGGCGGGCCGTCGTTCAGGACGCCCATCGGGCACCGATCCGGCTGGTGCGTCGACAGGTCGGCCTCGATGGCCGTGTACCAGTGCTGGGTGAGCGGGCACCGCGTTCCTCGTGCGCAACCCGGCCGCTCCGCGACGAAAACGTGGTAGACGTCCGTCGAAGTGGGGAGGGACCGGCGGAACGCGCCCGAGATGCGCTTGCCGTAAGCCGACGGGCTCTCGCTCCGGTACCGCCCCCATACCTGGATGCCGTAGACGAACTGCGTCTGGCCGCCGCGGTCGAGCCGCCAGCGCAGCACGGAGCCGTAGCGCGGGTTGTCGGGCCTGGACTCGTCCGCGCCCGCGGGCACCGCTCCGGTCATGTCGAGGACGGTCTGGCCGGTCCCGGTGAACGCCTGGGGTACGGCCAGCGCCCAGTACGAGGAGGCGTGCTTTCCCCACGGATGCAGCCTCCGCCGCCGGTACTGCGTCCCGGCCTTGCGGCGCTTTATGAGCGGCTTGTTCCGCTTCATCTGTATCAGTCCCCCGGATGTGCTGAGACGGGCGCGACGCCCGGAGCGGCGCTCGTCAAGTGGGTTGGTGTGGCGGGGCGTTGGCCCGAACTGAGAGTGACAATACACAGTGAAACGCGAATACGCAACATCTCAGGTGGTGGTGTCCCCGCTGCGCCGTGCGAGGTCCGCACCTGCTTGAAACCGGTCCCAGGCAAGCCGGTTGTCGACCGCGTCCTCGATCGCCTCCCAGACCAGCCCTCTCGCGGGGTCCTCCGGAACGTGGGGCTCTCCGCGGTTGCCCCGGATCACCGTGACCGTGTCGCCGACCGGTGGGCGGGCCCGGTGGACGAGGATGCAGGTGGGTGTTCCGTGGCCGGGGATGTAGGCCCCGGAGGTGTCGATGATCCAGCGTGCGTCGAAGCGGGGGAGGAAATCGGTGATGTACCGCTTGCCGAACTCCCGCTTCATGAACGAGTTCGCGGTCAGCTGCGCCACGAAGCCGCCCGGGACGGCCAGGTGCTCGAGCATTAGCGCGGTGAAGGGCAGGGCCAGCGAGTACTTGCCGGCCGCCACCTGCGGGTACGCGGCGCGGACCTGGTCGCGGACGGCAGGGTCCTTCGGGGTGATGTACGGCGGGTTGGCCACGCACGCGTGGTACGCGCCGGCGGCGAGTAGAGGCTCGGTGCGGTCCAGCAGGGAGTCGGCGGCGGCCACGTTGACGGGCCACGACGCCGGGACCTGGTCCAGGCTCACGCCGAGGACGGACGCCGAGCACGCCAGGAGCCGGTAGGCGGTCAGCGCGGCGGCGTACGCGTCAAGGTCCACGCCCGACACCGCTGCCAGAGCCCGCTCGACGGCCCGCGGTCCGTGCCCGACCGGAGCGGAGCGCCGGCCGCGGATCGGCGGGACGCGGGCCATGTGGAACGCGGCGACGGCGATGTGCCCGGTCCCGCAGGCGGGGTCGATCATCCGGACGTCGGCCGGCCCCCACTCCTCGATGGCCGGCTCCAGCGACAGGCGCAGCAGGAGGCGGGCGACCCAGGGCGGGGTCTGGCACAGGGCGCGCCCCTTGCGGGCTTCGTCGGACAGCAGCTGGTAGGCGTCGCCCAGTGCGTAGCCGTCCACGCGGCGCCCGTCTTCGAGGGCGGGGTGCCGGTCCCAGAACTCCTCGATGGCGTTCCAGGCGGCGGAGCCGAGCGGCTGCTCCCACAGCGGCAGCACGGCCGGATCGGCGAGAGGGGCCAGGGCGGGGTGGCAGCCGGCGAGACTCTCCAGGGACTTCAGCAGGCCGTCCGGACCCGGCGGGCGTTCGTCGGCCGGAGCCAGGCCATGTACGTGGGCATGCCGAACGAGGGCCGCGGCGTGGCTCCACAGGGCGGCCGTGCGCCGATCGCCGGTGTCGCGCGCGACCGCGGCGGTGAGTCTGTCGTAGGCGGCGGGGGGCAGGGTGCGTGTGGTCATCTTTCCTCGCAGGGGATCGGGGACTACTGGCCGGCGGTCATCGCGGCCCAGACACCGGCGAAGCCGGAGCGGGCCTTGTCCTGCACGCCGGCCGGGGCGGTCACGTAGAAGTCCTCGACCGTGCCGTAGGTCTTGGCGTCCGGCCGGACGCGGGTGCGCACGCGGTCGATGCCAGCGCCGTGGGCTTTCGTGGAGTGCTCGACGGGGCGGTCCAGGGCCGTGGAGGCGTTGTGCAGGAAGGTGCCGACTTCGGAACGGCTGCCGGTGCGGACGGTCTTCACGGACCGGTAGACCGTGCCCTTGAAGCTGGTGTCGCGGCACTCGGGCTTGGAGCAGCGGTCGCCGTGCGCGGTGTGGCACTCGGGCCGGCGACCGGCGGTGTAGGCGCGCTGCAACCGGTAGACCGCCCACGGCTCCTCGTCCAGCCGGGCGTTGAACTGGCCGAGCGCCTCAGTGTTCTGGTCGTCGGTGACCCGCCTGAACAGGGTGTCGTCCTTGTAGAGGGAGCTGTTGTCGTTCAGGGCCATCGACAGGTACTCAAGACGCAGCACGCGAGCGGCGAGGTCGGGGTACTTCCGCAGCCGCTTCAGATGGTCCGGCTGGGGCGAGCACACCCCAGCAAACGGGCATACCGGGCAATATGACTTGGACATGTCGATGCCGAGGCGGTCCTTGACGTAGCCCTGCACGTCCTCGCGGCCCCAGCCGAGCCTGAGCAAGGGATAGTCCAGGGCGAAGGTCTCGTAGCCGGCCTTCTTGTTGCGCTTGGCCTGGAACTTGTTCGCCTTGACCGCGCGCTTGTACTCGTCCGCGTTGTAGCCGAAGAGCTTGCCGACGGTCTGCCCGCTCGCTCGCTCGAGCTGGAGGCGGTCGATCGTCCAAGCCTTGTGCTTCTGGCTGCATACGTGACCGCCGGCGTACTGGGGAACCGTGCCGTTCTCCTCCAGTTCGTCCATGAGCGTCCATGGACCTTGGCTGAACACCTTGCCGGGGTTCTTGGTGTCGGAGAGGACTTCGACACCTGCCGAGTCGGGGCGCCCGGCCCGCGCGACCTGCGTGTATCGAATGCCCTTCTCCCGCAGCAACGGCAGGACGTGGTTCTCGACGTCGGCGATCGTGTCGGGAAACTCGAACCCGGTCATCGCCGTCACGATCGAGAAGTCGGAGAAGTCTTCGGCGATCCCGAAGGCGGTCGGATCGTTGATGATCGCCAGGGTCAGCGCCGTCGAGTCGACGCCGAGGCCGAAGTTGAGCGACTTGTGCTTCGTCGCGCGGAAGGATGCCAGAGCCTCCGCGGAGGCGACCTCGGCCGGAGCCGGTCCGCCGGACGACGGCGTTGCGGGGTCGGCATCGAGGTCGGGTTCGAACAGCGTGAGGGAAGTCATGGGCGTACCTGTGGGGGAGGGGCGGGTGCGGCTGGGAAGGGTCGCACCCGCCGGAGGACAGGAGGGTCAGGGCTGCGGCTTCGCGGCGCGTGCGGCGTCGAGGCCTGCGGGAGTGAGGTAGGGCCGGTGCTTCGGGCCGGTGCGGCCGTCGTCGCCGTCGGTGGGTTGGGGGACGCCGTCGGCGTCGCGGTACTCGACGAGGGCGAGGCGGGCGAGGGAGGCGGCGGTGGGCCAGGTGACGTTCCTCAGCGCGCCGTCCTCGTCGGCGGAGTCGAGGGCGGCCAGCTGGGAGTCGTTCAGGATCGACCGCCGTCCGGCGCCGGTGATGACGTACGGTCCGACGCCCTGCGCCTGCGCTTTCTCCGGCGGCAGCCGGTAGCCGTCGCCGTCGTTGCGGTAGACCAGGCCGTCGTCCAGGTAGACCTGGAGCGTCGTACGGCTGCCGTGCGATGCGAGGTGCCCCGAGGGATGTGCGCACGCGGCGCGGAGATGCTTGGGCGCCGGCGGGTAGGCGTTGCTGGTCATCGCGGGCCCTCCAGTGCGAGGACCGGTGCCGGGGCGAGCGCTGCGGCCCGCGGGTTGATCGCTGCCTTGACCTTGCGCCCGCAGCCGGGGCGCTCGCACTGCTCCGTCGCCCGGGGGTTGTGCCACTGGCAGCTCGGGCAGCTCCACATCAGCCCCGCCGAGACCGCCACTGAGGAGATCACGGCCCGCTGCTCCGGGTCGGCAGCGTCCAGGAGCTGCTCCAGTACGGGGGGATGCGGGGCGTAGTGGTTGCTGTCGTCGAGGATGACGGTGTCCTCGACGACGACGCGCAGCGGCACGGTCCCGTCCGGCCGGACGACGTGCTCGGGATCGGCGCTGTCGAGGTGGACCGAGACCCGCACGACGCCGTCCTCGGCGTCCAGGTAGCCGAAGACGAGCACGCCGGCCACCTCGATGCACGACGGTCCCTGGTCATCGGCGGGGTAGAAGACCGCGGCGCGGTTGAGGCCCTCGGCCGTCACGGCGTCGGGGAAGACGAAGTTCAGGGGAGCAATGCGGGAGCGCTGCGCCCGCCCGATCTCCTCGCAGTACAGCTCGAAGCCCTGATCGGGCACCGCGTCGCCGTCGGGACCGTAGTAGAGATCGACCGCTTCGGCGTCGTCGGCCGGGGGCTCGTCGGGCACGTCGCCCTGGCCGCCCACGTTGGCCCAGCTGCCGCGCACGTGCGAGGCGAGCTCCGCGAGGGCAGCGCCTTCCGTGGCGTAGGGCGCCGTGGTGTCCTCGTGGCGGGTCCAGATGCGCAGCATCCAGACCTGCTGGCCCGGGCGAGGCCCCAGGATGGCGGAGACGGCCGGGGACCGGCCGCCGGCGGCCTCGGCGACGATCTCGGCGTGAGCGCGCTGGGCGAGTTCACGGTACTGCGGGGGCAGTTCGGCGGCGGCCAGTGAGGGGGCCAGGGCCCCTGCGATGCGCACCAGACTCTCGATGTCGGAAGGGCGGAAGCGTTCAGCGAGCACGGTCATCCTCATCGGTGGCAGAACGTGGCGGGCACGGGTGGCCCGCCAGGCGTGGAAGGGGGGAAGGGCTAGGCGCCCAGATCAAGGAGCGCCGCGACCAGGGCGAGGGCGCGCTTACGCTCGGGGGAGACCCGCACGCGGCGGATGCGCTTCGGGTCGGAAGGGAGCCGGATGCCCACGGCCGCGCCGTGTCCGTCACGGTGCAGCTCGTACTGGTCCGCTGAGAGCATCCAGGCGTCCCAGTCGTCGGCCCTGCGCCCGGCGCGCACCAGGGATTCCGCGGTGGGTGCCGTCGCGGGGCAGGAACAGGCCGGGTCGTCGCACGGACGGCCCGCCGGATGCCGGGAGATGACGCCGCCCGAACGGTAGGTGGCTCTGGTGCCGTTGAGCATCGGGCACGCCTTCTCCGAATACATCAGGCAGGGCGGGTGGAGTCCCGGTTCCGGCGCATACCCGATGCCCACGTCCTGGGGGCGGACCAGCACGTAGAACCACCGCTCCAGCGGCCGTTCGCAGATCTGGCACAGGCCGTTCTCGAAGGCCCGGGTGCGTTTGCCCGGGTCGAGCCCGCCGAAGACCGGCAGACCGTTGTGCTCGAACGAGACGTACGGGACGACCAGGCCGCCGTGCGTGGGACGGTGCGCGCACGCCGCGGGGATCGCCGGGGCGCTCACTGGGAATCACCGCCGGAGAGCTCCCAGGAGGGGCGGGCGAGCTCGACCAGGAAGGTGTAGGCGGCGTCGCTGGCCTGGAGCTGGCGGACGACGGGGAGCTGCCGGTACCGGCTGAGGAACTCGCCGACGATCAGAGCGGTGTTGTGCGAGTCGTCCGGGTAGCTGCCGTGGTCGAGGGGGACCAGGCGGTCGCCCTCGTACTGCGGCCACGTGTACGCGGCGAGGAGCACGGCCTGGCTCCAGTTGCGCGGGTTGGCGCGGATCTTGACGAGCTCGGCGCCGGGAGCCAGTTCCCTGAGCGAGTCGAGGGGCGGTGTCCGGCGCGGTTGGGGGGTGCTCGGGCCCATGACGGTCTCCCAGTTCGAGGCGGGCTTCGGCTGCCCGGGGCGGTGAGATGGAGGGCTGCGGGGTTCGCCACGCAGCGGTGCAGTGGCCTGGCGGCCGCCCTCACGGCGCCGACGAGGGGCGGCGTTGGGGCTGTGGGGGAGGAGAGAGCGGCCGATCAACCAGACATGAGTACAGTACACATGGGAATCTAAATACGCAACATCACGGCGTGGGGTGTCCGCTCATCCCCTTCGGCCACGGTGAACCGGGCCGACAGCAGCGCCGCACAGAGGTGCCGGATTCCTCCCTGCTCCCACAGCGCCAGGGACTCGGGCACTGCGGCCGGCCACCACTGCACCGACACTCCGTCGCGCACCACGTCGACCGCGACTCCGTACCCGTCGTCCTTGCTCCAGTCAGCCATGCGCACGTGCGGGCTCAGCACCTCAACTGCACCCTCATGAAGGCGGATCGCCTCCTCCTTCGCGCTGCGTGCCGCCTGCCGCAGAGCCTTCGCCTGTGAGGCGGACACCGGACGGTAGACGGTGCTGGCTCCCTCGTCCTCCGCGAGGATGACAAGGGCTCCCCCCTGCGCCGCGAGCACACGATCCCGGCCGACTTCGGCGACCAGCTCGAGCAGTTGCTCCGCGGAGACGACCGTGTCGAGTCCGCTCTCGGGAACGGCGGAGGCCCGGTAGTGCCCGTTCCGCACCAAGTCCAGGGCGTGCTTGACGTCCAGCATGGCGCGGGCGAGCTCGGCGGAGCCGGGCCGCCCGTTCGCGGAGTAGCGGGTCAGCCGCTGATGGACCAGGGCCGCTTCGCGCTCGTCGGGCTCGTCGAACTGGTTGGCGAGCACCTCACGTACGGCAAGGTCGATCACCTGCGGCAGGTACCCGGCGCTGAAGGACCTGCGCCGGAGCATGCGAAGCGCCGTCTGCTTGGACGAGCCGGCAGCGACGACGGCTGATGCCTGGGACACGAGGTGACTCCTCCTCAATTCGCCGGTCGCGAGCCGGGCTGGCCGATGTATGTGGTCCACGCCTCGTACTCGGCGGTGGTGAGAATCGGCGGCGGGACGATGGGGGCGCGCCCGAAGCACTGGTCACAGGCGTGTACGTCCGGCTCGGCGCCGGTAGCGTCAGTGCCGCGGCCCGGCAAGGCGGTGCCGCAGATGGGCAGGTTCGCCGGGACGGACGGGTCCAGCCGCAGATGCACTTCGTGGCCGTGGAGGACCGGACGGACCGCGACGGGCTCCGGTTCGGAGGCGGGGCCGAAATGTTCTGCCAGGAACCGCACGACAAGGGCGTGAGCTGCCTGGGCCCGCTCGTCCAGGGTTCGCGTGTCCGCCGGCGGCAGCTCGAAGACCCGCAGGGGTTCCCGCATCTCTGCGGTCAGGCGGTCGACGAGGACCCGCCCCTCGGCGAGGAACTGCGGGGCGTCGCCGCGGGGGTCGTCGCTGCGCTTGGCGACCCAGATCCACGACAGGGGTACGAACGCGGCGAGCTCGCTGAGGAGCCCGTACCAGCGGCTCACCGCCCACGTGGCGTAGGTGCCGCATGGCCTGTGGTGGCAGGAGCCGGCTGGCGCCTGGCAGGCGCGCAGTTCGAAGCGGAAGCCGAGCTCGGCCGCGTCCGTCCGAAGGATGCCGAGCTCCGCCACACCGCCGTTCTGCCGTGTCCACCAAGCCGGTTCACCGCCTAGCAGCGGACCGGGCTCGGTGCTGCGCCCGATCCCCTGCGCCTCCGCTGAATGGGCAGAGGCCAGAGTCCGATGGGCAGAGACGACGCGGGTGCCGTCGATCACGAGGTAGTTCATCAGAAGTCTCTCCGGTCCGGCCGGGCGCGCCAGCGCCCGGCCGTCGAGCTGGGAACGCCGGGATGGAGGCCCGGCAACGGCGGATCAGGCGAGCGACTTCTTGGGGGTGGCCTTGACGGCCTTCTTCGCCGGGCCTGTCTTCTTGGCCCCCGCTCCCGACTTCTTCGTGGCGGCCTTCTTGGCCGCCGCCTTCTTCACCACGGCGGAGGCGCCGGTGAGGCTTCCCTTGGGGGCCTTCCTGACGGAGACCTCGCCGCCCTTGGGCAGCTTCTTGTCACCGCTGACGAGGTCCTTGAAGCCCTGTCCGGCCCGGAAGCGGGGGGTGGAGGTCTTCTTGACCCGCACCCGCTCGCCGGTCTGGGGGTTGCGGGCGTAGCGGGCCGGTCGGTCGACCTTCTCGAACGAGCCGAATCCGGTGACGGAGACGCGGTCACCGGCGACGACAGCGCGAACGATGGCGTCGAGCACGTGGTCGACAGCGTCGGCGGCCTGCTGGCGACCGCCCATCTTGTCCGCGATCGCGTCGACGAGCTGGGCCTTGTTCATGGCGGAACTCCTGTAGGTGAGCGTGCACTTCGATGCCGGACGCGCGGCCGCTGATGTCCAGGGGGCGCGGTGCCGACGAAGGGAAGCGGGGCGCGTCATCCAGGACGGTCGAGCGCCTCCGACGACAACTAAAGTACACAGTGAAAAAGAAACACGCAACGCTAATCGTCATGTTGACGAAAGTAGTTCGGTCGTGTCACTCTGACGTAGCGACAGCGGGTTTGAGCGCACGGCGAGTTGACGCCGCGCTCCCCGCCCCGCCCTCCTCAGACCACGCACGCAGCACATGACCTCGGGAGAACACCCGTGAATGCCAAGCTCGTTGACCCCACGATCCCCACCCTGACCCCGGCGGCCCACCCGCTCAATGCCCACGCCATCGACCGCGCAGCCGGCGTCCTCCTCGGCGCCGCCTGCGGCGACGCCCTCGGCGTCCCCTACGAGTTCGCCCGCCGACTGGGGCCCGACGAGCAGCCCGCCATGATCGGCGGCGGCCTGGGCCCCTACAAGCCCGGCGAGTACTCCGACGACACCCAGATGCACGTCTGCATCGCCGCCGTCGCGTCCACCGGCGCCGACCTCACCAGCCCGACCGCACTCGACCAGATCGCCCGCAACTTCCACCGATGGCGCGACGGAGGCGCCAGCGACATCGGGAACCAGACCAGCGGCGTGCTCCGCGCCGCGAAGAACCACAAGACGGGCACGCCCGCCCAGGCCATGACGGCGGAAGCCGACGCCTACACCGCCCGCACCCGGTTCAGCGCGGGCAACGGCTCGCTGATGCGGACCGGCATCGTCGCTCTCGCTTACCTGGACGACGTTGACGGAATGGTCCAGGCCGCCACCATGATCAGCTCCCTCACCCACAGCGACCCCGAGTGCGTCGAAGCGTGCATCCTGTGGTGCGCGGGCATCCGAACCGCCGTGCTGGAAGGCCACTTCGACGGAGTCCGTGATGGCATCGCGCTGCTCCCCGAGGACCGACAGGAGATCTGGCACGCGAGGCTGGACGAGGCCGAGGCGAACCCGCCCCACCACTGGACCCGCAATGGGTACGTCGTCACGGCCCTCCAGGCCGCGTGGTCCGCCATCACCAACACGCCCGTTCCCGAGCTGGCCCCGGAACGTGGATCGTTCCCGGCCCAGCACTTCCAGCTCGCCACCGAAGCGGCGGTCCGCGCGGGAGACGACACGGACACCGTGGCCGCTATCGCGGGCACCCTCCTGGGAGCGCGCTGGGGCGTGTCCGCCATCCCGCTCGCCTGGCAGCAGGCGGTGAACGGCTGGCCCACGATGTCCGGCCCCGATCTCGTCCGCTTGGCCGTCCTGACCGCCCGCAAGGGCACGGACGACGGTGACGGCTGGCCCTCGGCCCCGCGCGTCAAGATCCCCGGCTCCGCCGGAAAGGGCTACGTCGCACAGCACCCCGCCGACGCCGGAGTCCTGCTCGGCAACCTCCCCATGACCGAGTTCGCTGGCACACCGCCGGTCGATGCGGTCGTCTCCCTGTGCCGCGTCGGGCAGGGGCCGATCTTCTCCTCGACCGACATCGAACACGTCCGCGTCTGGCTGGTCGACAGGGAAGGCGAGAACTCCAACCTCCACTACGCCCTCGACCAGGCGGCCCGCCAGGTGCTCCGGCTCCGCAAGGAAGGCAAGCGGGTCTTCCTCCACTGCGTCGCGGGCCGCTCGCGCACCCCTGCCGTGGCAGCGACGTACAGCACGCTCCTGGGAACGGACCCCCGCACCGCCCTGACGGAGGTCTGGGTGACCCTGGGCAAGCACTGGACCCTCCTGGCGCACCCGCAGCTCCATGACGCCGTGTACGAACTGGCCGGGCAGCAGCCGCACCGGCCGCAGTCCCGCCCTCGCCGCCGCTTCTTCCGCAAGCGCAGCTGACCCGGGCGACGCGCCACACCGCTGAAGCCAGAAGCGCGGCCTCCATCCGGAGGCCGCGCTTTCGTCATCGTGAGCATGAAGAACTTGACGCCCTCGTCGCTACGGCGGACAACGCACCTGGGAACACCCGACAGATCTCACCACGACGTGCGAGACCCCCAGCAGGAGAGCCGAGAGCCCGCCGGTCGCCTGACCGGCGGGCTCACTCGTTTCCAGCGACCGTCCGCCCTACCGTTCCGTGGGCTGCCCCATCTGGTCGGTCAAAAGCCGGGAGCCGGTCGACAGGGCAAGGCCACCAAGGCCTCCTAGCGCCTGGGACCGAAGCGGCCGGATCCCCTGCGGCTGAGGACGAACTCGTAGACCGTCTCGCGATACCAGTGGTCCTGGAAGACCCGAGGCTTCTTGCCGTCATCGGCAGTCCGGTCGGCGAACGGGACCTGTCCGCGGGCGTGGTAGGCACGGATGGTCTCGCGCGCAAGGGCCTCGCCACGGGTAGTCATGCCCAGCACCTCGGCGAAGTCGTAGATATCCAGCAGGTCCCGCGGATCCCCTTCGGGCAGATCGTGGACCAGGGCCGGCCCGGTTCCCTTGAAGGCCGCCCAGACATGCGGACGGTGCTTCTCCACCCACGCGTCGACCTGGTGCTGGTCATACGTACGCGGCTGCGTGCTCCGCGGCGCAGGGAAAGCCCGACGAACGACCTTGTCGCCCTCGCGCTTCTCCGTGACCTTGGTCCACTGGAGACCGGTGTACTCGGAGACGCCGTACCGCGGACCAATCATCTCCGCAGTGAGCTCCGCCTGTTCGCCCTGCGCCTCGGCGGCCGGCTCCGCCGCCGGCGCCCGGTCGGCGAGTTCCTTCTGGGCGCCGGCGTCCTCGTCGGTTGCCGACGAGTCGGCCCACGCATGGCTGGACAGCTGAGCGCGTCGTTGAGCTTTGGCCCAGGTACTCCGGCGATTCTCGCGCACCCACTCGTCGACTTCGGCCGCGCTGTAACCGTGTTCGCCGGCCGCAGGGAACCCCTCAGCGCGAATCCATCCCCGGGCCGTCTGTCCGCTGACGCTGTACGTGGTCGCGATGCCCTGGGCGTCCAGGTGCCCGGTGCGCGCGATGGTCGAACGGTCCGGAATCTCGCTGCCGGCTGCAGGGGGCTGCTCGCTGACCGCCGGCTCCTCGGCCGTCGTCTGCCGGCGCATGCGCCGCTTACGGTTCACGAACTTGTAGGCCGTCTCGCGGTACCACCTCCGCTCCGTGACCTCCGGCTTCTTCCCGTCACCTGGCGTGCGGTCGGGGCCAGGCAGGACCTTCCTGGAGAGGTACCCGCGCAGGGTGGCTTCCGGCACCGGCTCCGTCCGCCCGAGGGCCTGGCCCTCCCAGGCGCAGATGTCCGACAGCGTCACCAAGTCCTTCGGCCTGCCGGCGGGCAGGCCGAACGGGTTGTCCGAGTCCTGCCCCTTCGCCCAGTGGACCGGAAGGTTCTCCTTCAGCCACTCGTCCACCAACGCGGCGTCGCGGACCAAGGTCCGTCCGGGACCGGACGGCCAACCCTCCGGGAATCCCGGGAGCGTGGTCCAGTAGGCCACGTTGCCTTCGTTGGCCTCGTACTTCTCCGCGATGTCCTGTGAGGTCACGAGTTCATCAGCGTCGGCGGGAATCACCGTTACTCCTTGTCGGACCGGCAGTGAACCCGCAGGCCGTGGTCGAGGTCCCGCGGGTGGGGGCCTGGTCGGTCAAGCTCGAGGTGGAGCCGGCACCGCCGGCTCCACGGCTGCGCCGGCCCCGATCGCGCAGGGGCAGGCGCTAAAGTACATCACGGTAAAACAATACGCAACGCGCGCTCGAGGTGGTGCCTCCGTACGCCGGAGGGGTGTCTTCGGGGTCGGGCGCATGTCCGCCCGGCCCCGAAGACACCCCCGTGAGTACTCAGTGCGCCAGCGCGAACTTCTGGCCCGCGCGCGCTTTCTTCGCGCGCAGCTTCTCGTCGCGCGCTCGCTGAAGGCTGCCAAATGTCTCCTGCCCCTGCTTCTTGAGAAGGTGCGGAATCCGGTTCGCCGGGATTCCGACGAGAGGGGACTCGCTGAGCACCGACAGAAGATCCGATTCCGTCTGGTCGGTGTAGTCGGCGGCGATCAGCGCTTCGACGTTGGGGAAGACGTCCGCATGCCTTTCAGTGCTCAGGTCGATGAGGTGGTCCTCTTTTCCTCCGAGGCTGTAGCACCAGAGGAAGTTTCCGGGCGGATCATTGGCGACAAGCCGCCTAAAACGGCTGATCTCCTTGGTGTAGCAGTAGAAGCGAACGCCCGGGGAGCTGCGCATGATGCGCAGCCAGGTGAGAAGGTATTCGTCGGAGAAGAACTCGCCTGAATCGTGCACGCGAATCCACTTGCCGACGTACCTCTTGTGTGTGAGTTCCTCCGTCATCTGCCTCTCGAATTCCTCCGGGTTGTCCCGGCAGAGGAGGAGATTCCGAATGTGTGCTGCGCGGACGTTCTTGAACCGGTACGTGCCGACCCGGGCGTAGCACAATTGTGCGCACACGCCGGCCTGAGGGCAGACGTTGAAATGGCTTCCATCAGGCATTTCGATCACGAAAGCTGGCAGTGTCCAGTTGAATACGCCGATCCTCCTCAGATCCGAGTTCTGGGTGAGGAGCCGCTTGGTGGCGGTGCGGCCGGTCGCGTTGGAGCTCTCAGACATCTCGTTCCTTGTGTTCCGAAGGGGAGGGCGGGCGGGTGAGGCGCCGGGCATCCCGCGTGCGGGCGCATGCGTGCGTGGATCCGAGCGCGATCACGCCGCAGTCGGCTCTCGTGAACACAGCCGGTCCTGGCGATGGCGCTGGCGGTGCGCGCTGCGCTGGTGGTGGCCGCCGAACTGGGCGTCGTCACCGTGACTGGCGATCAAGCCGGTGGGCCGTGGCGAGGTGCGCTTGGTCTCGGGCTCCAGGAGGCCCTGTAACTCGGCGACGCTCGGCGACGTCGACGACGCGGACGTCGCACTGTCTCCCCGGGGTTACGGCGACCCGGCCGAGCGGAAGCCGGCGTGGTGAGGTGTCGCTTCATGCAGGGCGGCCCCGGCTGATTCAGCCGGGGCCGCCCGTCAGGGAGGGGAGTGCGATCAGTTGCCGCGGGCGAGGCAGCCGTCGGCGTGTGCGGGGGAGGTACGGAGGCGGGGGGATCCCCCGAGGCCGTCGCGGGTCTGGAGGAAGTGATCGCCCAGATCTTCCAGGGAGTTGATCTCTTCGACGGGCACCGGCTTGCCGCACCGGTCGCACGGGCCGATGAGGTCGAAGGTGAGGCGGCGGCGATCGTCGTAGGTCGCGAGGAAGTTCAGTGTTCTGTCCGCGAAGGGGATGGACAGCGCCACCGCGGGGAAGTGCTGGCCGTCCGCGACGAGCGGATGGGTGTCGTCGTCCTTGGTGCGGATGCTGACCGGGCGGCCAAGGGAGTTGAGCGAGAGACGGTGGCGCAGTACCGCCTCCACCCAGCGCAGCTCGGTGTCGTGGCTGTGGAGGGCCGGGTCCGGACCGATCCGGCTGGCCTGTCCGGTTTGTGCGCGCTTCACCGCGGCCTGGATGGCTGCGGCCTCAATGGGGTTGGAAGGCGTCCTCGTGGTGCTCGGCATCGGATCTCCGAGAAGAAGGATCGGGTCCGTGATCGGCACGCTTGCGCGCCTCACGGACACCGGGGCTGGAATCGAAGGCCGCGGACAGCGGCTCCGGCCGGCGGAATCTCCCGCCCGACGCCAATCACAGTACCTATTGAAACAAGAATACGCAACACGAAGGTTGAAGGGACGGCCGACCAGCCGCTGCTCCCAGGGAAGACGTACGAGTGGGGGCAGCGGCACGGCCGGCCTGTGTGCTGCGGACGTGGCCGGCCTATGCCGGCGCGGTGGTGAGCTGACCGACCTGGTCAAGCAGGAGTTGGGCCCGGGCGAAGGCTGCCGCCTTGTGACCGTACGACGGGACGACCAGGTGCATGGTCTCGTGTGCCAGGGCGCGATCGGCTTCCTCGCGCGTGGTCACCAGCCCGAGGTTGATGGCCATCAACGGCACCTTCAGCCGTGCGGTCTTCGGGCCCAGATACACCTGGGCGGCATAGTGCGAGAGGTAGGGCATGCCGCTGATCGAGGCATATGCCGCAAGATCGGTGACGAGGTGAAAGTTGCGCTCGGACACCGTCGCGAACAGCTTGGCGCGCCGGCGCAGCCAGCTCACGTCGACGGGGAGGTCGCGCTCGTGCTCCGGCAGCGGGCTCCGCAGATCAGCGTGCCGCTGTTCGGTCACCGGATGTGCTCGATCTACCATGTGCTTCCTCCTCTCGAGTGGGGTCCTGCTCTTCCGCCAGGGCGTCCGGCCGGCCGTCCCCATCCCCGGGCCGGCCAGTGGTCGTCTCGCGGCGGTCGGGCCGCGGGGACATCATGCCAACACGTCCCGCGGCCGCCCTTCGGCACCGGCGACGGCGCTGCTCACGCATAGCGTCCGTGCCATGAGTCCGCGTCCAGCCGCTCCAGTGCGGCGTCCTCCTCTGGGGTGAGGCGGTTGGTGAAGTCGTCCCAGCGGATCAGCTGCTCGAGTTCGGGGCCGTCGGCCGGCTCGATCCGTGCCTTCTGCCCCGTGGTCAGCTCCATCTCCACGCCGTCGTCCACGAGGTCGGCACTGGCTACCGAAAGAGATCGCCGCCGAGTCAGGTTGAGGTTGAACAGGTAGCCGCCGCCCTCGGCGTCCTGGCCACCGACCAGGGGCCTGATCCATATGACCTGTTCGTCGTCGTCCTCGAAGCGGTGGTGGCGGGCGAGAGCGGCGCGGAAGACCTCCGTCCCGTCAGGGCCCGACACGACCAGTCGCGCGCCGGCATCCACCGGGTCCCCGGTCGCACTGTGGTTGCCTGCGACGAGGTCTGCGAACCGCTGGCGCCACTGCTGCTGTGTTGCTGTCATCGAATCGCTCCTGGTCAGCCCTAGTAGTCGGATTCCGTGCACAGGACATCCTCGACGGGTTTCCCGCCGAGCTGGGTGATGCCCCGCGCGGTGAGGGAGGCAAGGATGCTGCTGCGCTCCGCGGCGGTGTGGCACACGATCCTGCTGGGAGCCTCGGCCCCCAGCAGGTCGATCCCGTTCCGGAACATGATTTCGTTGCTGCTGCCGGTGAACTTGGCGATCTTCATCGGGTCCCGTGTGATGGCCCCCGCGTTGTAGTTGTGGTGCGCGGGGTTGATGGCGCCGTAATGGTCGCCGTTGTAGGCGTAGTAGTCGCTGCGCTGCATGAGTACGCTCGGGTCGTCCCAGATCAGCCGACCCCCACCGGGGGAGCTGGGCGTCTTCTTGACCCGCAGGAACACGCTGTTGGCGCCGCCGGTCATCTTGTCGGCCTGCTCGCTCAAGCCCAGTCCCCCGCCGATGCCCATCACGGCCCGCTTCTCCGTGGAGGCCAGGACCCCGACGCCGAGGAGACTGGCGAGATCGCCGCCGTTGAGGTTGTGGCTCAGTGACCGGCCCTTGAATGCACTCTGGATCTCCGCCTTCTTGCTGGTCACATCGAAGCGGGACCAGGTCAGCCACTTCCCTCCGGTCGAGGGCGTCGGCTCGTAGCCCGGGCTGGCCGCGAGTTCGGCGCCGCTGGAGAACCCGGAGGCCTTCGCGACGGCGTCTCGGACGACCTCGACCTTCATGGGCAGCACCTTGTGGGATGCCTCCAGGTGGATTCTCTTCATGGCCGTCTGCAGCGCGTCGCTGTCGAGCCCCATGAGGGACTCCATGCGCTGGTGCACGATCTCCTGGACCTGGAGATCCTGGAGTCCCTGGGCCGTCTCCATGGCGGCCTTCATGCCGGCGGAGCCCTCCAGCCCCTGGGCCTGGATGTTGTTCGCCAGGTACGTCCACTCGCCCTCGGCCGCGGTCATGGGCTTGTTCATCAGGTGCAGCTGTTCCAGCCGATCCACGAGGTCTTTGCCGTGGCCGGCGCCCGCAGGGGCGTGGACTTCAAGCTGTCCCCTCAGCGAGAACTCTGTGTTCGCCGGGTCGTTGTCCTTGTACGGGCGGTAGACGGCCTTCCAGCCGTCGCCCATGCCGATCTCGTACTCCGTGCCTTTGGCGGAAGAGCGGCTGACACCGTCCCAGGACGTCTGCCCGGTGGCCGGGTCGAGGTTCGCCTGGATCCTGCTGGCCTTGCGGACCGTCGCGGCGAGCGTGCCGGGCTCCGGATCCCCGTCGGGCACCGGTATCTGCTTGGTGACCATCTTGGTCGCGGTGATCTCGTAGGCGTCCATCCACGGCATGACCGACCCGCCGTTGTCGATCTTGTCCTTCACAACGTCCAGCTGGTCCATGTAGTGCTGGGCCATGGCTTTCTCGTCGTCGCTGATCGACGGGTCGTTGAGGACGGCGGAGACCGCGTCGACGGCCGCCTGGTGCTTGGCGATCGACGCGTCCGACATCGGCAGGCCGCCCTTGAGCTTGTGCTGCACGGAGGTGATTGCGGTCTTGGTCAGCTCGGCCAGCTTCTTCTCCTTGTCGAGGTCGAGGCGCTCCTTGACCTCTTCCTCGACCTGGATCTCCTCCATGTGCGTGCCGGGGATACTCAGCGCGTCGAGGAGCTTCTCCTCGGCCTCCTCGGATATGTGCGTAAGCAGCACCTCCCGCGGCCCGTCCGGCGAGTCGTAGGCGACCAGGGTTGCTTCGGAGTTGATGAAGTCGTCCCCACCCACCAGAATCGGCGTCCCGGTGGGCTCGCCCACCGGAGGCGCCGCCGGCACCGGGGTCAGCGGGGGGTCCGTCTCCTCCTCTTCCTCCTCGACCTCCTCGATGTCCTCGGCCTGGAGCAGCACGTCTTCCTCCGCCGACGGCTCCTCACCGCTGCTCTGCAGCTCCCCCTCGGCGGACGCCTCCTGGGCCTCTTCCTCAGACGGCGCGGCGGCCGCAACAGGCTCGGGCTCAGATTCGGTGCCCAGGAGCCCATCGAGCTCCGCCAGCGGGTCCTCGTCGACAGGAGGTTCCGCAGGGGAAGCCGGCTCGGCAACAGGCTCAGGCAGCTCGGGCACCTCGAACGCCGCCTCCCCCGAAGCCCCCGCGGACACGCCCGCCAGGTCGGCCCCCTCACCGGCCACCGGCGCACCGGTGATGTCCAACGGGGCGGCAGGGGCCTCGGCGAGCGCGGTGGGGCTGACCGCGTAACTCTGGTGGCTCGACTTCGATCCGGTTCCCATCAGCTACCACCGCCGTGCTTGAGGGAGGCGCCGGAGGGCAGGCCCAGCTGCTGGACGAAGAAGTCGGAGAAGTTCTCGCGCAAGTTGTTCTTCCTCTCTACGGCGTGGTCCAGGAACGCCGTGGCGATCTGGTCATGCGTGACCTGGGATTGCGGGATCTTCAGGGCTTTGGCCGCCCGGCTGCGCATCTGCGGGACCCAGGCCACACCGGATTTGGCGCCCTCGTACGCGGTGGAGTGCAGGACGGAGCGCAGCTGTGCGTCCGGCATGGACTCGAACTTCTTGATCACCGGGTGTGCGGCGGCTGGATTGATCTTGACGCCGTTGGCAAGGCCGCCCGAGAGCGCCGCCTGATAGAGCTTCTGGTGGATGGGAGTGACCCCGTTGGGGTCGTAATTGACCGAGAGCTTGTCCGCACCGAAGAACTTGTACGACTGGCCGTGATCAATTTGCACCAGTCCTCCAGATGGCGTCTGGAGCCAGTTGTCCTGGTAGCCGTCGTGATCGCTGATGAGCCACGAACCCACGTGCGACCGCACGATGGTGTCCACCTGGGTCTGTGTCCACTGGCTCGGGCTGGAGGTGAACGGCTTGGCGCCCTGCAGCAGCGGCTGGACAGAGCCGGCTGTGCCGTCCTTGGTCTTGTGGTGGTAGACCGGCACCGACGGGACGCCGCTCAAGGCCAGGATCTGGGATGCGGCGGCCTCGGTGTGGCCCAGTGCGCCGCCATGGTTGTGATCGGCCTTGAACATCCACGGCGATCCGTCCGGGGCGGCATGGATGGTCTTGGCGTGTATCCCTCCGAGGTGGGACGCCGTCGTGCCGGCGCCGAAGGTCCAGCTGGCGACCTCCTTGGCGTCGACGCGGGCCGGCAGGTCCTGGTTGGTCGCCTTGGCGTGCTGGACGGCAGCCATCATGGCCTGGACGTTGGCGTTGAACGAGCCCGGCTTCGGTGCCTTCACCGGCTTCGCCGCAGGCGCGGCCGGCTTCGCCGCCGAGCCGGTGCCCTTCGCCGGCAGTTTGCTCGCCAGAGCCTGGACCGCCTCGTCCGACGCCAACCCGTCATCGGGCTTCGTCGAAGGGGCCGCGGCGGCTGCCGCCTTGGCGGCCTTGGCCGCCTCCTTCTTCGCGACGTCCGCGTTGACCTTGTCCTTGATGGCCTGCTGGTCGTACTTCTTGTTGAAGCTCGCGGCTATGTAGTTCTGGACCTGGGCACGAGTGGCCTTGGCGTTGTTGTCCATGCCCAGCTCGCCCGCGACGGTGCGCAGGTCGGAGAGCTTCTGCTTCGCGGCCCACGACTTGAAGTCGCTGGTCAGATCGCCGGGGTGAAGGTACTTCCCAGGTCCGAGAGCCGGGTGCTCTGCGTACGGGGTATCGCTGGCACCGCCTTGCTGGGTGTAGGGGTACCAGGCGTTCACGTCCGTCTGCATGTCCCGGACGTCGCCGGCGTTCTTCGCCCACGCGGCGATCGCCTGCGGCGCGCCAGGGTCGCCCGCCGGCGGCAGGTTCAGCGGCTGGTCGCCACCGGGAGCCATCGCGACGTGGGCGGCGTAGCCGGCGTCGAGGTTCGCCAGCTGCTCCTGCCGCTTGGCCGCAAGGGCCTTCAGCGACTGCACTTCGCTCTCGGGTGTGCTCGGCCGCATCAGTGCCACGAGCTGGTGACCACCGAGGTGCATCGCCTCGGTCTCGCTCAGCTGCCCCGAAGCGAGAGCCTGCTGCACCAGAGGCTGGACGTCCTTCGCGTGCACGTACGTGTGGTTGAGAGCCTCGTCGACCGCAGACTTGGCCTCGGCCTTGGCCTTGGTCAGGTCCTCGCCGAGCTCGGGACAGTCGGCCGACGCCAGCTTCTGCTCGGCCGCGAGCATCGTGTGCAGGGCCTCGGCCCTCTGTTCCTGAGCTTGAGGCCCGTAGGTCTTCTTCGCCTCGTTCCAGGCGTCGATCGACGCGGTCACTGCCTGGGCGGAGGAGGCGACCTCGTCCGGCGTGGCCTTCCATACGCCGCCGCTGACGGGCGGCTCGGTGCCCTCGATCTCGTGCAGGTCGGCGAGCGTCATTCCGCCGACCGTCTTGCCGGCGAGCAGCTCGTTGTACCGGCTGAGCGCGGCGGCCTGGATCTTGGCCTTGGACGGAATGTCGCCCGGGTACGCCGGGTCGAGCCAGTGGACCAAGGGATGCTGGCCCTTGCCGGACAGGCCCAACAGCGCGGGGTGCTCGAAGCCCTTGGCCTCGGCGATCTCGCGCAGGTCGTCCTCGTCGAGCGAGTTCAGATAGGCCAGCGTCTGCGCCTTCAGTGCCTTGGTGTGGGCCTCGATCTCCTCGTCGGAGGCGCCCGCCTCCTTCAGCTTCTCGATGGCCTCCTGAGCCTGCTCGACCTGGCCGACGAAGAGGTCGTAGCGCTCGACGGGATCCGTCGGGACCTCGTCTTCGGGGTCGACGGCGAACGGCGGGTCGGCGATCTCCTCCATGAGGTTCATCGCCACCAGGAGGTCGGCCTTGGCCTGGACCTCCTCGTCGGACATCGGCTCCGCGGGCGCCTCGGCCACCACGTCGTCCGCTTCGGACGCCGTGGTGGGCCCGACAGCGTAGGAGGCGTGCGAGGACTTGCTGCCGGTGCCCATCAGCCGTCACCCCTCGGTGGGAGCGCAGGGATGACCTCGACGAGCAGTCCGTCCAGAACGAGGTCGGCGGCGTGCGTGAGGTCGAGCGCACCCTCTGGAACGTCGGCGGGCTCGAGCGAGCACGCGCCGCCGGACTGCGCGATCCAGCGCTCGATGTCCTTGTTGGTCGTGGTCTCGCCCAGGCGCTCGCGCCAGGGATCGGCCTGCTCGTAGACAAGGGGGACCCAGCGCACGACCCGCTCGGCCGGCTGCCGGCCCTCGTCGAGGCCGAGCACGGCGACGGGGTCGACGGGGAGGCCGAGTCCGGGGTGCCAGACGAGCAGGATCCACAGTCGCCAGGCCGGAGCGGCCGGTGACGGCTCCGCCGTCTCGGCATCGGTGGGGTTGGGTTCAGTCGTCACGGAGGCTCCTCCCGAAGGTGCTTTCACCTGCTACAGGTGTGGGAGGAGCCGCCGGTGTGACAGTGCGGGCGAAGAAGTTTCAGCGGCTGGGCAGGAGCGAGGCCATGTACTGGACGGTCGCGGCGAAGGCGTCCTCGGTCCGGGCGTGGACGTCTTCGCGCCCGTTGGCGGTCATCACCGCGCCGTGCAGGGCGTATTGGTGGGGGTTCTGGGAGATCAGGGTCAGCCTGGGGCCGAAGATCTGGGCCATCTCGGCGATGCGGTTGGCCCGGGACAGGCCGGTGAGGATGACCGGCATGTCGTCGGGGAGGTTCTCGGCCAGGAAGTGCAGGCCGGGCCGCTCCCAGCTGTCCCAGTCGGCGTTGTCGCGGACGGTCTGCACGTTGATGGCGATGCCGGCCGGCTGGGTGTCCTCGATCCAGGAGAGGTAGCGCTGGAGGTCCTCGAGCCGGAACCAGTACACGTTCGGCACGACGTTCACGCCGGCCTCGGCGAACTCCTGCGCGAGCAGGAGCGATCGGCGCATGTTGAGCAGGTGCTCGGTGCGCGGCCAGTCCCCGTAGATGCTGTAGTTGCACGAGAGGACCAGGTCCCATTCCTGCTCCGCGATCCGCTCGACGAGCCTGTCGCGGCCGCGGCGGGTCCAGAAGGCCTCGACGAGCGGGTCCTCGCCGTAGCCGACCAGCACGGCCTTCTGGTGGTCCCCGAGGGCGAGGGCCTGGCGGGCGGTCTGCTCGGTGAACCGCTTGTAGAGCGTGTGGGTGTCGGGCGAGAACACGCGCCGCAGACCGACTCCGTAGGCAGGCCAGTTCAGGCTGGCGTCGAGCTTGGCGACCGCGGAGCCGTCGGTCATGGGGATGAAGGCGGGCAGGCCGTCGGGCAGCGTGCTGTCGACGGTGATGTCGTCGAAGGTCAGGGTGCCGCCGACGTCCGCCATCCACCCGGCTATGTCGGTCCGGCTCCCGCACCGGATCGGGCACTTGCGGGTCACGCACGCGTTCGCCGGAGCGTCCGCCTCGGCCGCCGAGCACCCGCAGAACCGGCAGTCGGAGTTCTGGCCGGTGCACAGGGGCTCGACGGTCGCCGGGCCGCCCCGGCCGTCGGGCCCGGCGTAGAAGGCGCAGCTGTTGCAGTCGCAGCCTCGGCCCGGAAGGGGCACGCCGACGGTCGGGATGGGCAGGGAGACACTGGTCATGCTGCTTCGCTTCCTTCGGTGGTTGCATCGTGGTCCGTCGCGCCGTCGGCGGTGGCGCCTTCGAGGTGGTCGTGGAGCTCGCGCAGGGCAAGGCGCAGGGAGCCGCGGTCGTACCGCGCGATCTCCTTGCCGGCCCGGACCTCGGCCAGCAGCCCGCGGATGCCGTCCAGGGCGGTACGGATCGTGTTCGACTCCACCGCCGGACGACTCGGGGCGGTGTCGGCCGGCATCGCTTCTGCGGCGGCTTCCGCTGGCGCCGTCGGCTGCATCGGATGGCCCAGCTCAGCGATCTCTGCCCCTTCATCCGCGCCGAGGGCCGACGGAACAGCAGCGTCATCGCCTTCGTCGGTCTCCTCCTGGTCCTCAGCGCGGGTGGGGACCCGGGTGAGCTTCGCCCGGCGGTCGGCGTTCGCCGCGTCCTGCCGTTCCTCGGCTTCGGTGATGATCTCTTCTGGTCCGAGCTCGGGCTCCTCCAGGCCGACGTTCACGGCGGTCGGGAGCAGGTGGAGCCGCTTGGAGGACTTCAAGGCTGCCCAGATGCCCTCGGCAGCCTGTGCCCGGCCGTTGCGGAGCTCGGCGAATCTGATCCTCGTGTTCAGGCGGATCGCGGCTTCGTCCATCTCCTCGGTGAGGTCACGCGGCAGCGCGCGGAAGGCCCGTACGAGTTCACTGGCCTTGCGCTCGTTGAGCTGCAGCCCCAGGCGGTCCAGCACCTCGCTCCAGGGGGCGGCGCAGGAACTGTCGGTGCCGCGGATCTTCTCCAGGGCAAGGAAGCGTTCGGCCGGGTCGGGGATCGCGTAGACCTCTTGCGGCACGGGCTTGCCGGCCTTGAGGAGCTTGCCGACGAGGATGGCGCACCGCTGGTACAGCAACGCGGCGGCCTGCTCCCCGGGCCGGAGGGGCTCGCGGGCGAAGTTCTCGACGAAGCGCCACATGTGACGCTCCTCCTCGGACAACGGGCCCGGGCAGACCACGGCCGGCAGCGCCTGGAAGTGCGGGTTCTCCGGCCGGTTGACGGCGCCCCAGCGCATCGCGCGCAGGCGGCGCTCCCCGGTGACCAGGCGGATTGTCGGCGCCTTGCCGTCGACGACGATCTCCTCGGCCAGGACCGGCTCCAGGAGGCCGATGACGGACATGGAGGAGATCAGGTCGGCGAGTTCGGAAGGTGGCAGGGTGTCGGAGGGGTTGCGGGCGTGGGGCTCAGTGAAGGGGGCGCCCTGGCCACGTAGCGGCAGCATCTCGAATCGCCGCTGCCGCAGCTTGACGCTGCGGTGCAGGATCTCGGTGAGCCGGATCATGCTCCCGCCGTCCGGCGGAGCCTCGAACGAGGTACTGGTCATGGCGCTGCTTCCTTCAGGGCCGCGGGGAGCGGCCGGTCACTTCGTGGCGAGGTAGAGGTCGGTGGGGGCGGGCCGGGTGGCCGGAGTGCCACGCAGCAGCGGGGTGAAGATCGGGGCGAAGGGCCCGTGTTCCTGGAGCTGCTGCAGGGTGGTGACGCCGATGTTGATGTCGCCCTTGAGCCGGCTGAGGCGGACGTCCGCACCGGCGCGCGTGTAGAGGTCCTCGGTGCGCGCGGCCAGCCGTTGCGGGCGCCGGTCCGGCTCCCCGGCCTTCGGCGGCGCCGCGTCGAGAACAACCAGGACCCGGGGAAAGACCGGGTAGTTGTACATCCACGCCGGCCTGGTCGCATTCGGGGTGCGTCGCGTGCGATCCGCGCTCTGCGGGACGTACTCGTACAGCCGGCCGTACGCCTGCAGCTTCGCGGCGAGCCGCGCGGAGGTCATCGTGGCGCGGTCGAGTTCGACGAAGAAGCTGAGCATGGTGCGCCGCCCGTTCTCCACGTGCACGTAGTTGAGGACGGCGTCGCTGATGACGTGGTCGTCCTCGAAGCGTCGTTGGCCGTCGCGGATCCGGTTGGCGACTTCGGGGGTCCAGTCCAGCGGCCCGCACTCGTGCCCCAGCCGACGCGCCCACTCGACGAAGGCGACCCCGACCTCGTTCACCGCGAGCGTGTGCGCCTGCCGGGCGCCGGCGACGGACTCGGGCGTCACCCGGTACGGCCGCGCGGGCAGTTCGCCGGCCTCCTCCACGGACTCGGCGCCGGCTTCGGTGAGGAACCACAAGAACGGCTGGCTCTGCACCCGCCCGCGGCCGCCTGGCCCTTGGGCCCGGATCCGGTCGACCAGTCCGGCCTGGAGCAGCTCGGCGAGCTGCCAGCGCAGGTACACGGGGCGGGCCGGCCGCTTCTCCGGCAGGGTCAGCAGCACGTGGAGCTGGTGGGTGGAGAGCACCCGGTGCTGGTACAGCAGCTCCAGGACCTCGCCGCCGATCGCGTGGAAGCTGCGCGTGGGTGACGCGAAGCTACGCGTAGGCGCCGCCGCGGCGGCCGCTTCGACAGGGGACAGAGTCATCCGAGCCTCGACTGGTTCTGGTGGGGGTTGATCGGGTGGACGTTGTCGGGGGCTTCTTCGGCCGGGTTCGGCTCCGCGCCGCTGATGACGGTGCCTTCGCTGTCGTGGACTCGCGGCCTTGCCGCTCCGCTGTCGGACGCGGTGACGTCGACCGGTCCGTCCGGACCCTCGGGGTCGGGCGGTGCGGCCTCTTCGAAGTCGGGCTCGTCCGGCGGCAGATCGGCGCCGGCCGGTTCGTCGTCGTCCGGCGGGACAGGGAGGGTGACGATGAACCGGCGCAGCCGCGAGTCCAGGCGGCGCAGGTCGGTGAGGATGTCGCGGACCGAGCGCCGCTGCAGGTTCTCGTCGATGGCCCGCGCCAGCCGCTCCTCGTTCTGCGGCCGGTAGTAGTCGCCGTACAAGTCCTCCACCGAGGCGCCGCGGACCCGGAACGGGTCGGTCGTGCCGCCTTCGAGCGTCACGGACATCACGTAGCTGTACCGGTTGAGCTGGACGATCGTGTCGGGGGCGACCTTCTTGCCCCAGCGGCGGGTGACCAGCGTCGCCTCGTCGACGTCGGACGCGGTCGTCGACAGGATGGACAGGTTCTGCAGCAGGCCCTGCCTGGTAGTGGCGCTCAACCGCTGCGCCATCTGCGTCATGGCGAGCAACTTCACGTTGTACTTGCGCAGCTGCTCGGTGATCTGGGCGAGGGTGCCCTTCGATGCGCCGTCCACGCTGGTCAGCTCGTCGATGAAGGTGTAGAAGTCGCGCCGCTGGTCGGGCGGGGTGTCCCGCCGCGAGAGGCCGGCCCGGAAGAGGTCGTAGATCAGCAGGGAGCTGATGATGCGGTCAACGTCGCCGGTGCCGGCGGGGCAGACAAAGACAATCTTCCCAGTATCCATGGCGTGCCGGATGTCGTACGTCGACCGGCTCGACCCGAGGAACGCCTTGATCGCGTTGGAGGAGGACAACCGCTCGATGATGTTCGTGACCACCGGGATGGCTTCCTTGCTGTAGCCCGGGAAGACGTTCTCCCAGAAGTCCCGGATGTCCTTAGGCAGGTACGGCAGTACGTTGGTCCGCCAGACGGCGTCCGTGAGGATCGTGCGGATCTGGAAGACGGTGGGCGCCAGGTCGGGCCGGCCGGCGCGGCAGACGTGCCACGACAGGTACACCAAGGACTCGACCGCGCGCGTGAGGATGGTCTTCGCACGGCCGGCCGAGTCGGACCAGTTCAAGGCCGCGGCGAAGCCGGTGACGATGTACTGGACGATGTCGGGGATCTCGGACTCGCGCCGGCGCTCCATCGACAGCGGGTTCCAGGAGCCGACCATCTTGTCGAGCTCGGGGCTCGTGAGGTCGATCTCCCAAATCCGGTCGGCCAGTTCCTTGTGCGCCAGGTACGGCCGGGCACGGGTCCAGCCGTCACCATGGGGATCAAGGAAGAGGACGCCGAACCCGCCGTGGGCGATCGCGATCGCCTGCACGAGCGACATCTCGGTCTTTCCGAAGCCGGACTTGCCGAGGAACAGGGCGAAGAGCAGGTACTTCAGCGGGACGCCGGCGAGGCGCTCCCCGCCTCCGGACTTCGCCACCCACCCGAGAGGCAGCAGACCGCGCTGTCCCGTCCACGTCGGCAGTGCGGCGGGCGGCGGCGGGACGACTCCGCCCGAGCGGGCGATGTTCGGGGCCATGTTGTGCTTGGTGGGCGGCTTGAGCAGCCCGGCGATCTCCTGGGCGGTCACCCAGGAGTGCCGGCGCGGTACGAAGAGCCCGGTCTCGAAGCGGCGGTCGAACCTGCCCCGGTAGATCCAGTGGTCCGCCCGGACGCGGGTGACTCCGAGGTGGAGACCGACGGGGCGCAGGTGGTTGTCGCCGGACCACGGCTCCAGGGCGGCGAGGACCTGGTCGAGCAGCATCCGGGCCCGGTACTCGTCGCGAGCGCAGGTGCGGACGAGCAGCTGCATGGAGAAGACGGGCTCGGCCCCGGGGACGAGCTTGCCCATGGCGGCCTTCATGTCCGTGATGCGGTAGGTGGTGCGCTGTTGGTGGTGTTGCCGCTGCCGTGCGCCGCCGCCCTGGTTGCCTTTCATCTCGGTGGCGATCTCGGACATCACCGCGCCGAGGTCGAAGCCGAACCGGTTGGTGCGCTGCTGGGGCATGCCGGGTATGGCCGGCCCGTCGGAAGGGTTGCGGCGGGCCTGTGCCAGCAGGCGCCGGCGGCGGCTGCTGACACGGTTTGGGGAAACGGGCACGAGGTCCAGGACGACGTCGGCGCTCTCACCGAGGTCCTCGCGGACGTCGGCTACCGCGTTGGCCAGGGCCTCGAGCGGATCCGGGGTGAGCGGCACTTCGCGCAGGGCGAGGTGATCGGGGAGGGCCAGGGCGAGCTCGGCGCGGGCGTAGTGCATCTCCCGGGTGGCCGGCCTGCCGCGGCCGTCTGTTTCCGGCTTGGCGAGGTCGACCGATCGGGCGACGGTCGGGTCTGCTGCGATGGTCATGATCTACCTGTCTGTGGTGTGCGTCGGGGCGTCAGGAGCCGAGCTGGATCTGCGGCCGTTCGCGCGTAGCCCGGCCGTCGGCTTCCACCGGCCGCATCTCCACCTGGGCGTAGCCCTGGTGGCGCAGCACCAACATCGCTCGGTCCGGGCCCTCGACCCTCATGGACAGCGATCCGTTGGAGATGGTGAAGCGGACACGGAGGGCGCTGGTGCGGGTCGAAAAGACGAGCCAGCGCGACACGCTCTTGTGCGCGCGGGCCATCTGGTGTCCGAAGCGGATGACCTCTTCCGGCTTCGGGTCGAAGCCCGTGGTCGGCAGTACCTCCAGGGCCGTTCGCTTGGCCATCGGGCCGCGGGACAGGGCCCAGCGGACTGCGGCAGCGCCGCCGCCGGCAGCAAGAGCGAGCAGCGCGACCCACCAGGCGTTGGCCATCACCGAGTCCGTCAGCCGCTCGGCGTGACCCGGAAGGTCGCCGATGAAGCCGATCGCGCCGTCGACGAGGTCGTTCGTGGTCATCGCCCACCGCCCGAGGACGAGTCGCGCGGCGGCGCCGCGGCGGCCGGAGCGGGCACGGGGGGAGTCGGGAGCACGGCGGCACCTCCAAAGAGCAAACGGGCTTTTCACCTGCTACAGGTGTCGGGATCCGGCTCGGTGTGACACTCCGCTCCGAATTTCTTCGCGGTGTTGCGTCGGTCGGCGTCACGACCCCTTGCAGGGGCACGTGACGCCGACCGACGGGTCAGATGTCGACGCCGTGACCGCGGAGGTAGGCCAGCGGGTCGATGTCCGATCCGTACTCCGGTCCGGTGCGGATCTCGAAGTGGAGGTGCGGACCGCTGACGTTGCCCGTGGCCCCGGAGTATCCGATCCGGTCGCCGCCCTTCACCTTCTGGCCCACGGAGACGTTCAGCGAGGACTGGTGCGCGTACTGCGAGTACTTGCCGTCCCCGTGTTTGATCACCACCTGGTAGCCGTACGCGCTGTTCCAGCCGGCCGTCACCACGGTGCCCGGGCCCACCGCGCGGATCGCGGTCCCGGTGGGCACCGGGAAGTCGATCCCGGTGTGGTAGCCGCTCGACCACATCGACCCCGAGACCCGGTAGCCGGTGCCGATGTGCTTGTCGGCGACCGGGGCGACCCACGAGCCCGAGGTGCTGCCCGAGCCGGGCTCGGTGTAGTTGGGCCGCTTCATGATCAAGATCCGGTCTTTCCAGAACGAGAGGGGCTTGATCCGGACGCGGGCACCGGTATGCGGCGCGTCGATCACCTCCCCGCCGCCGATGAACATGGCGACGTGCTCCGGGCTGGAGGCGCTGCCGCCCGAGAAGAGCAGGTCGCCGGGACGCAGGTCCTTCTGCGAGTTCACCTTGGTGCCGATGTCGACCTGGTCGTACGTGACCCTGGGGAGGTTCACGCCGACCTTGCTCCAGGCGTACTTGACCAGGCTGGAGCAGTCGCACCCGTTGGAGCCCTGGAACGGGGGCTTGCAGTTCCCGCCCAGGACGTAGGGGGTGTTGTAGGCCTCCTTGGCGCCCGCCACGACCTTGGCCAGACCCCCGGAAGTCTTGCCGTCCATCGGTGCGGACCAGCGCTCAGCCCGGTCCCGGATCTCGCGGACGTACTTGCGCGTCTCCTCGTACGGCGGGATCCCGCCGTACTTCTTCACGTTGTTCCCGCCGGCGTTGTAGGCGGCGAGCATGTTGTCGACGACGTCACCGGGCACGCTGCGGATCTCATCAGCGAGCTTGCAGTCGTAGGCCACCATCGACGGAACCGCGTCCTCGGGGTCCAGCGGGTCCGCACCACCCTTGTTGTTGGCGTCGATGCCTTCGGTCGCCCAGGTGGAGGGGATGAACTGGGCGATGCCCAACGCGCCGGCTCCGCCGTCGGGCGGGTTCTTGCGAAAGGTGGACTCCTGGTAGAGCTGGGCGGCGATCAGCGAGGGAGTGACCTCCGCACAGCCGTACCTCGACACGGCATCGAGGATGATGGGGCGCAGCCAGTCGGGTATCTCTTTGGTGTCCGACAGGCCGCCGCCGAATCCCGCGTTCTCCAGTGCGTCGCTCGTGTTGTCCTCACCGATCGCCGACGACAGTGCCAGCACGGCGCTGATGATCAGGCCGAGTCCGAGCAGGGAGGAGACAAGGCCCGCGATCAGCACCCGTCGCAGGACCTTGGACTCGCCCTGCTCAGACATTGGGCAGCCCCACGACACGCCAGCTGCCGTCGGCGCCGCGGCGCAGCTTGAGGGCCACCTGCTCTTCGGACTCGGTGACGGGCCCCTTGGCCGGCGACTCCTTCAGCTTGTAGATCACGCGCGCGAAGCTGGAGTCCTCGCTGGGGGCAGGCGCTCCGTCCGGCAGCGACACCCGCAGAACCGTCACGGTCACCTGGACCTGGCGGTCCTTCCAGCTCAGCCACTGCTGCGTGCCGGCGCTGCCGCTGGTGTGGGTGCGCAGGTCGTCGGCGAGGTCCCCGGCGGCGTAGGCGGCGGCACGCCTGGATGCGTCGTCGAACGACGAGTCCCGGCCCGGCCGGGCGTCGTGGCTGGCCCATGCCGTCGTGAAGGCGCGGGCCACTTCGTCGACCGGCGCTGGAACCCGCGCCGGGTCGGGGTCCGGTACGTCATGAGACCCGGACGGTTCGGCATTGGGCGAGGCCTCGGCTGGGGGTGTGTCGTCCTTGCCGTTCCCGACCGCTGCGCTGGATGGCGCGGTCGTACGCGGAGCCGATCCCGAGCCGGCGGGACGCTCGCCTCCACCGAGTCCGAGGAGCAGGGCGACACCAACAGCTGCCAGGACAGCCGCAGCGACGAACAGCGCGATCGTCCCGCGCTGAGCACGTACACGCGCGGCATCGGTTTTGGGCATGGAGGTCCCCCGTGAGGTGGTTCTGGTGCGGTGATCTGGGCGGCCGGGACCTTGGAGGTCCCGGCCGCGCCCCGGCTACGGCCGGGGCCTGGGCGGGCCGGGCGGCCGGGTGGCTCGCCGGATGGCCCGAGGCGGACCAGACGGCTTGGCCGGCGGTGTCGGCGGTGCAGGGGTGGGCGGGGTCGGCATCTTCGGCACCGCCGCCGGCCCGGCGGCCGGGGGCTTCACCGAACCTGGCGTCTTCGTGCCGGCTGTCGTGGTCGCGGGCTTGCCGGGTGTCTTGGCTCCGGCCGCCGTCGGCGCGCCCCCAGGAGTCTTCGGCGCGATGGCGCCGGCTCGCGGGCCGGGAGGAGTCGCGGCCCTGGGGTTCGACTGGATCTGTGCCAGGCCGAGGTTGACCTGCGCCTTCGTGCCTTGCTTCGCGACGAACTTGCCGGCCGTGGCGACGTTGCGCTTGTACTCGGCGCCGAAGTCCTTGGCCTCCTGGACCTTCTTGTCGATGGTGCGTTCCTTGACGGCCTTGAGCTGGTCGCGCACCTGCCCGGCCCGGGCGGTGGCCGCAGCGGCGCCCCGCTTGGTCGCGGCGACGCCGCGGGGAATGCCCACCGGCGCGCCGACGGTGGCCATGAAGGCGAACTTGGTTGCCTTCGCGCCGTACTTGGCGGTGGCGGCGGCCGCTTTGCCGGTGGCCATGGTGGCCCTGCCGCCCCGGGTCTGGGACATCTTGTTCGCGGCGGCCGTGGCCAACCGCTTCTTCAGGGTCTGCTTGGCCGCCTGCTGTGCCGCGACCTTTGCGGCCGCGCTCGCGCCGCCGGTGCCCACGGCTGCGGCGGCGTTGGTGGCGAGCCGGGCCGCGGTTCGCAGTCGGCTGGCCTTGCGGTTGGCCTGCGGCGAGCCGACCCAGGCGTTCTTGGCGGCCTTCATGCCCTGGCCGACGGGCCTGCTCACGCGCCGGGCCTCGCCGCGGGCCTCGCCCCACATCTGCTTCAGGCCGGGGGCGGTCTCGGCATAGCGGCCGGGGCTGTTGAACACCGAGCGGCGGGATCCGCCGACGCGGGCGTTGACGAGCTTGCGGTTGAGGTTGACCGCGATGCTCTGCGCGGTCTGCTTGATGCGCTTGTGGCCGGCCAGACCGGCGACGGCGGTGACGTCGATGACGATGAATTTGACGGCGAGGACGTCGCCGGTGTCCGCGTCGATGAGGGCCAGGACGATCAGGATGAAGATCGCCAGGAAGAGGATGGAGATGATGACGCCGAGGACTGCCTTGGTGATCGCGGAGAACCAGCGCCACAGGGTGGCGCGGCCGCCGCCGGGCAGGATGCCGGCGGTGAGGGCCCAGTGGCCGCGGATCGCCTCGAAGGCCAGCCAGCCCTGCGCGGTGAGGAACGTGCCGGTGACCAGGATCATGAGGATGGCCACGATGACGGCGGCGATCGCGACGAACAGAGCGGAGAAGGCGAGGTCGGCGGAGGCCCGCTTGGCCTTGGGCTTCACGTCCCCGCACGCGGCCTCGAACTTCTTCGAGTTCTCGGTGAGCTGCCCGATGAAGTTCGTGTCGTAGATCGAGTCCATCATCGCGGCGTCCCAGTAGTTCATCCCGAGCTGGTCGAGGTTGAACTCGGCGAGCTTGAACTCGCGGAACGCCTTGTCGCACTGTCCGTCGAAGGTCTGCCCGTACACCATGAGCTGGTTGGGCTTGACGATGAACGCCTCCACGAGGGCGTCAGTGATCGGCTTCGCCACGTTGTTGGGGTCGGCGCTGCCCTTGGCGCTCGCCGGGTCATCGGCCAGCACGATGGAGGCGACCTCCAGAGTGAAGTCCTTCGACTTCCCCACCAGGCCTCCCTCCGAGAGCAGCATGGTGGAGCCCTGCGGCTGAGCCTGGTCGTGCTGGCCGAGCAGCACCTGGGCCGGCGAGACGAGCACGGTGGTGGTCAGTGCGGCGACGACGAGGGAGACCCCGATCTCGGCGAAGCCTCGTGAGCGCTCCTTGAAGAGGATCAGCCAGCCGCAGTAGAAGCCGGCGAACGTCAGAAACAGGCCGGGGAGCCCCAACCTGTCGATGACCTGGTTCTTGATGGTGCTGGAGATGTCCTCGACGGGGCCGACCATGACCTTGGCCAGCCCGAAGTTCAGAGCCCACTTGATCAGCCAGCAGGTGAAGCCGATGACCCACTTCGAGACGCCGAAGAGCAGCTGGGCGACGATGTTCCAGATCTTGAGGTCGATGTCCTTCCAGCCACCGGTATCCGTTTTGACGGTGTAGGAGCTGATCGGGACGCCGTCCTTGTCGGTGACGTTGAACGGCTGGAGCAAGCCGTCGCTGCCGTCCTTCGGCTTCTGGTTCAGGTTCTTGCCGGCCGGGCCCGCAGCCGGCGCGGAGGTGCTGGGCGAAGGCGACGGGTCTGCCGTGGCCGCAGGGGCCAGCACCACGGTGAACAGGGCCACCAGGACGGCGATCAGACCGAGGCGCCGCTTGATCCCCCTTCGCTGTATGCGGCTCATGCGAGGGCTCCGTCCGCCTCGGCGAACTCCACGGCCTCGTCGTCCTCCTCGGCGCCCTGCCCAGGCGTCGTAGTGATCGCGGCGGCGGCGTTCTCGTCCGCCGGGATCAGCACCTTGATCCCCGCGATCCGCTTGCGGAGGTCGCGGTAGAGGCCCTCGCCGGCCCGCAGGGCGCGCTCGGTCTCGCTGACGTTGAGCGGGGAGAGGTTCTCGGTGATGACCTTGAGCATCTCCTCGTCAGCCGGGTCGAGATCCAGGAACTCCAGGCACCTGGCGGCCAGCGCCTTGCCGCGGTGACGGAAGACGAAGATGTGGGACAACAGCGCCCGGATCTTGTCGCCGATCTCCGACTTCGGGCCGATGTCATACGGGTCGTGCGAGCCTGCGAAAGCGCCGGCGTTGTGCTTGCGGCCGTCGGCGATGAGCTCGAGCAGCAGGTTGGAGCCCTCCGCGGACGAGGTGAGCCACCAGCACTCGTCGAGGAAGACGCCGGCGAACTCGTTCGGGTCGGCGAACGCGATCTCCCGGCAGAGCGCCGTCATCAGGTACATCAGCCGCCAACCGAAGCGCTTTTCGACCTCCAGGCTCGGGAGGCGGTGCTCGGAGAGCTCCTCCTTGGTGGGCAGGCCCAGGCGGTCGACGGCGAAGACGATGCTGTCGGCGTCGGTGATCCGTACGACCGGCAGCGTGGGGTCGAAGATGACGCGGCCGAGGTCCTTCTTCGCCAGCGACCGCAGCTTGCGCACGAGTTCGGAGGCGGCGGCGCGGACCGCATTGTCGTTCGGCTCCTCCGGGTCGGGCGTGCGGGCCCGGTCGGCGAGCGTGTCCATCAGCGCGGTCATGCTGGGCTTGGGCCCGAGCCGGGTGGCCTCGATCGCCTCGGCGAGGGTGATGCCCTCGATGCTCATCGAGCCGATGTCCAGGAGCGGGGTGAGGAAGGACTCGGTGTAGCGGGCGGCGCGCGGGCCGCGGAAGACGCGCAGGGGGTCGAGGGAGACGCCGGCGTTCTCGTCGACGTTGATGATCTGGGTCGTGCCGGGGCAGGCGTTCGCGAATCGCGACCACTCCTGCTGCGGGGTGCGGTCGATGACCAGGGCGCGGCCGCGGGAGTTCCTCTGGCCGGCGCGGTGGCCGGTGGTGAGGATCGAGTACATCGCGCACTTCATCGCGACGGACTTTCCGGAGCCGAGCTCGCCGACGAACGCGGCGGATGCCGAGGCGTTGACGCGGGGGCCGTGGGAGAAGTCGACCAGTACGGGGCGGACGCCGCCGCCGTTGAGCTGGAGGCCGAAGAGGCTGCCGGAGTCGTCGCCCAGGCCGGCGCCGCAGAACGGCATCGACATGGCGAAGTCCCTGGCCAGCAGGTACTGGGTGTAGTCGAGCATCGGCCCCGGGGTCTTGGTGCCGGGCAGCATGCCGTGGAAGAGCGCGACCTGGTCGCCGGTGGGCCTCACGAGCGTGTAGTCGTTGCCGCCGAAGTGGTTGGCCAGCGACGTCGCCTTCTCGTCGGCCTCTTCGGGGGTGGTTCCCCACACGCAGGTGGCGACGGTGGCGCGGATCTCGACCTCGGTGCTGGAGGCGGTGAGCCGGTCGCGGTACTCGTCCAGGGCGAAGGACGCCTTGTCGAGGGAGGCTGGCACCCCGGAGGTCTCCCCGTCGTATTCGCCGCGCTGGTGGGCGAGCTCGCGCTGCTGGCGCCGGCTCTTCGGCTCTGCCTTCGAGCCGGACTCGACGTGCAGCCGGACGGCCCAGTCCACGGGGAAGTTGAACTCGTCCAGCGCCGCCAGGTACTCGCTGCCGGGGAAGCGGAAGGCTTCGGGCATCTCGCTGAGCACGCAGAACGCCTGGTAGGAGTCGCCGTGTTCGCTGGTGGCGCGCAGGTAGCGGCGCTTGAAGGGGTTGGTCGGGCCCTTGGAGGCCCGGGTACCGCGGCCGCCCTCGTCCAGGATCACCTGGGTGTGGGCGGTCACCGTGTGCCCGCGGCCGCGCAGGGCGCGCGGTGCGCCGTCCTCGGGAAGGAGCGGCTCGCTCAGGCCTCGGCGGGCGCTGTGCCCGTAGATCCACAGGATCTCCGCCTCGGTGGCCGGCCGCATCTTGATGCCGGAGGGCCAGCCGGCCGCCAGGCGGTTGGCCTGCTCCAGGCGCTGGCGCTCCTCGGCGAGGGAGATCGGGGCGACCGGCAGGCCGAGTGCGCCCATGACCTCGACCTGGAGGGAGGACAGGACCGCCCGGCTGCTCTGCTTGAAGTCGAGGTGGGGCAGGGGGACGGCGAGTAAGTCGACGCGGCCGGTGAGTTCGAGGTCCTGGAGCTGGTCGAGGACCTTCAGTGCCAGGTCGACGTACTCGGGGGAGGCGTCGAGGTCGACGCCGGCGGTCATGCGGGTGACGACCGACGCGGCGTCGACGCTCGGGCACAGGCTGAGCAGGAGGGCCTCGCCCCGAAGGGATTTGAAGAGGGCTTCCAGGGAGTCCAGCCGCTCACGCTTCGTGGACTTGCTGGCGTGGGTGTAGTTCTCGGTGTCGACGCGCCACACCGCCCACACGGTGGCGGCGGTGGTCCAGATGAGGTGGCCGCTGATGTGCCGGACGGGGAGACGCATGGGTTCTTCCTTCTGTGCTGGTGGTGATGACGAGACGGTTCGTCACTGCTCGTCGAGGGAGGCCAAGAGGGCCTGCAGCCCGGTCTTGGGTTCCGACCGGACCGCCGCGGCCGCGGCTGGCATCGGTACCGGGCGGGCTGTGCGCCGGGCTACGGGAGCGGGCACCGGGGCGGGCTTGGCGGCGGCCGCCGGGGCGGGCCGCTCGGCGGACCGGACGCGCACCGTGCAGGTGGCGGTCGCCAGTCGCGGTCGAGCGACCCGCTGCGGCTTGCCGGCCAGACGTCCCTGGGCCGGAGTGGAGGAGTAGATGAGTAGGCTGCGCACGGCGCGTGCCGGGTCCCGGCCGTCGAGCCGCGCGTACCGCAGCACCCAGGCCAGGCCCCAGGGGATCAGTGCCATGAGGATGAAGTTCATGGCGCCGAAGTGGGCCCACAGGTCCCGGGTCATGACGAGGAGCCCGAAGCTGATCACCATGGTCATGACCTGGGTGATCGTGTAGGGCCCTCCCGGGAGCCGGCCGGCTCCCGGGAGCTTGCCGATGACCAGCGGGTGCTTACGGGCTCGCGTGTACGAGTGCCCGATCAGCTCCTCCTCCGAGGCGCTCACGAGACCCGCCAGCCCTCACCCGCCAGCGCGGGGGCGTCGCCGGTGACGTGGACGACGGACACCGACGCTGCGGTGTCGTCGATCTCGGAGCCGACCTTGGTCTTGAGGACGTTGAGGTTGCTGATGCCCCAGAGCACGAGGGCGGCCAGGACGAAGGCGACGAGGGTGCCGACGAAGGACCGGGTCTTCCACCAGGCCATCAGCACGGCGATGATCGCCATGAGGGCGGCCACGGCGAGGACCAGCGTGCGGACCTGCCCCGTCTTGGTGTTGGCCCAGTCGAGGACGTCGCCGGCGAGGACGACGTGGTCGGGGTTGGCTGCTGCCAGAGTGCGCATGAACGATTCCTCTTTCTCAGGAGTTCGACGGCGACGGCGAGTCAGATGCCGTGGCTGCGTCGGGGCTTGGGGTGGTGGTGTGCGGCGCCGCCGAGGGCGGGCTGCTCGCGCGAATAGCCGGGGCGTCGTCGACGGACGCGACCTCCCAGCGGCCGGCGCGGGACTTGAGGGTGAGCGCGTAGTTCAGCGAGACCGGGCTGCCGGCCTGGTCCGTGGCATCGACCTGGACCAGCTGGTGCAGCACCGTGCCGTCGGCCGGCACCTTCTGCTGGCCCGAGCCGGACGAGTCGTCCTGGACGCCGGTCACCTTCACCGCGGCGTACGGTGCAGGGCTGATCGGCTGGAGCCGCGTGCCGGGCGAGGTGTAGCGGTCGAGCTCGGTCGTACCGGTCAGGTAGGCGGCCAGGAATCCGCGGGCGGTCTCGACCGACGGGTCCGCGCTGCTCGACCCGCGGTCGGTCTCGTACGCCAGGCCGCCCGGCTTGAGCGCGGCCGGTGCGGCCACCTGCGCCGGCAGCGACGTCGCCGCGTAGCCGGCGGTGGCGCCCTGCTCCGTGCCGCCGGCGCCGGCCGGGCCGGTGGCCTGGATACCGACACGGAAGTACTGGACGCCCAGCCGCGTGGACTTGCCCTTGTCGTCGTGTGCGGTGACGTCGGCGGCGACGGTGACGGACCAGTAGCCGGGCTGGACCTCGCGGGAGGCAATCACGGTGGACTGCGTGGCCGTGCGGGTTCCGGGCTTGACCGCGAGCGCGACGGAGCCGGAGTAGTACGGCGCCAGGTCCCGCTCGGTGCCCTGGCCAGCCTGCAGATAGGCGGAGACGAACAGTTCAGCGAAGCCGGCCGGCCCGACCGGCGACGCCGGCGACGCCGCGGCGGCCGGTTTGGCCGCCCCCTGGGCGGGAGCGGACGAGGAGAGGAACGCGAGCGCGCCGAGGACGGGGCCGGAGACCACGAGCGCCCAGACACCGGCACGGACCAGCCGGGAGAGCCCGGCCATCTGGGCCGTGCTCGTCTTCCACCCGGTCTCATCCGGCTCGTCCGCCGGCGTCTCCTGGGGCTCGTCTACTTCGTCGTCCCAGGCCTCCGCCTCGACGAGCTGCTTCTTGGCCGCCTTGCGCGGCCGGCGCTGCCGCTTCACGACGCCGTCCGCAGGGCCTGGACGGTCAGGACCGTCGAGATGCGCTCCTTGAGCTGGTCCGGCGTGCGCTGCAGCAGCACATCCCACGACGCCAGAGAGGCCTCTGACTCCTTGTCGAGGAAGGCGCGCATCTGCTCGTGCAGGTCACGGTCCATCGGCCGGCTCACCAGAGCGGCAGCGATCTTGGTCAGCTCGCGCGAGGCACGGGCCACACGGGCCTCGTCGGCGTCGAGCAGCTGTCGGCCGGTGCAGGCCGGGGGCATCGTGGTCACGTCGGTTCTCCCGGAGTCGAGAAGGGGCGGGGGCGGGGGTGTTCAGGTGGGGCGGAGCCGATCTGGCGGCCCTCTCGCCTGCTACAGGTGTTGAGAAAGCGCGCGGTGTGACAGTGGGGCCGAGGTTTTTTCGAACGACTTCTGCGGCGCCCGATCCGAGGGGCGCCGGGCGCCCTCAGGCCGCGGCGTGGTACTGCGCGAGGTCCGACTGCGCGCGCAGCGTGCGCACGGCACGGCTGGCGTGCTGCCGCAGCAGGTCTCCCTCGTGGCCCATGGACCGGGTGGTCATGTGGCGCTGGTCGGGGCGCTGCGAGGTGGACAGGTAGTACCGGGCGATGCGCTGGGCTTCGAGCTCCTTCAGCGCTCCGACCTCCACCGCCCACAGCAGGAGGTCGAGGACCTCCGTCCGCGTCTCGTGACGCGACAGGGCCGGCTCGTCGACGTCGACGAGCTCTATCTGCGCGGCCCGCACAAGGAGATCGGCGAGCTCGACCGTGTGGTGCGGGGTGTCGGGGTCCTCGCTGGCGACGACGTGCGCGTATCGGGTGTGGGACTCGGCTTCGGCCAAGGGCGCGACGCCGGCGGCGAACTCCTGGACGTCCTCCACGTCGTCGAGGCAGGCGGCCAGGGTGCGGCGGGTCAGCTGCAGGGTGTCGAGCGCGAGGTTGTTGAAGATCCGCCGCGGCCGCCGGTCGAGCGGGTAGGTGCGGACGACCTCGAAGGCGGCGCCGAGCACCGTCGCACAGACGTCGTCCCACGGAAGGCCGTAGGACCGCCGCTGCGTCTTCGCCATCAAGACCGCCTTGGGCAGCAGGACTCGCACCGCCACCCGCCACGCGAGGTGAGCGTCGAAGCCGGTCCCCCCGGCCCGCTCGACCAGCAGGTGCATCACGCGGTCGTGGCCGTCCAGGTCCCCGCAGCGGTGGTACGCGGAGATCTTGTCGACCACGTCCTGAGGACTGGCCGCTCCGACGAGGTCCGGGTGCTCCCCGGCCCACGCGGCGACGCGGTCCGCCGCTCGCAGGTCTCGGCAGAGCGCGGCCCAGTCGCGGTTCATCACGGTGAGCGTGTCGTAGCGGGGCGTGGACTCGGAGAAGTTGAGTGCCGGGGTGTGCTGGGTGGTGGCCACGTCCGTGTCCGTCCTTTCGCGCCATCTGGTCTCGATGGCGCTCACACTCCCGACGGGCCCCTTGACCGCCGTCTGACCGCGATTGCGGCCTGACGAGGTCAAGGGGAAACCGGCCTTGCCCACCCGGGTGGCCCAGCTGGGCAAGGGGGCCGTGGTCAAGGGGGGCGCGGAGTGGTCAAGGGGGATGGACGTCCACATAGCGGGGTGGATGGGTGCGCCCCACTTCCACCGAGGAGGGGATGGAGACCACTCCCACTGGCAGTGGATGGAGTGCGGCGCATCTGCCCCGCTCCATCCACTGGATGGAGCACACCGAGTGGGTGGACCATGACCCGCCGCATGGCGTTCGGGTCCACCCGCACTCCGGCCACGGTGGGCCACCGCCCCCCATCCGTCCATCGCGATGGACGCCACCGCGAACTCGGACTGAATCCCCCGGGCCGCCATCGCCTCCGCACGGCGTCCTGTACGACTCCGGCGCGCGCTCGGGAGGAAGCCCTGTCCGGCCGCACCGCCCATCCGCTGGCCGGCCGGCGTCTCTCCGGTCGGCTTCCGCTGGCGTCGGTGCAGCCCTCAGCCTCATCGGGTGAGGCACGGTGAGCGGCCGCCGGGTTTCCCCTTGCCCCGGGCCGAGGTCAAGGGGAAACAGCAGGTGCCCCGACCCATGGTCAAGGGGTGGAGGCGAGGCCGGTCAAGGGGGGAGCAGCTCGTGCGGTGAACCTGGTCAAGGGGTGGATCGGAGAGAAGGGGGCATCGCCCGAAGGTGTTCGGCGGCGGCCCCCCGGGGTGGGTGACACGCTCCGCTCCACCACGACCGTCCCGTGCCTCGGGCTGACGGCGTCTTCCGTCAATCGCCCGTCCCTCAGCAATGGGTTGAGAGTGGGAGCCACTGGTGTAGTGCATCGGGGCATCGAGTGGAGCCCACCGTGTGGATGGACCATGGCCGATCCATCGGGTGTTGCCCATCGAGTGGAGTGGGCCGGTGGGCGCCACTCGGTGGCGGAGGCCGGGCTGAACTCCACTGAGTGGGCTCCACCGTTGAGTGGGCTCCACCGTGTACGCGGTGGGGCCGGATGGAGCCCACTCAGTGCGCGGCGCCGGCGATGGATGGTGGGCTTCGCGAGTGGCCCGGGGTGGAGGAGGCCGTCGCACTGGCCCCGGTGGCGTCCACTCATCGGGTGGCCGCCACCCCCGGCCCTACTCCGCGCCGACGTTTTCCGATGCCGCAGCGCTGGGCGATGCACAGCGAGGTTTCCCCTTGACCCGGACTGCGTGTCAAGGAGGAACGCGGGCGGCCGGGGAGGCCGGTCAAGGGGCCCTCAGGCCCGGGTCCGGTTCATGGGGGTCGACCACGCCTGCGCCCCGTTGTCCGGGAACGGCCGCTGAAGCAGCGGCGAGGTGGGTGGCCGAGCTCTGCCCCATCGGCGCGCAGTGGAGCGCGCTCCAGTGGAGGGGGTCCTGCCCCACCCGGCAGTGGCGATCCTCGACGGGGTGGAGTGCGCAGCTCATGATGCGGCCCACTCCATCCGGCGGGTCCGGCACCGGACGCAGAGGCCGGTGGAGCCGAGCGCCGGACGGGTGCATCCACTGCCGTCCCACCCCGCGCACACCTCGGGGTGTTCCGACGGGGATGGACCGCCGGCACGTCCACCCTCGTGCTCCTCTCGGCACGGCCTGCACCGGGGGGCGGCCGAGGCGGCGGGGTTCAGCACCAGGACGGCGCAGCCGCACTCAGGGCACCGGCCCCGCGGAGCTGCAGGAGTGGACCGAGGGACGGGAACCCGAGCGGGGGTGGGGCGGACGATGGAGAGAGTGGATGCGCCGGACTGTGCGGTGCCCTGGCACCGGTCGCGGACGATCTCCTCGCACACTGAGCACTGGCGGCCGCTGCTCCACAGGACGCCGGCCTCGCAGTCGAAGATGCCGCAGCCCCAGCGGGGCAGGCCGACGCCGAGGATCCACCGGCCGGGGTCGCGGATCTCGTCGGTGAAGGTGCGGCAGAGTCGCGTCTCCAGGCGCTGCCGAAGCCGGGCGTCATCGATGCCGGAACGCAGCTGGCTGCCGACTTCCCGGGCGATGCGCCGCTGCATGTAGACGCTGGTCTGCCGATAGAGCCGATGCACCGGCTCGAGGACGGCGTGCACCCGGGCGCTGATGGTCAGCCCGGGCCCGCCGTAGGCGCCTGCGCGGTTGGTCAAGGGGGTGCCCGAGGGCTCGGTCAAGGGGGTGGTCAAGGGGGTCTGGTGGTCATCCGCGCGCAGCGCGAGCCCACCTTCGCCGGTGCCGTGCTGCGGCTGCGCATCGCGGTTTTCCACACCTTCACCAACCTGTACCTCGCCTACGGCGGGTGAGAAGAGGGCGCGCTCGTCATCAGGTCGGTCAGTCCTAGGTTCTTCCATAGTCGCGAGTGATCCCGCACCAGCCGACGAACCCGATCCCTCACCAGGACCAGAGGTGGAGGAGGGCGCGACGCCCGTGGAGGACGGCTGTCCACAGGCCGCGTCCTGAGCGGCGGCCGGGATGTCGTGAGCGACGAAGTGGTGGCGGCCGCGTACGCCCGCCCGCCGCTCCACGGTGATCCACCGCGTCGCCTCCAGCTCGTCGACGATCTCGCCGGCGGCCGCCGTGGTGAGCGGCTGACCGGCCCGCTGGCCGCTGTGGTGGTGCAGCGCCCCCGCGATCTGCGACTCGGTGAGCGGGATCTTCTGGGCCTGGGCATAGGCGATGAGCGCGTACGCGCGCAGCTGGCGCGGGGTGAGGTCCTCGGAGGCGGCCACCGGGATCCACACGAACCGCTCCGTCGCGGACAGCGGCCGGGTACGGCGCACCGCCGAAGTGCCGTTCCCGCCGGGCAGGGAACGCCGGGTCGAGGACAGCTCGACGACGCCGTCGGGTCCGGGGCGCATCAGCTGCGTCATCCCGCGCTCGACGGAGGACTTCGACAGGCCGAGGTACTCCGCGATGGTCACGGTCGCCGCCGTGCATCCTTCCGGACGCGACGCCAGCGCGGCGATCTTCACGTAGACGGTCACCGCGACGTCGGCGTAGTGCGGGTTGGCGACGAGGCGCAGGGGCACCTTCACCCGCTGGCGGCGCTGCGGGCGCGCCTGATCGCCCGTCGGCGGCGGGCTACTGGGAACTGCTGCTGTGCGGGGCACGCTTCTCCTGGCGCACCGGTGCCGCGGGGCGGCGAGTCGGGTGCGCTGGGTCTCGGCGGCGTCCGGCAAGGACGCGCGGTCTGGGGTCTGGCCAAAGGCACTCGGGCGGAAGCTGAAGGAACAGGTCCTTCAGCTGCTACGGGTGTTGAAAAAGCCGACGGTGTGACAGTCCGGCCGAGAAAATCCCTGGCGAGCCTGTGACCTGCGGGTCAAGGGGGTGCCCGGGGCGGCGGCAGACCCCCTTGACCAGCCACCTGGCCGGGGCCGTGAAGGCCCGTCGGGCAGGCGTGGGAAGCGAGGCGGTCAAGGGGTGCTGGCTGCAGCGGGTCAAGGGCCGACCACCGGGCCGCGCTGCGCTCCGGCCGGTCCCGGCGGGAGCACCGGTCGCGAGAGCGGGTACGCAGCGTGGCGTCGAAGTCACGGACGGGCGAAAAACAGCCGTGATCGGCGTGCTTCGGTGGCGTCCGAGCTGACAAAGGGCATGGGTGTACTGCAAGATGGACCCCGTTCTCCCGGGTCGCCCCGGGAAACGACAAACCCCCTCGGGGGAATTGCTGCTGGAGGGCAGTGATTGCCGGACCATTCGGTCTGGCCCTCGCTCAAGCTGGGCTGCTAACCCAGGACTGAGCGGTGACGGCCGGCAGAGGAGCTGCTAACTCCTAAGCCGGCGGAGAGGGGCGAGGAGCAGCCTTTGCTAGAGGCGCCCGCCCGGAAGACCTACGACATCCTCAACTCCCCCTTCCAGGGGGCATTCGCGTTTCTGGGCCAGGACACGCCGGGCAGCGCCCACGGCAGCTCCGCGCCCGGCGCGGTGGATCCGCTCGGGGCCTGTGCGGTGCTGGTCATGGGAGAACCGCCTTCTCGGTTCGCCGGGCTCGGCGCCGTGCGCCGGGGGCCCGAGGGGAGGCGTATTGGATCAAGCGAAAGTCACCCTATCCCCTGACGCCCGTCGTGCACACGCACTCGACGCGTTGTCCACTCGACGTCGAAAAGTGCGACCAAAAGGGGCAGTTGACTCGGAGAGTTTCTAACTGGCGCTTCCCGTGCGGATGGTCACGCGATCCGCCCGTACTACCGTCAAAAGGTATGAAGTTGGGCGCTCATCCGTAAAACCGACTCTTCGAATCTCGAACACCGTGGTGCCGACCTTGGACTTGAGGAGCGAGCACTCCTCGGTGGTGGCCGGCCTCGCGTCCCAGTTGCTGGCGTGGCTGTCCTCGCGCCGCAGCGGGCCAACCGTGAACGGCGCGACGGTGGCGGCTTCGGCCGCGGTCACCGTGAGCGCGGCCGGGGTGAAGAGGGTCTGCAGTGCCCATGGAGTGCCGGCCTGCAGCAGCACCGCCTGCCGGACGGACAGGGCGGCGTCCGGTGCGACGGCCAGAGCCTCGACGGCTGCGGCATCAGTGCCGGGATCCCCGCGCCTGATGTCGTCGTGGCCGCTGTCGCCGGGATCCCTCGGCCGGAGCAGCCCGTCCTCGTGCAGTCGGACCTGTATGGCGGAGGCCGGCTGCAGTACCCGACTGCGGCGGCGCGGCGCCGTCTCGACCAGGCCCTCCTTCTCGAGGAGTCGTAGGGCCTGGGCCACGGTGTTCGGTGCGACGCCGAGCTTCTCACCCAACTCGCGCTGACCGGGGAGCTGCTCGCCCGGGGCCAGCTTGCCGCTCAGGATGTCGGCGCGCAGTGCGGCCGCGACCTGCTCGTGCGGGTGATGGGACGTCATGGGCATGGGCACATCTTGCCGCACCCGCCAGAGCGCACGGCTCATCCGCTGGACCTTCTTCCTTGACGTGATCGCCAACAGCATGCATCATCTGACGCATCTGCATTAAGGCAGTTAAGGCAGATGGCGCGTGGAAAAGCAAGCGACCCCCGGGGCTGGTCCCCCCGGAGGCCGCGAACGCGCCTCACCACCCACCAGAGCGTCACAGGAGATGAGAACGCGTGAACACCATGATGGCAGCCCGCCCGCCAGCCTCCCGCGCCATCCCGGGCACGGCCGAGGCCAGCATCGCCCAGTTCGTCGCCGCGACCGATCCGCTCGACAGCCTCGTCGCCAGCGGCTTCCTCGACCGGCAGGACGGCCACTACGTCGCGCAGGAGCTGCGCACCCCGCAGCTGCGCCAGACGATGAAGTACTCGGTCTGCCTCACCGCCGACCCGGACATCGGCCACTTCTACCAGGAGGACGGAGAGCCGGACACCGACTGGCGCCGGCGCCGCGCCCAGACCGTACGCGACCACTGCGCTGTGTGCCCGGTGCGCGCCGCGTGCGCCGAACTCGCCCTCCGCGAGGGCGACACCGTCGGCATCCGCGGCGGGCTGACCCCCGAGAAGCTCAAGCGCCGGCTCGTCATGGAGCGCGACCGGCTCGACCAGGCCCTTGCCGAGGACCAGCGCGCCGCCCAGAGGCAGCAGGCCCGCATCGCCGCGGCGCGCGAGGTGCAGCGGCTCGCCGGCCAGTACCTCGGCACCTCCGGGAAGCCCGAGAAGCGCCTGGAGAACATCGAGAACGTCCGCAAGGCCGCACGTCACCGCGACGAGCTCGTCGCCGACCACCGCCGCTCCGCCGGCTGGACGGCCGCCGCATGAACCCCGCCGGCGACGCCCACGCCCTCAACCGCGCCCTGGTCAGCGCGCTCGCCCGCCGCGACGACGTCCTCTTACTCCCCGTCCTCGTACCGGCCGGCGCCGACATACCGCCCGTCAACCCGCTCACCGCGTTGCTCCTGGTCCTGCTCCGCCAGGCCACCGCCGAGCGCGACGCCTACAGGGACTGGATCACCCAGGACCCGATCCCGCCCAGCGACGACCCGCTGCGCGCCCGGGCCGCCGAAGCGGCCAGCAACCTCGCCCGGAGGGACTCCCCGTGACACCCGACCTCGCCCCCCACGGCGCGGCTCTCGCCGAACTCCTCGGCAGCTGGCAGTTCGTCCTCGGGGCGCTCGTCCTCACCCTCGGCCCGGCGATCGCCCTGCGCCGACGCCGCATGGCCCTGGCCGCGCTCACCGACGTCGAGCGCGCCGCGGCAGCCGACCGGCGCGGACGCCGGGTCGAGGACCTCCTCACCGTCGTCATCGCCGCAGCCGCGGCCGCCCTGTCGGCCACCGGTCTGCGCCGGGTCGGACACCACCAGATGGGCCTGGACGCCCCGTTCGACCTCCTGCCCTTCGTCGCACTCGACGTCGCGGCGATGGTCTGCGGCCGCCGAGCCCGCCGCCGTGCCCGCGACGGCGACGGATCGGGTCTGTCCGGCGCTCTCTTCTGGATCCTCGCCGGCATCAGCTCGGTCTTCTCCGCGTCCGAAGCCGGCTCCCTCCTCGGCGGCGCGGTCCGCGCGGTGTGGCCGGTCCTGGCGGCCGTGCTCTGGGAGATCGGCTCGCTCGAGGAGCGCCGCGCCGCCCGCACCAAGGGGGGACGCCCCGACCGCCGCATCGCGCTGGTGCGCCTGCTCCACCCCGTCGAGGCCTTCCGCGTCGCACTGCTGCTCGCCGCCCGCCAGGACCTGGCCCAGGAGGAGGCCACCGCCGAGGTCCGCATCTCCCGGGCTGCCTACCGCTGGTACCGGCTGCGCCGTGCCCAGGACGCGGTCAAGAGGGCCGGTGGGATGACCCGCTGGGCATACCGCCTCGCCGAGATGCATGCCGACGGCCGCGCCCAGGATGCCAGCGAACGAGCGGGATGCTCCGACCCCGCCATCCTGAAGCGCGTCGTCGCCCGGCTGCAGCTGCGCGTACGCCAGTCCGACATCGCCGGGATGAACCTGCGCAATCCCGTCGCGTTCGAGGGCATCCTCAACACCCTGATCGGCACCATCCCGGCCATCCCATCCCAGACGGCCGACCCCCATGCCGCCCCGTCATCCCACTCCCGCGACGAGGAAGACCGGCAGGTCAAGGCCGGGATGGGCGAGGGAGACGAGCCAGGGGAGGACACCGGCGACGAGGACACCGCCTCGCCGGACCCGGACGCCGACGCCGGGCAGGATGATGACGCGGCTGCCGGGCGGAAGACAGACGAGGAAGTCATGGCCGCCTTCGTCGAGACCGTCCCACGCAAGGAGGACGGCACGTTCGCCTGGGGCATCAACAAGATCTCTGCCGCCCTCGGCATCGGGAACGGCCGGGCCAAGAAGTTCCTGGACACCCAGTCCGAATGGCTGCCCAAGGCGCTGGCCGCCCATCCCGTCGCGCACGGCGCCGACGGCGAAGAGCCCGACCACTTCGACCAGGCCCTCGCCCTCGCCAACGAGTCGCCGCAGCCGGTCGCCCACGCCCAAGACCCCCAGCCCGCCCCGGCGCCGGCCGGCCAGCAGCAGCTCGAAGAGCTCCTCCGCCTCCACCCGACCGCCGGTGACCACTTCGAGGAGCACGACAGCGGCCTCCTCGTCCCCGCCGCCGGCAGCCGACCCTGACGCCCCGCTCCGCAGGGCGCCCCCGCAGGGCTGCCCGCGAGCACGACCGTGAGGACCACACATGTCCACCACCTTCGACCAGCACGTCACCGAGGCCCTCGCCCTCATCGCCCCGGCCCGCCGCCCGGTGACCTCCGCCCGGCCGGCCCGATCCGCCGGCGCCCCGCAGCACGGCCGGCCCCGCCTCGCCCTCGTGCGGCGCCCCGCCTCCCACGAGGGGAGCGAGCAGTGAGCACGACACCCTCCACCCGCGGCCGTACCAACCAGGCAAACACCGCCACCACCGAGAACGAACCGCCCCAGACCCCGGAGACGGGCGACGGCATGCCGGACGACGAGACGCGGCTGCGCCGCCTCCTGTCCCGCATCGGCGTCCGACCGCTCGGCCACGCCGAGCAGCCCGTCGAGGAGGAGCCCGAGCCGGGCGCGGCCCGCCCCGACCGGGACCTGGAATCCGCCGGTTCCACCCGTCGGATCTCGATGTCGCCCGGCGGACGGCTGCCCCTTCCCGGCCAGACCATCAACCTCACGGACGACCAGCAGAACCCGGCCGACGAGCCGATGCCCGCCGAAGACCAGGACACCACGGCTGAATCGGAGCCCGCAGGGGAGCCGGCGAACAGCACGTGGTCGTCTCGTGTCCCCTGGCGCCGGGGCAAGGACGACGACCAGGCCGAGGGGGCCGGGGGCCCGGAGGCCGCGGACGCGGACGAAGACCTCCCGGGTCCGGAGGGCGAGGGGCCCGACTGGTTCCGCGTACGGAAGACCGCCGATCCGCAGGCACCGGATCCGGACCCCTACGAGGTGCACAACCACTACTACGGCACCGGCCAGGAGCCGGCGCCCCCCGCAGGGGAAGGGACCGGCCCGGCCGGCCCGGGCCGCAACCGCAGCTCCCTCACTGCCTGGTGGGCGTCGCTCACGCCGCTGCAGCGGTTCATCCTCCACAACGGAGCCGCGGCAACCGCCGGCGCCTGGAGCTGGGGCGTCTTCACGGCCCAGTGGAACACCGGCCTGCCTCAATGGACGCTCGCCGTCATGCACGACGCTGCGGCCAGCAGCAACGAGCCGTCCACCCCGTTCATCGTCGGCGGCGGCGTGATCCTGCTCGCCGCGGTCGTCGGCGGCGGCATCTCCGCCTTCGTGGAGAGGTGGCTGTACCGGCTGCCCTCGTTCTGCGCCGCGGTCCGCTTCCTCACCCACATCCCGGTCGCCTCCGCCGGCATCGCCGTCCTGCTGTTCTCCGCCCCCACCTTCTAAGGACACCCGTGACCACCCTGCTCGCCGCCGGGGCCGGAACCAGCGCCCTCGGCCCGATGTCCGCCACAGCCGTCAGCGTCATCCTGATCGTCACGCTCATCTACGGCATCTGGGGCAAGGGGAAGAAGAAGCTGGCCCGAGGCCCAGCCCAGGCCATCGGCTTCTTCGCCGAGCTCGCCTTCCTTCGCGCCGGCTCCTGGCCCCACGACCTCGGCACCGCCGTCCAGGACATCCCGCGCCAGATCGCCGAGAACCCCGACCTGGGATCCATCGGCATGACTGCCGTCGTGATCATCCTGCTCGTGCTGTCCGCCTTCGCCCCCATCGTGCCGTTCACCGGCGCCCTGTGGGGGATGCTCACTGCGGCCGCCATGTCCGCAGCACAGGGCTCCATCTGGCGGGCGGTCATCGCCGTCGCCACCGCCGGGCTGTCCCTGGTGGGGGCATGAGCGGGAAGCCGGACACGACGAACACCGCCAAGCAGGGCCGGCGGAAGATCAGGCTGGAGCACATCCCGTTCGTGCGCGAGGTGCCCGTGGTGGCCAGCGCCACCATGGTCGCCCTGCGCTACGTGGGAGCCTGGCTGCGCGCCGGCGACCAGGAGAGCGGGGGGTTCCTCGTCCGCCTCGGTGCTCTCGGCACCGCCGGCTACATCGCCCTCTACTTCACTCAGAAGCACCCCGGCCTCTGGTACGCCTACGGCGCAACCGGACTGGTCATCGTCACGACCGTCGCCGTCCGTACCGGACTGTCGGCCGGCCGCACGGTGAAGGACCTGGAAGACGCGCACACCACTGCCGAGGAGGAAGCGCCTCAGGGAACCGACACCCTAAACGATCATGAAACGGCGGGGGAGTGGGACCCCGAAACGACGCAGGCCCAAGTCACTTCTGCCGAAGCCGACGCCGCCTTCGCAGCGTTCGTCGAGCACAGCGTCGCCTTCGCCGTCCGCCAGGGCCGCAAGGGCGTCCACACCGACACTCTCCTCGAACGGATCCACCGGGAGAGGATGTTGGCCGACTGGACGGAACCCATGATCAGACAGAAGTGCAAAGCCCTCGACATCCCCGTCCGAACCCAGATGGGCATCCAGGGGAGGAACTACTTCGGCGTGCACATCGCCGACCTCGAGCAGGCCCTCGGCAGGGCCCTACGGATCCCCGCCCAGCTGGTCCCCGACCTCACCCCGAACGCCCCCGCCGCACCCCCTGCCGAGCCCCCCGCTCCACCCCCCGAAGTCGCCTTCCTCGAGGCCCCTGCGGACAGTGCCTGAACCATCCGCCCGGGAGCTCCCCCCGGCCGCCGGCCAGAGGGGGCTCCCGGGCGCCCGAAACCCCTCTCGGCCGGCCATCACTCCCCTCCCCCGCGGAGGCGCCGCCAGCCATCTATCGGCGACATCTACGACCGTCTGACCTGCGCATCTATGCCAACGCTAGAAGCATCTACCGCCCCCATCTACCGTTCCCTATCGGCTTGTTCCGATCCCGTAGGGCGCGGCACCCCGGTACCGTCGAACCACATCCGACAGGACCGGCGGAAGAGGAGCCCGCAGTGGCATGGCGGTACGAGTGCGGCCCATGCGGGATCACGACCGGGTGGCTGCCGAAGGATCAGGCCGCCGCCAAGCGGGATGAGCACAGGGACACCGTCCACCCCGGCATGATGCCGACGGCCGAGGTGTTCGAGTCCAACGCCAAGTCGATCGCTAAGGATCCGGCCGCCCTGCGCATGTGGGCGGTCATCGCCGGCATCTGCCTGCTCGCCTGGATCATCCAGTCCATTAGCTGACGCGCAAGCACTCACACAGCGCTCAGACGCGCCCAACGCCGGGCTGCCCAACGCCTCATGACGAGGAGACGGATCGACACCTCAACTGTGCGTTGCGTATTGAAGATTCAATGTGTACTGTGATCTTCACGGAGAAAGTTCCGCCTCTGTGTCACACGCCGCTCGCGCACAACACCAGTAGCAGACGAGCGCACCCACACACCTCCTGGAGCCCAACGTGCCCACGCCCCGCACCCTGACGCTCGGCACCGCCCTAACGGCCGCCGCGCTCCTCGCCCTCACCGGCTGCACCAACGAGCCCATCAAGCACGGCGAGGTCATCGACAAGCGTGGCTACGCCGGTCGCTGGATCACCGACTACGAGGACGTGTACCGCCAGGACTGCTCGACCATCCGCACCAGCTCGTTCACCACTACCGCCTTCGCGGGCCGCAGCGGCGGCTCCAGCGGCAGCAAGTCCAGCAGCGGCAAGTCCAGCTCGTCCGGCAGCACCGGCAAGAAGAACAACGACACAACCCCCGACGGCTCCGGCGGCTCGTCCGGCGGTACCCAGCCCGGCAAGTCGCTCACCAACGGAGGCACCTCCGGCACCACCCAGCCCGGCTCCTCCGGCTCGACCACAGACGGCAGCAGCCAGCCCACCAAGCAGTGCCAGCGGCAATACGTCGGCCGGAAGCAGACCGGTCAGCACTGGCAGCCGGGCAAGTGGGAGCTCCAGCTCCGCGACGGCGACCGAACCGGCTGGATCACGGTCTCCCAGACCACCTACAACGACACCGATCTCCACGACCACATCTGACCGACCCCGGAGACCCACGAGGAAGATCGGTCATGCCCGACGCACCCAAGTACACGCCCTACAGCATCTACATGCTGGAGCCACACGCTGATCATGCGACCGCCGAGAACGGCCACATCCCGATCGAAGCCATTGCCGAACGCGTCTACGGCAAGCCGTATAGCTCGCTACGCGGATGCCAGCGGGACGACGAGCACATCGGTAATGACAGCGTGAAGCTGTACGAACTCACCTCCGACGACGACTACCTGGAAGCACTCGGAGACCTCGACGACGCCGAGCTGTACCTGGGCTGGGACTCCCGTACCGGCGAGAGCGTCGTCAAGACCGGCATGACTGAGCTGGATTACTGGCTGAGCATCCGCGTCGCTGACGAGAACACGCCAGCCACTGTCGAGGCGAACCCGCCTGAAACGCAAGACCTTGAGAACGCCGTGTTCGAGAACCGATTATTCGCCGATCGCGCTTTCTCTCCCTCGCTGAAATTGGTCCTGGCCGATCTCATCCGGCGCGGCGAGATCCCGCGCGGTGACTACCTGTTCCGGCACTGGTGGTGATCGAAACGGAACGAGGACCGACGCCACGGAGCCCCGGCGAGTCACGACTGGCCCTCCTCCCTGGCGATCCGCTGCCACGCGACCAGTTACCCACCCCCAGCCCACCCGTCCCGACTACCTCCGATGCGGGGCCACCACCCGGTGGCCCCGCATCATCCAGTGGGAGACACCAGATGCACCCCTTCGTTCTCGGAAAAGTCCTCCGAGCCGTCGTCACCCTGCTCGCTCTCGCCCTCAGCCGGCGCCTGACCAGGCGACCGCACCGCCTCGGCGTGGCCCACCTCCCAGCACGCCCCTGCACTGCCGCGGCTACGTACAAGAACGACGCCGCGAGCGCCTCCGCGACATCGCACACGACGCCCGGTCCCGGAACCGAACCCCTGGGGCCACGCGCACCTCCTCGACGAAGAACGGTGCTAGCCGCAGCCCAGGCTCCGTCCCCGCCAACTCGAAGCCCCATACTGCCACTTCACCCAGCCCACCAGATGAGGACCGATGGCCCGCTGCCCCGCCACACTCCCGACGGATCACACCACCTGCGCCGGCCCCGTCGCCGTGACCGTGCTCGACGCGGACAACGCTGGCGCCGATGGATGCGAACATCACGCCGCACGCCTCCTCGCCGTCCTCGACCGCGGCCGCGTCTTCGCACTGCCCCACGCCCCCGCCGGAGCGGCGCACCGCGTCTTCAAGGCTGAAGCTCCGCAGGGCGACAGCCTTCACCGCCTAGCCGACGCCATCGTGACCTCGCCTGCAACGACCCGATGAAGCCCGGGCCGACCAGGCCCCGCTAACCCGCCACCAGTCACCTGAAGGGAACCCTCGTGCCCGTCAGCCACCACCCCGAACACACCGTAAAGGCGTACCGCGATGAACGCCCGTCCATCACCCGGCTCATCCTCGAAGCGCGTTGGGCCCACTATCGCCTCACCGACGCTCTCGAATACGACCCCGACAGCGACGCCGTCCCCGCCCTGCGCCGCTTCAACCTCCTGCACGCCGGCGCACTCGTCGACGTCCTCGCCCTGCGCACCCGAGACCCCGACCTCTACGAAGCCGCCCGCGACCACGGCGCCCTCCTCCGCGAGGTCGACGGCCTGGCCCTCGACGACCACCCCCACAACGGTCTCGACCACCTGCGAGCCCAGTACGCCCGACTCCACCAGCACACCCACGGCGACTCATGCCTAGCCCCCCAAGCCACTGACGACTCTCTGCCACCCAAGCGCCCCTTCCTCCGACCCGGCCCCCGGCTGGTTCGCCAAATGCTCGACACCTACGCCTGGGCCAACCTCGGCCTCACCTCCCGCTTCCCCGCCGTCGACGTGGCCAGCGAACAACGGCGACACCTCATGACCCGCGGACTCCTACTCGACTGGGCCGCCACCGCGGCACCGGCCGACAGCGCCGCAGCGGTGGCCGCGGCCACCGCCGGCCACGCCCTGCGGGCCCTCGACCGCCGGCCAGCCCTGAACGATCTGCGCGCCCGCGCCTACCTCCTGGACGCCTTCCGCGACTTCGACGACCAGCACGAAGACGAGGACCCGCACCCCCACAACTGCGCAGGGCGCTGCGACGGCACCGGCGAAGTCCTCACCGTGCTCACCTGGGAGCACCACGGCGACGACAACTACACCGCCGTCCACCAGGAGCCGATTCTCTGCTTCGGCGCCCCCACCGCCCACGCCTCGGACTGCGCCACCTGCGGCGGACACGGCTTCACCTACACGACCGGCTACCGCGAGCTCTGCCTCGACGGGCGCATCTGCGACGGCGAGCCCATCGAGGCCACCGTGGCGTCGCAGGGAGCATGACCCCGCCGCGTCCCAGGCAGCCAGAACAGCCGGCGCCGAGCGGCACGCCCCACCTGCGCAGGCGCCGGCCGTCCCAGGGCCGCTCCCTTGGACTGTGATTTCTCTCCCCCGACCTGAGGGGGAGAGAAGTCTCTCCCCCCAGCGCGGCAACTGAGAAATCTCCCCCCTGACCTGAAAGGAGGGAGATTTCTCCTCCCCTTCCCAGGGAGCCCAACTGCAGGGGAGGGTGATTTCTCTCCCCTCCGTGAATGCCGGAGGGGAGAGAAATCACCCCCCGCGAAAGACGGGACTTGGCCGCGCAGACCACCGCCAGAAGCCAGCTTGCCTTACAACTTGCCCCACAACATGCCCTACAACTTGCTCTACAGCTTGCCTTTCAACTTGCCCTACAACTTGCCCCCAGGCTGCGCCCTCGACACGGAAACCTGCACTTCAGGGCGACGGTCAAGGGGGTTGGAGTGCGCCGACTACTTCTCTACGAGACCCCCAAGGGCACTGAGGACATCAGCGAAGAGCCACAGGCGAACGACAGGAAGGAGGAAGCCGGCGGGGAGTGAGGAGGAAGGGAGACGGAAGGGGAGAGCAGCAGGACGGGAGGAGCGAGGGAGAGAGGAGCAGCGAACAGAGAGAACAGGCGGACCGGCAACGGCAAGCAAGACGAAGAGGCCGAGGAGCACAAGAGCCGAAGAGACAGAGGAGCAGCCGAAGCACACAACGACAGACGAGACACAGACAGACCACGAAGCACGGAGCCAGACAGGGAGCACGGAAGCGAGAAAGCCAGGGACCGTCAGCACGAGGCAGAACCGAGACAGGATCGAGAGGGGCGGGGAGTTGAGCAGGTCGCGACGAGGGCTGCGGAACGCAAGCGGCCCCGCCCAGCGAAACGCTGAGCGGGGCGCGAACAAGGGAGGCGGGGGAGGGGGCGCCGGAAGGGGGGGCGCGGCGCGCGAGATTAGGAGGCTGTCCGGAGCATCCGCCGTGCGGCCGCCCGGCCGCTGGCGCTGACGCGCTCCGCCGCGTGGAGTCGCAGTGCTCGCGCTCGCACGAACGCGGCGGCCGCCTCAGAGTCGCCACCCGCTGCGCGGGCAAGCAACTCCGTGATCTTGCTGTCAGTCATCAGGGGTCCTTTCGGGGCGCACCAGCGCGAGCCGTTACCGGCAATGCGGCATGGTCTGAGACTCGGCGGCGGGGTTCGAGAGCGCGCGCGAAGCATCCATGGAGATCTTGAAGCAGAACACGGTAAGGACGATCGCGGAGACACCCAGCAGAACACCCAGGAAGATTCCAGTCCTGCGCCCGATCCTGCGGCCGATCCTGTGGTTCATCATTGCTCCCACTTTCCTAGCTTGTGAGGGTGGCGCGGAGATGTGCGGTCGGATGGGTGCCGCCCCCACCGGGGGGCGGCACCCGGCGTTAGAACCAAGTCGCCTCACAGCCGAGGTCGTGCCGGGCAAGGTCCCGAAGCGCGGACAGTTCACCGTGCGCCCCGCACTCAACACATGTGCCGCCGCGCCGGTCCCCGTCGGACTCGAAGTCGCCGATGCGAAGGATGTGCGGACGGGCTATGGGGGTCTTGATGTTGGACACGACCAGGCCGGACTCGGGGCGCGCGGCGGCGCGTGCCGCGAAGTACTCCATGCGCTCCTGGATGTCCTCCAGGTCCTGCTCGGCGAAAATCCAGGTCAGTCGCTCCACGGAGCCAGGCTCGCCGTACGGGAGCCCGGTCGTGGGGCACATCGCCGACTTCTCGGTGACGGGCGTAGCGACCTTTCGGCGAACGGCGAAGCAGGGCGAGCATGGAATCTCCCAGGAGTTTGGCGCTGACGGCGACCGGCTGATGTGATTACAGTACACAATGAAACACGAATACGCAACGGTCGAGCGGTAAGGCAGGCGGCGGGGGCGGGGCGGCCCGGCCCCGGTGGGTGAGGGGGGCCGGGGCCGGGCCTGTGGCGGGCGCGAGCGGCCCTTGGAGGGCGGGGCCGCCCGACCCTGGTCTGGGGCTACTGCCGTCTCGGGGAAGGGCTACAGGGGATCCGGGGGGATTGCGCGTCCAGCCGTCCCATGAGGCAGTCAGGGCAGAGGTCGGCTCCCCTCTCCGTCTCGTTGCCGCACTCCTCGCCCCATCCGGGGCAGGTGGCGGGTATCTCAGGCTGGCTGTTGCGCTGCGTCATCCTCGGCTCATCTCTACTGGTGCGGGTGGGTGCCCGGGCCCCGTGGGGGCCCGGACACGGGCGGGGGTGGGGGGTGTGGGGGTTCGGCGGCCCCGTGTTGGGGGTTGGGGCCGCCGGGGGTGGGGGGGGGGTCAGGCGGTCTTGTAGCCGTTGAGCTTCTCGACGAGCTCGGCGCGCATGAAGGCGAGTGCCTGTGCCTTGTCGTCGAGCTTGTTGATCTCGGCCTGGACGGCCTCGGCGCGCTTGCCGTTGAGGAACTTGGTGTACGTGGCCTCGCGCTTGGGGGTGTTCTTGTCGGCCTGGTAGGTGGTGACCAGGCCGGTGACGAGGTCGCGGACCTTCTCGAAGGTGTCCTGGCTGGCGTTCTCGGCCGGGGAGTTGGTCTCGAAGGCCGCACCCATGATCCGCTTGCGGAACGTCAGCAGCGGCGCGGCCCCGTTGTCCGTCTCGGCGGTCAGGTCGGCCGGGTTGACCAGGTGGCTGCCGACCACGTACGGCAGGTCCATGTCGCCCAGCTTCGGGGCGTCGGTCCGCTCGTGGCGGTCGGTCGCGCTGCCCTTGCCGAACTGGACGTTCAGCAGACCCGCGACCTTCGGGAACAGCTCCCAGTTCGGGTGGACCACGACCGTGCCGATCGGGAACACGCCGTCCTGGAGGACGCGGGACAGGTCGTAGACCGCCTCGCCGTTCTCGCCCGTCTCGACCGCGTACGAGTAGGTGTTACCGGCCGGGGTGGTGAACGTCTGGGTACCGGACATGAAGATCCCCTCCAACAGGGTCAGTAGGTGGTTTCTCGGCCGGTTCTTCGTTCCGCCGACCTCGTGAGAACTACAGTACACACCGAACCGTGAATACGCAACACCGGAACGGGATCACCCCCATACGCTCAACCAAACCCAGCGCCAACTAGAAACCTCACCCCCTCCCCTCACCCCCAACGACCACCCCCACCCCCCACCCGAGCCCGCGCAGCCAACCCACCCCGAACCCACCGGAGCCACCCGACCCCACCCCCGCGCAACCCCGGATCTAACACCCCCACCGACCCTCGACCCGAATCTAACGGCACCCCGGGAACCCCCCACCAACCCAACCGGCGAATCTAACACCCGCCCCACGCACGACGATTGGAGCGACCCCGGATCTAACACCACCGGTCCACCGAATCTAACAACCCGCCAATTCCCGGAACGCGAATCTAACGCCACCCTCACGCACGCCCCGGATTGCCGCACACGGCCCCCTGGAGCCTCGCCCCCGCTATCCCCTTCCCCGACTGCCAACACCCCTGTAGGCTGCCGCCAGAGCCGCACAGGGGCCGCCCGGCCGGACCGGAGTCACCCCCGGGGCCGGGGAAACGGAAACCCCGTCAATTCCCGCCCCACAACTTGAATTCCGGGGCCCCGAGCCCTTAGAATGATCAGGCCGCACGAGAAATCAGGACCACCCGCAGAGAAACACCACCGGGACAACCTGAAAACCCGTCGAGAAACCACAGAAAAGGCCCGCCAGGACCACGAGGGAACCCCCTCCCACCTAGCCAGCCAATCTCTGACCCCAACCCCCGGAAAGAGGACCCGAATTCGAGGCCGAACCATCCGCCGGCCTCCGGCCCGCCCCGCGGGCCGGCTCCACAACCGGCCCTTGGCGGGCCGGTCAGCGCTCTGCGCTGACGGTCTGTCAGAGGGCGCTCTGCGCCCTCTGTAC